>NZ_LCTZ01000002.1:3000000-3317500 GCF_001413955.1 Flagellimonas eckloniae | reverse complement strand
TATCAAACTTTAACGTTCCATTGGGTACGGTAATCTCAGCAACATCACCAACCGATTTGCCCAGCAATCCCTTTCCAATGGGAGATGTAACCGATATTTTCCCTGTCTTAATGTCAGCCTCGCTTTCGGCAACCAAGGTGTATTTCATTTCCATTCCATTGGTTTGATTTTTCAACTTTACGGTAGATAAAACCAACACTTTTGATGTATCTAATTGCGATTCATCTATTAATCTTGCATTGGCCAAAGTTTCCTCCATTTTTGAAATCTTCATCTCCAAAAGACCTTGTGCTTCCTTGGCCGCATCATATTCAGCATTTTCGGATAGATCTCCCTTATCCCTAGCTTCACCTATTGCCTGAGAGGCTTTGGGCCTTTCCACGTCTTTTAAGTAGTTCAGTTCTTCCCTTAATTTTTTTAGTCCCTCAGCCGTATAATAAGATACTTTACTCATATCGTCATAATTTAATACAAAAGAACATTGAAGAAAACCAAAAAATTTTCCCAATGCACTTTATTTCTACAAATACAAAAATCCCCAACTGCTTCTATGATTTGCATAGGTTTTTAGCGAGGATTTAACGCAAATATAGGTATTTTTTGCCCAAATTTGTCCAACTAATGTTTTGAAATCCAAACTATGAGGTACTCCTGGGGCTTTATTTTTTTTATTTTTTTATTCTCTTGTGATTCTGATGGCACCAATAGAAATCCATATTTACAAGAAGTGAATTTTAGGTTTGAATTGGATTTGAATCTGCCACTTTACAATAGCCTGAACAATATAGGCAACCCGATATATGTAGGAAACAATGGTGTGGGAACCAGAGGCGTTTTTGTAATTAAATCTGGGTTGGATTCTTTTTTTGCTTTTGAAGCAAGTTGTCCTAACCATGCCCCAAACAATTGTTCCACAATGACCCTAGATGGGCAAAATGTAATATGTTCCTGTGAAGATTACACCTATAATCTTTTTACCGGCCAACAATTGAACAGACCGGATGACGGGAATCGATATTACGACCTTCTTTTTTACAATGCCTCACAAAGTGGAAACATCATAACTATTTCGAATTAGGAGTAATTAAATAGTATTCAGTATTTTATCCATGACCCAACTGGTATGAAGGCCAGAGTCTCCCGTGGATGGATGTACTGCTTTTCCCAGAAGGTGATTTTTAATATTTTGTACGTGTTGCTCTTGAATATGTTCTGGATGTGGAACATCCAATACTTGGTGTCCCGAGGAATTTTCCAGTTCAATTGGTGCATCATCCAAAATAGCAAAACTTATTTTTCCATCGGAACCAAAAATTTCGACTTTGTCAACACGATGATATGTTCCAAAATTCCAGTTGCCTTTTCCGGTAATTCCTCCTTCATGCAGCCAACTTCCTGTAATGGCATCATATGCAGTGTACAATCCTTGTTGATTCAGGGCTATACCGTTGACTTCTTTAATATTTCCAAGTAAAAAGGTGAACAAATCCAGTCCATGACTTGCCAAGTCATCAAAATAGCCTCCAGGCGCTATAGTTTTATCTGTTCTCCAATTATAGTCTCCATTTAAATCCATCGCACTAGGAGGTTTGGTCTTCTCCCATTGAATATGCCTTACCTCACCAATCAAATTATCATCTAACCATTCCTTTATTTTTTGAAATCTTGGAAGGGACCTGCGATAGTAGGCTATAAAAAGTGGCAGATTCCTTGTTTTAAAGGCTTCATAAATTGCCAAACTATCCTGATAATTTGGTGCCATAGGTTTTTCAATACAACATGGTTTCCCCGCGGCCGCAACATGAAGGGCATAAAATTTATGCGTGTCTGGAGGTGTGGCTATATAGACAGCATCAATATCTGGGTTTTCAATAACCTCACCGGCATCTGATGTCCAAAAAGGCACATTATGCCGTTTGGCATAGTCTTTTGCTTTTTCGGAGTTACGACGCATAACCATGGTCACTTCAAATCCTTCGGTCATTTGATACGCTGGCACACTTTTCTTTTCTGTAACATCTCCACAGCCAATTACGCCCCAGCGTATGGTTGATTTATTGAAAAAAATATGGGATTCTGTATTCATAGACTAAAAGTACAGAATCCCATAAAATAGAAATAGGCCAAATTAAAAATTAATGGTTGCCCCTATTAAAAAGTTTATCCCTGCCTGTGGATAAAATCCGTTACCTTCAATAGTGGTAATGGTTCCGGGGTTGGAAAAATCATCATCATAGGTAAAAAAGTATCCGTTTGATACAATGTCCGCATCAAGAATATTGTTTACCAAACCAGAAAGCACAATACTTTTAACAAACGAGTTTGTTTCAATAACATACTGAACATTGAAGTCTGTCTGCCAATAACTCTCCAGAATTGAGGCTTCAGAGTCTATATTCCCCATATATTGTTTGCCCACAAATTTTGATAACAGGGATAATTGAAGGTTTTCGTTTGGCAGAAATGAAAGGATATTCCCAGCCACTACATTGGGTGAATATGCGATATTTGTGTTTCCTAAATCCTGAAGAGTTCCATCTCTTTGAAATACAAAATCAATATTTCTATTGTCACTCAATGCAATATTGGGCCGTAAACTGAACTTATCTCCCAATGTAATAGTCGCATCAATCTCCAAGCCCAAACGATAGCTATCTCCAACGTTGGCCCTGAGTGGTGCACCCACATCATTTAGTTCTCCGGTAAGTACCAATTGGTCTTGGTAGCGCATGTAATATAGATTGGTATTTAACTGAAAATCTGGAGAAACATAACGCCATCCCAACTCAAAATCATTCAATCTTTCTGGTTTGGGATTTCCGTTTTCGTAGTCATTCCGGTTGGGTTCCCTATTTGCTACGGCATAGGAAAAATAGAAGTTATTATTAGGATTCATGTTAAAAGTAACACCTGCTTTAGGGTTAAAAAAGTTAAAGGTGTCGTCCACCAAACCGGTATCTTCACCATTGGCTTCATACCCCACGCTCCTATATTGCATATCTGCAAATATGGACCATTTACCATCTAATTTGTAATTGGCCTTAACATAGCCGTTGAAATCCGTTCTCGTAGAATTATCATCGTAATATCTGTCGCCAATAACGCCAGAGTTTGCAAACTGAGTCCAAATTACTTCTCCAAAATGGTCACCTTTATATACATTATACCCACCACCAATAATTAAATCCAAATTTTCCTTCTGGTGATTTAGTGATAGTACGGTTCCATAAAAATCATTGACCAACCATCTTCTTCGGATTAAATCTGTGGTGTTTATCTCTTCTCCGTCAATTGCAAAAGGTTCATATCCATAGGTTTCAAAATCATCATCCTCTCGGAACTGCTCAAAATACCCACGACCTCTTGTATAGTGTAAAGCTATATTGGAGCTCCATGTTGAACTGATTTTCTCATTCCAATGCAACTGAAAATGATCTTGTTTATAGTTGTCCTCTTCTCTATCATAAAATTGGGTAGCTCCATTTTCATCAGTATAGATTCCTGCAGGGTTGAAAGTTCTGTTGGTCCTTAACGTTTCTGCATCAATTCCAAACCAAGATTGGTAGGTGACCTCATGACCACCAAACAATAATGCTTTTATCAATGTATTTTCATCCTTGTACGCTCCTTGAAGAAAATACGATTCCAGTTCTGATGAAGCCCTATCAATATATCCATCAGAGGTAATTCTTGATAGTCTTCCTGAGATTTCAACATGGTCATTAAGCAGGCCTGTGCTAAATTTTAGGTTATTCCTTAAGGTGTTGAAGCTTCCAACGGATGAAGAAATTCTTGCATAGGCTTCATTTGAAAAAGCATCGGTCAATAGATTTAAACTGGCGCCAAAAGCACTGGCACCATTTGTAGATGTGCCAACTCCGCGTTGTAATTGCAAACTTTCGGTAGATGAAGCAAAATCTGGCATATTTACCCAAAAAGTTCCTTGTGATTCAGCATCGTTGTAGGGAACACCATTTATGGTAACGTTAACCCTTGTTGCGTCACTACCACGCACACGAATACTCGTGTAACCAATCCCCGCTCCAGCATCTGATGTTGTAACCACACCAGGTAAAAAGTTCATTAAAACCGGGATGTCCTGACCTAGGTTTCTGGGAGCGATTTCGTCCTTGTCCAAATTGGAAAAGGTAATGGGAAACTCCTTTGTTACCCGAATAGCTTGAACCAACACCTCGTCCAATACAATTTTTTTGCCTTGCAGCGAATCTGTTGGTTTTTCTTGAGCACTTCCAATAAGTGCCAGCCCACAAAGGGCAAAAGTTGTGAATATAGTTTTCATTCGTAAAAATGTTACGAATAAAAGGGGCTATTATTCTTGTTAAAAATTGATTTTTGTTTCAAAAGAAACATAGAAATTCCAAGTGCGCTACGCGCAATCCCTTGGCAGCATTACCCGCCCAGGTTCATTGGGTATAATCTCAGCCTTATTTAAAAAGCACCCCTTTGAGATGGGGCAAATGTAGTTTGCCCTATTCGTTTTTCATAACAAAAAATCAGTTTTTTTAACTTTTGATAAACACCGTAATCCATGTAGGAACTCGTATATAATTGAGTAATACTTTTTTATGTACCCCAAATCAAACAACAGATTTACATTAAAAATCGTAGTCAGCTATCTAGTTTTAGGTTTATTGGCACTTTTGGCGGGCATTTTTATCTATTCCCAATTCAAAAACTACACTTCTTCCCAAAACATAGGGGAAGACAATTTAAAGCTATTGAAAACCAATGCGTTGTTTGCCGAGCTTTATGAAGCAGAAAATTTGTCAAAGCTTGCCACACAGAGCAACAAAACAAAAAATCTTCAGGCCTATGCACGAAAAGTAGACTCCATGGCCAGTATTATAGATACTTTAAAACTATTGACCAGTAATGATAACCAGACCAACAAATTAGATAGTATCCAGAAGTTGTTGCTTCAAAAAGTCTATAACAGTGCCGAACTAAGAAAGTTAAAAGTCCAAAACAGAAATAGTACTTCCATTGATTCGCTACTGAAGACATTTCATAAAATGGAAGTGGATATGGGAAGAATTACCCCTGAAACTTTTGTCCCAAATTTTAATACCCTGCCCTTGGAAACTCAAAAGTCCATTCAAGAATATGTGGCATTCCTCAATAAAAACATCCCTTCAGAATCAGGCAAAAATACTGATTCAAACACTTTAGATTCCATTTTGCAAGTATCCAAATCCTTTTTACAAGAGGCTAAAACAGAAAACCTTAGAATTGAACGCTCCGTAGTTCAAAAGGAACTCGAAATCTATAGAACTGATCTTGAGTTATCACAGAAATTAAGAAGTATAATCTCCTCTCTGGAAAAAGAGATCATACTAAATGCCTATCGGGACAATTTCAACAAACAACAAATCTTAAGAAAAAGCATTTGGTTGGCTGGTGGGGCTGTCTTCCTTGGTCTTCTGGTTGTAATCATCTTTACCTTTTTAATATCAAAGGACTTTTGGCGAATACAGGAGTACCGAAAACAATTGGAAAAAGAGAAAAAATATTCCGAATCCCTTTTAAAGAGCAGGGAACAATTAATTTCAACCGTAAGTCATGATTTAAAGACCCCGTTGAATACAGTCAGTGGCTACGCCGAACTGATGGAGCACAGCGGCCTTAATAACAAACAGCTGACCTATTTAAAAAAAGTGAAATCAGCTTCAGGCTATATGGAAAGCTTGGCGAACGATTTATTGGACTTTTCAAAATTGGAGGTTGGGAAAATTACCATTGAGAAAGTGCCTTTTGTGCTTTATAACCTAATTATTGAAGTTACTTCGCATTTTAAGGAAGTACATTCAAATAAGAGTATTGACCTTATTTTTGAAGTGTCCGAAGTACTAAAAAAACCTATTCTAAGCGACCCTTTTAGAATACGCCAAATACTTACCAATCTAATTGGAAATGCTTTTAAATTCACCTATAAGGGTTTTGTGAAAATAAGCGCTTTTGTAGAAGACAAAGAACACAAACCATATATCAAAATACAGGTGATTGACTCCGGTATTGGAATTGAAATTAAAAACCAGGAGCTTATATTTCAAGAATTTACACAAGCCGAAGATTCAACAGAAAAAAAATATGGGGGTTATGGCTTAGGGCTAACCATCTCCAAAAAACTGACCAAATTATTGGGTGGCACCTTGACTCTGGAAAGTAAGAAAAATAAAGGAAGTACTTTTAAACTTTCATTGCCCTTGGAATTTTCAAATATGCCAATTCCTCTGCAAAATCCATCCATTGATCATTTTAAGCATCAATTATCTGTACTCATTTTTGATGACGATGAAACCATGCTGGAACTGCTCAAGGAAGTCTTGGAGATACACCAAATTACCACTCATACTTTCTCATGTTTCACAGCTTTTGAAAAAACTGCTGATATTTACTATGATATTGTGCTGACCGATATTCAAATGCCAAAAGTAGGTGGGTTCGAGGTACTCCATAAACTAAAAAATGGCGACTTTTCACATTACAAAAATCAGCCGATATTAGCCATGACAGGCCAAAAAGTACTGGGCAAAAGCAAATATCTCTCTGCCGGATTTGTAGAAGTGCTCCAAAAACCTTTTTCCAATAAGCACCTCTTAGATACACTAGCTCATTTTGTAGACTTTTTGCCCGATGCGAACCGGGAAACTGTTACAATTCCAAAAAATAGTTCTTCTGAGTTTAGCACGGATACGGTTGCTTCTTTTGTAGAAAACCCCGAAGCTTTGCGAAGTGTTTTGGAAAGTTTTTTAGAAGAAACCGCAAGGAATATGACATCGCTTTCAGATGGAATAAAAAATAACATTTATAGTGAAGTAAGAAACATTTCGCACAGAATGCTTCCTATGTTTAGGCAACTAAATGTTAGCAAGGCGATTCCAATCTTAGAAAAATTTGAACACATTGCTCCCAATGCTATTGACAAAAAGGATTTTGAATTCCTAAAACATACCGTTTCAAATCTGGAAAAAGAAATTCATGTTTATTTGACTAAACTTCCAGTTGATATTGATTGATTTTGTTATAGAGTGTTTTCCTGGTTATCTGAAGCAATTTGGCTGCCTTACTTTTGTTGAAGTTTGTTTGTTTTAAAGCTTTGATAATTTTTTCTTTCTCATAATTGGATTTAGAAAACTTGGATTCTGATGATACTTCAGAAGTCATACCCAATGTTTTGGGAATTGAACTTCGCATTACCAGATCTCCATCTGAAAACAGTACTGCTCTTTTTATCATATTTTTTAATTCCCTAAGGTTTCCCGGCCATGAATAGTTATGGAAAATTTGTTTTACTTCTTCGGAAAAATCGACGACATTTTTGCTCAGTTCCTTGTTTGCTTTGTCCAAAAAGTAATTGGCAAAGAGCATTAAATCTTCTATCCGTTCCTGTAATGATGGTATCTCAATAGAAAATTCATTCAATCTATGATACAAATCTTCCCTGAACGTTCCTTCCGCAACGGCCTCCAATAGGTTCTCGTTGGTTGCAACAACAATGCGCACATCTACCGAAATCTCCTTTGTTCCTCCAACACGTTTAATTTTTCGTTCTTGTAGGGCTCTAAGCAATTGCACTTGATTTTCGTAAGAGAGATTTCCAATTTCATCTAAAAAAAGAGTGCCTCCATTTGCAGCCTCAAAATGACCTTCTTTATCTTCAACAGCACCCGTAAAACTACCTTTCAGATGCCCAAAGAATTCACTTGTCGCAATCTCTTTTGGTATGGCTCCACAATCCACGGCTACAAAATTATGATTATTTCGATTGCTCTTTTCATGAATAGCTTTGGCAGTAACTTCCTTTCCGGTTCCGCTTTCGCCACTTATTAAAACCGACATATTGGTTGGGGCCACCAAATCAATATATTGTTGCAACTTTTTGGAAACTTCACTGAAACCAACCAAACTATTGGTTTGATCGTTATTTTTAGTTGACCTATCTTTTTGGGGTTCCAAGTCACCCATCTTCCGTTTTACCGCAGGATTCAAGGCATTTTTAATGATTGAAAGAATATTCTCCGGGGTAAAGGGCTTTGAAATATAGTCAAAGGCGCCTTTTTTCATTGCATCAACAGCAGATTTTACCTCAGCATAGCCTGTCATTAAAACTACTTGGGTTTTTGGAGACTTTTCCTTTATATGCGCTAAAAACGAAATTCCATCACCCTTAGGAAGCCTTACATCTGAAAGAATTATATCAAAAAAAGAGGTGCTAAGTTGTTCCTTGGCTTCCTTGATGGTATAACTTATGGAAATATCAAAATTATGCTTGGTCAAAAAGCTCTGGAGCATTTGACAAAAAGCGGTGTCATCCTCAATGATTAAGATTTTGGGCATATCTCAGTATCTAATATACGATACTGAACCAGGATGAGACTTCAAGTGCATTGTAAAATTATCATAAAAAAGAGAGGCCCGCGAACACAGACCTCTCTTCAACCAAACTAACCTAACACGATTTAAAATATGTGTTATATCTCTATCCAGTTTCCTTCAGCATCGGCATATAAGGTACCAGTGGTGCCATCTTCTAATGACACCTCCAATTTGTACTGGTTTGATTCATTTTTATAAGCTTTATCCACAGTTGCCGTTGGATAATCCTTTGCCACAGCACTGGAAATAGCTTCTGGAAGATCGGAAACACTTATTTCCTCAAAATCTTGTACTTCTGTTACTATTGTAGTTTCATCTACTGGTAATTCAGCAGTTTCTTCTTGGGCGAATGCTGTTACACCAACAAAGGATAATACAGTTGCAAAAATCAATTTTCTCATGGTATTCTATTTTAAAATTAAACTTGCTTATCCTTATGAAAATTCGATGCCATTATTTAAATTAATTTTAAATCATTGAAAATCAATTTTTTATGAATTATTACAAATACGGATATTGTGTATTTGTGTGTAAAAGTGAATTTGATTGTATACTTTTTATACAAAAAAGGCTGCCTAAGCAGCCTTTTCACTTTGCCAACATCCAAAATCTTTCTATGGAGCAAAAAGATTTAGATTGATATTGACATAAATGGACAACACCCGGTTAGTGTACGCATAGCATCATCCAAATTATTTTTGTTGCTTCCCTTTATATTTCTTATTCGAATAACATGTCACCAAAAAAATTGATATGAGAAAGGATAGAATACTTACAAGCAAGATTATTTTATAAATCATTTTCTTTATTTCTATTTATTGGACACAACTTTTATTTTTTGGTCACAAAAAAAGGTCGCACTATGTGCGACCTTTTACCAAATCAACCAACCAAAAAAATCTAGGCAACCACACCTAGATGTGCTTTACTATTTTTAAAAAACGAATCACGTCTTTGGTGTTCCGCTTTATTGATAAGACACGGTTTTATTTCTTTGGTCACATTTAAAATTAAAAAAGACCGCAATTGCGGTCTTTTTTAATTTATTTGGTTTTGTTTTTAAGCCTGGTGTGTTGGTTTTAAAAGATCGTTTACCGTTTTAACCGGATTGAACGTTACCAAAGGAACTTCTACAAAAATTGTGTTCCAAAAAGCCATGGCACCATTCCAAAGACCTGGAAGCTCTAAAGCTTTAAGCTCTTTCCCTTCTTTGGTTTTTTCTGTGATAAAGCCCTGCTTAGCATCTACAAAATCCAGTAGATTATACTTTTCCCCTTTATAGTTTCTTATACCACAAATTAAATCGACCGGGTTAAAATGAGTTGAATTTTTTAAGGTTGCCGCTTGTTGTTCATGAGACAAGTCTATTTGTGCAGATTCGATAATCTGAAGTGAAACATTCCCATCCGCATCACTTATCCAAAATGGGCCTCCTCCTGGCTCACCCTCATTTTTTACCATTCCACAAACTCGAATAGGTCTATTTATGCTGTCTTTTAGTATTGAAAGTTGTTCTTCTAAACTTTTGGAAGCATAGCTTCCGGAAAAACGAACGTTCAGTTCGTTTTCAAGAAAGATTTTTATTTCTTCAATCTGTTGGGAAGAAACACTGTCGCTTTCAAGTGTTTTTGCATATTCAAACGCTTTGGTTTGGGCTTTCAACAATACTCCTGCCAACATTTTTTTACTATTGGCAACAGTTTCCAAATTTTCATCGATTACAACATTATCAATATTCTTGATGAAAATAACATCTGCATCCTGATCATTTAAGTTCTCAATCAATGCTCCATGGCCTCCAGGTCTAAAAAGAATGGAGCCATCACTATTTTTAAAGGGATTGTTCTCCATATCCACAGCAATGGTGTCTGTAGATGGTTTTTGATTTGAATATGAAATTTTAAACTCCGTATTGGTAGCTTTAGCAACATTTGGACTTACCGCCAAATGTTCTCTTCTGAACATTTCATCGTGTTGTTCTGATATTGTAAAATGAAGGTTTGCCTCTCCATCTGTTTTGGCATATAGTGCAGCTTCCTTCAAATGTTCTTGAAAAGGTGTTGCACTTGTAGAGCTATATTTATGGAAGGGCAGCAATCCTTTTGGATAGAAACCAAAATTTAATCCATCTGACATTAACATTTCCTGCACAAAAAGATAGGCTTCCTCATCCTTATTTTTAGCTTTTCCCGAAATCCTGTCCATAATTAATTTATAGAAAGGCAATCTGGACATGTTTTCTGTAAACCGTTTAACAGCCTTGTCCCCTGTACGATAAATATACTCCGAAAGTGTTTCTTTTGAAGAGTCATAAGCATCCAAAAAATTAAACATAGCTTTGAACATTCTGGAGGCTGCTCCTGAGGCCGGTACAAACTTCAACAACTCCAATCCACCTCGGAAATTTTCAAAATACTGGATTATTTCATTTTGCTCCTCATTGGAAAATCTCAAGATTCCATCTGAAACTACAGCTGCTTTTACCAGCTTTACAAATGGGATTCCTGCTTTGAATGTTTCAATTTGAGCTGCTACTTTTTCTTTTGAAATTCCTTTTTCTTCAAGTTGTTCCAAATCTTTTTGACTTAGGTCAATCATGTCTTTTTAAGAAGTTTATCAATATGTTTAACTGCGGTTTTGAGCCTTGTCCTTTTATCTCCTTTCAAGATAACAAAATTCCGATTGTACTTTTCCAAAGTGTTTTGAAAATATTCGAACATTTGTTCCCTTTCGTTGGGTTTGTCCCTAAGGTCATCTGCTTCCCATGGAGTATCTATATAGGTCAAGAAATATAAATCGTAAGTGTTCTTTAAAGCATATTTTTCCAAAACTGGATCGCAATGACCAATATAGTATGCCTCGGAATATACTTTGGTTTCCAACAAATCAGTATCACAAATAAGCACATCTGTTGCCTTTTTGGTCAGGTCATTTTCCAGCTTAATTTGACCTTCTGCAATGGGCAACAAATCTTTTGGCTCACAAGTTTTTCGCTCATTGTTCCATTTGTTCTGCAAATATTCACGGGCATATTCAGGTACCCACACAGTATTATATTGTCTTGCCAATTGTTCGGAGAGTGTAGTTTTGCCCGTAGATTCCGGACCAAAAAGAACTACTTTAATAAGGTCTGAGGGCTCTTGCCCAAATTTTTCTTCCATGCTTTATAACCGTAAATAGCAATGAGGGTTAGCAAAAAATATAGCAAAGAGCTAAAAATAAGTCCTTTATACCAATATAAAGGTACAGTTATGATATCGCCTATAATCCAGTATACCCAGTTTTCTAATTTTTTCTTTGCCATTAACCACATACCCACAAAAAAGATAGCTGTGGTAAGCGTATCAACATAGGCGGTCCATGTATCAAACTTGTCAAAAACAAAATACACAAATGACACAAAAGCAATTGCTCCAATGAACAATACAATGGACCATTTTTTCTCTTTAGAAGTGGTTTTTGTAATAGGTACAAAATGGGTTTCGTCCACTTTTCGGGTCCATAGATACCATCCTATAATACTCATAATAAAATAATATGCATTAATCAGCATATCTCCCAAAAGTCCAAACACCAAAAGAATATAAACAAAAATTCCAGTGCCTATTATTCCAGTAGGGAAGACCAAAATATTTTCGCGTTTTGAATACCATACGCTAAGAAGTCCAAAAACAACTCCTATCATTTCCAAAACAATAAGGTGCGTTGGAACACCTTCGTATTGAGCAAAAATCCAATCAAAAATGTGGCTCATATTCGCTTCGGTCCGATTTAACCAATTTCATATACAACAACCCTTTATCCATCAACTCAAAGGCAGCTTCAATCTCGGTGTTCAATACTTGCATAACCTGATTATATTCTCCAAATACTTGGGTGCTTAAGGGATTTTCCAAAACAGTGAGATTAGAGGCTCTGAGCTTTTTAATGAAATTGATGATATGTTCTTCAAAATCATCTTGTAAGGGCGAAAAGGTAAGTTCAACAGATATATTCATGGGCCAGTAGAAATTTTCAAGGCAAAGCTACTAAAAAGCGAGCTGTCACCTACCCATTAATTTAAGTGCATAAGCACAGGTAAATCCTTCAAATTCCAAAAACTCCACATCGTAATGGGATTTCTTTCCTTCATAGAGAATTTCTGCCACGGTTCTCTTGTCGTCAAACGTAAAATCCATGACATGTATGTGCCTCAAAAAACTGAGTCCTTTTTGGGCATAAATTTTATAAAGTGATTCTTTTGCGCCCCAAACCATCGTCAATTTTCTTATTATGGCATCTGTATTGGCCAAGGTTCTATACTCTTGTATCGGAGTGAACTTATAGGCAATTCGAAGGATTTTGTCCCGTTGCATTTCAATATCAATTCCTACCTCATCGGTTTCACTTACAATAATGCCCGTAAAATTGTGCGAATGGGTTATGGAAATATGGTTTCCATCCTTTAAATGTGGTTTACCGGCGGCATCATAAAACAAATCACTATCTGAATATCCCGCTTCGGCCATCAAATGTCTTATACTTAAGAACGCCCTCCTGTGAGCCTCTGATTTCATGCCCTCCATTCGATTTTGACAATGCGATGTGAGCATAATACCTTCGGCGAGTTGATCCTCAGGTTCCGTAACCTTCCAAATATATACGGAAGTAGTGGGTGAAACTGTTATGGTTTTGTAAATGGGCACGACTAAAAGTTAAGTAATTTGTACCTTTGCTGACTATTAAAGCGAAGCTACAAAAGTAAATTAACAAAAAGATATGAGCACTAAAACAATTCCTTATGTACCATTTAAGGTTAAGGATATTTCCCTAGCTGATTGGGGAAGAAAAGAAATTGAACTTGCTGAAGCAGAAATGCCTGGCCTTATGGCATTGCGAAAGGAGTACAAGAATGAACAACCCCTTAAAGGTACTCGAATAGCAGGATGCCTACATATGACCATCCAAACTGCGGTTTTGATTGAAACTCTTGTGGAACTGGGTGCGGATGTAACCTGGAGTTCATGTAATATTTTCTCCACACAAGATCATGCTGCCGCTGCAATAGCCGCTGCGGGAATTCCCGTATATGCGTGGAAAGGAATGAATGAAGAGGAGTTTGACTGGTGTATTGAACAAACTTTGTTCTTTGGTGAAGACAGACAACCCTTAAACATGATTTTGGATGATGGTGGAGATTTGACCAATATGGTTCTAGATCAATATCCTGAATTAGCGGCAGGTATCAAAGGACTTTCTGAAGAAACAACAACCGGAGTGCACCGTTTGTACGAAAGAGTAAAAAACGGAACGCTCCCCATGCCAGCCATCAATGTAAACGACTCTGTTACCAAGTCTAAGTTTGATAACAAGTACGGTTGCAAAGAAAGTGCGGTTGATGCAATACGCCGAGCTACGGATACCATGTTAGCAGGAAAAAAAGTTGTTGTTGCCGGATATGGAGATGTTGGAAAGGGAACTGCAGCTTCTTTTAGAGGTGCCGGTTCCATCGTAACCGTTACTGAAATTGACCCGATTTGTGCATTACAAGCATGTATGGATGGTTATGAAGTAAAGAAACTGGAAACTGTTATTGGCAAAGCCGATGTAATTATTACAACAACAGGAAATAAGGATATTATTCGCGAAGAACACTTCCGTGCCTTAAAGGACAAAGCCATTGTCTGTAATATTGGTCATTTTGATAATGAAATTGATATGGCTTGGTTGAATGGTCAATATGGCCATACGAAGGATGAGATTAAGCCGCAAGTAGATAAATACACTGTTGAAGGCAAGGATATTATCATTTTGGCCGAAGGTCGATTGGTAAACCTCGGGTGTGCTACCGGACATCCTAGTTTTGTGATGAGTAATTCGTTCACTAATCAAACCTTGGCCCAAATAGAACTTTGGAACAACAGTGACAAGTATGGCAATGATGTATATATGCTTCCAAAACATTTGGATGAAAAGGTTGCTAAATTGCACTTGGAACGTTTAGGCGCCGAGCTTACTGAGCTTAAGCCAGATCAAGCCGAATATATTGGTGTAACTGTAGAAGGTCCATATAAACCAGAATATTATAGATACTAAATCTAAATTTGAATGTTTTGGAAAATAAACCCTCACTTATTGTGAGGGTTTATTTTTTGGGGCGATATTTACGTTACTGACAATTGCCATGAATATCATTTTAACTGGAGCTACTGGAACATTAGGTTCTCAAATCCTCTTTTCTTTGCTGGAAAGTAGGTTTGAGCATTTAGAATCCATATCCCTCATTGTCCGCAAAAAAAATACAACTACTCCAGAAGAAAGGATTTCCAAAATGCTGGGCAGTGAGATTTTACCAGAATTTCTAAAAAAGAAAAAAGAAGCAATCCACCGAAAAGTTAGAGTCGTCAATGCAGAAAATATTTTAAGACCTAATACTTTTTTGGACAGTACCAAGAAATATCACTTCATTCATTCTGCTGGGTTTGTAAACTTATCCATTGACCCAAACAGTAAAGAAGAAATATTTAAAGAAAATCTAACGCTGACGCAAAATATCTTTAAAGTATATACCCCATATCTTGCAAAGTTCATTTACATCAGCACCGCATTTTCAATAGGAAAATTGGGCGGTCTTCTTAAAGACAATTACGTTTCTGAAAAGCAGGCATTATATCGAAACTTCTACGAAGCATCCAAGCACGCTGCCGAAAAATATTTGGTAAAAGCAGGTAAAACTTCAGCCATTCCCATACAGATTTTAAGACCAAGTGTATTGGGAGGGAACATTTTTGACAAGCCCAATTTCTTTATTTCAAAATATATGGTCTTTTACTTGTTTGCCAAGTTTTTTCATAAGAGCACTTCATCAGATACAGTAAGGATACAGGCAAACACCGATAGTAAGCTCAATATCATACCAACGGATTATGCCGCAAAAGTAATTGCCAAAGTATTTGACACCCATATTTCTCAATTAAATATTGTTCATTCAACTGGGACAAATATTTTTAATGGCATTACCAAAATCTTGGAAACCGTCAATTTTAAAAGCTTTAAATTGACCCAAGAACTTATGGATACCGCTTCAGAATTTGAGAGTTCTTTAGAGCAGTTTTATTATGAGACAATAGGTGTTCATTTAACACCTTACCTAACTTCAATACCCCAAGAATGGGACACTACGCTTTTAGAAAGTATTTTACCTTTGCCAAAATACAATCTTGAAGAGTATCTGGTAGCTACAGTAGAATTTGCCAAAAGCAATGGGTTTAAGAATCAGCGTTGGTAAAGATTATCGTTTAAGATCAATCTTATTTTCTTAGTTTTAAATGGCATTTTAAACTGTATTATTTTGGCACAAAATTCGAATCAAGACATTAATTATTTCGCGCCACAGTTTGATGAAATTGAAAATTATATCAAACAAAGGGATAAAATTAATCCAAAGGTTTCTAAAGTAGATGTGGCCTGGCATTTGGATCATAGCTTAAAGACCATCAATAGCGTTTACAAAGCTCTTGAAAACTCGAATCCCGATCAGTTTAAACCCAATTTTAGTTTATCACGCTTCTTTATATATGCATGGGGGGATTTTCCCCGGGGCTTTGCCAAAGCCCCAAAGTATGTTTTGCCTCCAGATAATGTTACCCTAAAAAGTTTACAAGCGCAACTGGAGGAGGCTAAGGGAAATCTAAAAAAATTAGAGAACTTAGATGCAAGAACCCATTTTAAACACCCCTATTTTAACTTCATAAACAAAAAACAAAGCAAGCGCTTTATAAAAATCCATACTAGACATCATTTGAGGATTGTCCGGGATATTTTGAAGGAATAATTTACTCAATAATCTTCCTTAAATCATAAAAATAAAAGTTCTTTTCATCGTTCATGGCCACAAAAAGTCCATTTGGAAAAGTACTGTTCAGTGGAACCGTCACCACCTCGCACCCATCTGTTTCCAGCGTGGTTAAATTCACTGCTTTTATAAATGAGTTGTCCTTTCGTGAAAAAATATTGAACTCGCCTTTTTGTTGATTGGAAACTATGATTTGCCCCTCACCATCGGGATAGGTTGTAATGGCAATTCCTTCTATATCCTCTAAAAAGTATTCTCCTCCAAAACATGAAATTTCTACATCTCCCTTACTTGGTTCCGCATGATATTTTCTAATACATACTCCTTCATCTGAATAATATATAAACCCATTTTCATCATCAACCGCAATAGCTTCAATCTCTTTTCGACCACTAAACTTTCCAAATTTCCGAACCAAATTTGCTTTGACCCCTAAACTATCTGCTTGCAATGTATATTGATACAAATAACCAGTACCAGGACCTGTTTTTCTTCCCACAATGGCGTAAATCGTAGAATCCAATGGCGATTTATACAGACTAATGCCCATAGGCAATTTATTTTCAAGTAATTCTTCATCAGAAAATACAGGAACCCCTCCACCATCCATTGGTTTCATGTTTGGAACCGAAAACATTCTGATTTGTTGTTTCTCCCGTTCGGTAAAAACCATAATATCCGTTGTGGTTGAATCGGTTAGTTGAAAACCATACTCTACATCCACATTGTTGGGCCGTTTCATATTTCGGATAGTTTTATCCTCGATTATTTTTCCATTCAAATCAAATGCATAGATGGCTCCATTGGTTTCCTTATCTGTTCCAAAAACAATACTTTTTGATGCATCTGCTGGATTAATCCAAATTGCGGGATCATCAGTATCGTTCAATGTAAATTCTGTAATGATATCTGGTTGAATTGGCGGTAACGTACTTTTTGTATTGCAGGATGTAAAAAATAGCACAATTACAACTAGGGAATAAATAGATCTATACATGTTTTAAAGATAAAATTAGGTTCTTGTTTACCCACGAATTGCGAGTATTATTTTTTGAATAGATCATATTTTAAACCAAAAGTCAATCGTTGACCGTAAAATTCCATCTGTTGTGTACGCTCTTTTACACTCTGAAAATAGCGTAATGGTTGATTGGTGATATTATTTAAATCAGCATAAAAACTAAGGTTGGAATTGATTTGAAACGAAGCGTTAAAATCTACAAAAAGCTGGGTATCATAATACCTGTCTTCAAATTCATTGCCTCCAATTTCATCGATATAGCTATCTGAAAAGTTCACAGATAAACGCGCACTAAATTTCTTGTCCGCATAGGCCAAAGAGCCGTTGAACATGTTTGGAGCTGTATTTGGCAAATCTATGTCCTCACGCTCATCACCATCCTCATTTCTAATCCCATCAGCAGAAGAGGATAAATAGGTATAGTTTACATACAAGCTAAAGTTTCTGGCAAATCCGGGAAGAAAATCCAACTGACGCTGAAATGCAAATTCCAATCCAAATACCGAAGCCCCGTCACCGTTCAAAGGTTGAAAGGTTTCATAACCCGTGGTTCCCGTTCCAAAAGTATCATCTGTTGTCTCTCCCTGGAAGGTATAGATAAAGTTTTCGATATCCTTATAAAAAACTCCTCCAGAAAGCAATCCCACACTCTGAAAATAGTGCTCTGCCATTACATCAAAGTTCATTGAGGTAGTGGGTTCCAAATCTGCGTTACCTAGAATAATTTCGTTGTCTTCATTAATGATTTCAGCCCTTGGAATTAAATCTACATAATTTGGTCTTGCCAACGTATTTGTCCACGCAAATCGTAAAACAGTACTATTGGAGACATCGTATTTGAAGTGTACTCCTGGTAAAATATTGGTGTATGAATTTTCAGCATTTACCTCTTCCACTTCAATACTCTCCTCAATCCCATTATCCTCATCTTCTTCAATAAACGTTAAACTGTTCCCTGTGGACTCCAAATTTGTACTTTCCAAGCGCACACCCGCAAGCACACTAAAATTATCAGACAGTTTTTGGTTTATCATTAAGTAACCCGCAAGAACATTTTCACTTACATCAAAATTTCCAGGTAAAAATTCCTCTGGCAAGGGTTCCCCGTTTACTAAATCCAGGCCTCCCAACCATTCTTCACTGGCAAAAGACCCAATAAGGTATTGGCTACCGGCCAAATAATCTGGATCTGAATAATCTTTTAATGGAGTATTGGCCAATGTTGGAAAATCACCTTCTAAATCAAACTCAAAGAAATTATTGTCCCGCACTTTGGATTTAAATCTTCCACGGGCACCAAATTTTATACTCCCGTCTCCTTGACCAAACAAATCTGATGGCAGTTCGAAATTGACAAAAACGTTGACATCCTCTTCTTCTGTATATTGGTTTTCTTCGGTGATTTCGCTGTATTCAAAACTGTCAAAATCCGAAGCATCACTGGCATCCGCTGCTGAGAATCTTGGGTATCTTGGATTAAAAACATCGTTGCTAATTATATATTCTGATTCAAACTCTGCATATCGTTCGTTCAGTCGCTCTTCTGATGCTTTAGCATAAGAGGTCATCCAATCTACTTTTAGTGAACCCCATAAATGGTCACCCCCCAAGGTGTAATTCTGCATACGTTGGTCCTCCAACCTACGGTTTTTGTTTCTGTTGTTGTCTATTCCTCCTTTGCTTTGGCGTTTAACCGCTACAGGAAATCTTGTTGGCACCCCGTTAGTAATGGTGAAGTCTCCAATCTCTATATCTTCTCCATCTAAAATTTCATGTTCTAATCGAAATCTATTTTCTCTGTCATCTCTCCAATTGTACATGGTCTTTAGGAAAATAGTATTGTTGGCATCAAACTTATAATCCATATTGGCAGAGAAACTTCTTCGTACACGTTGCACCAGATATTCACGTTGTTCATAAACGTTTACATATGGATCTACATCAACCTGCTCTAAAATGGGCTCACCCTCTATATCATCAACTCCAGTATAATATTCAAACTCATCGGTCCATTCAGCCTCAATATTGTCAGAACCAAAGTCATTGTCATTAAAGGAAGCCGAGAGCATCCAACCAAATTTTCCGTTGTCGCTTCTGTCCCCAATTAGAAAAGAACCGTTTAAAATTGCCTTATCAGTAATAAAGTTTATTCCTGAGCCCAGGGTTGTTGATACTCTAAAGCCTTGTGGTGAAGTTCTAGTTATCAAGTTCACTGAACCTCCCAAAGCATCTGCATCCATATCAGGGGTAACTGCCTTGCTAACTTCTATGGTTTGAATCATATCTGCAGGAATCAAATCCATCTGTACATTCCTGTTATCGCCTTCCGCAGATGGAACACGACTCCCATTTAAGGTTACCGAATTCAATTGTGGTGAAAGTCCACGTACAATTATGTTCCTTGCTTCTCCTTGGTCAACCTGCATGGTAATTCCAGGAATTCTTTTAACGGCATCCCCAATATTTGCATCTGGAAATTTACCTATTTGATCCGTTGAAACAACGTTGGTGATATTTAAGTTGTTCTTTTGTGTGTTTAGGGCTTTTGATTGTCCACTTAATCCGTATGCGGTAATCTCAACACCTTGCAATTCCAAACTCTTGGGCTCAATAAAGAATGATACTTCTGTAGTTTCATTTGCGTTAATAGTAACTTCTTTTTCAATATCTGAATAGCCTAAATAAGATACTTTCAAGGTATAAGTGCCCTCAGGAATATCCACTATTGTGAATCTTCCATCAAAATTAGAGATAGCGCCTTTTTCCAAAGAGGTTATCATAATGTTGGCTCCAGGGAGGTAAATTCCGTTTTCATCGGAAATCGTTCCTTGAATATTACCTGTTTGAGCAAGTAAGAATATTGGTGCTAATAGGAGGGTAAAAAGAGGTATTAACTTTTTCATTTTCTAAGTGGTTTATTTAGACCACAAAGAAATTGTTTTAGGCTTCAAAACTGGGTTTACAAAAAATTAAGCTTAGATGAATTTTGTGTTTATTTTGATGTCAATTAAAATTAATTTAACATACAGGAAACAAAAAACCTCGCTAAGAAGCGAGGTTTAAAACAGTATAAAAGCTTTTTCTTAAGCTTCAAAAGGCTCTATGGAAACATATGATTTTCCCCCTGCCTTCTTTTCAAATTTTACAAGGCCATCAACTCTGGCATGCAAAGTGTGGTCTTTTCCTGCGTAAACATTCTCACCAGGATTATGTTTTGTGCCACGTTGCCTAACAATAATGTTACCGGCAACTGCAGCTTGTCCACCAAAAATCTTAACACCTAAACGTTTCGATTCTGATTCTCTACCGTTTTTTGAACTACCTACACCTTTCTTATGTGCCATGATATATAATTTTTAGTTCTTTCTTATTTACTTAAAGCTTCTATTAAATCTGCCTTTTTCATGGAAGAAATACCTGAAATACCTGCAGTTTTGGCCATTTCTTTCAATTCTGCCACTGTTTTAGAGCTCAAATCTTCTGCTACCTTTTTTGGTGCTTCTTTTTTTGGTGCCTCAGCTTTTGCTTTAGGCGCAGCAGCTTTTTTAGGTTCAGCAACTGGCTTTTCTACCTTTGCTTTTGCTGGAGTTGCTTTTTTAGCACCTTTTGCAACAATACCTTCTACAACAATCTCGGTTAACGATTGTCTGTGTCCGTTTTTTACACGGTATCCTTTACGTCTTTTCTTTTTAAAGACGATTACTTTATCACCTTTAAGATGTTTTACTACTTTGGCCTCAACAGCCGCACCTTCTATGACCGGGGCGCCAACAGTAACGTTACCTCCATCATCCAAAAGAAGAACTTTGTCAAAAGTAACTTTTTTACCTTCTTCTGTCTGTAAACGGTGAACGTACACTTTCTGGTCTTTTGCAACTTTAAATTGCTGCCCTGCCATCTCTACAATTGCGTACATAATGCGTTAATTAGATTAATTTATTTGCGCTTTATCAAAATTAGCGGCTGCAAATATACTGCTAAATCCTTAATTAACAAGCATTATTTCATCGTTTCACATACTATTTTTTGAGATTATTGGAGGTTTTAAAGAGCTGCATAAAAGATAGGGTCAAAACCAAAGTGGTTGCAAAACCCATAACGGCCACAGTAAAGAAAACGATTCCTTCAAAATTGGCATAATCCCTTGCCCATACTTTAGAGAGTTCCGCTAAAAAATCAGTATTGAGTTCCGTAGCGTAAAAGGCAAAGAAAATAGTGAACAGCAATGTAGCGACAAATCCCATTGTAATACCTGCCATAAAACCTTTTCCGTAGGAAAAATCCTTGCCGAGCCTAAGCTTGGCATACTTAATAGTTTCATAAATACCAAATCCCGTAACCACTCCATTGAATAAGCTGTAAAATACGTTGGTATGTTTTCCTAAAAGTGAAAGAATCAAAAAATAAGCTATTAGAACTGCACTGGTAACAATTCCAAATCGAATAGGAAGGGTTAGATTTTTCATCTCAACAAATTTTTGGTGGACCTATAATTTACTGAATGTTGATGAATTATGCTATATTTTCTTGTTAAAGACTTGTTTATGTTCTTATAGAACTTTCAAAATTCCCCTATATTCGTGTAACATCGATTAAGGTCGATAGACTGATTCTTTCAAGATATTAATTCAAATACTAATTAAAATGAAAAAACACCTACTCAGTGTTCTTTTCGCACTCGCTTTTGGAAATTTTATTTTAGCCCAGGAAGTTACCTTTGAGGAGTATGATTTGGACAACGGACTTCATGTAATTTTACACCAGGATAATGGAGCACCAGTGGTTACAACTTCAGTGATGTACCATGTTGGAGCCAAAGATGAAAATCCTGAAAAAACAGGATTTGCCCACTTTTTTGAACACTTGCTGTTTGAGGGCACTAAAAATATTGAACGCGGCGAATGGTTTAAAATAGTATCTGCAAATGGCGGAAGCAATAATGCCAATACCACACAAGACAGAACCTACTATTACGAGACCTTTCCATCTAACAATCTGCAGTTGGGACTATGGTTGGAATCTGAGCGCTTGATGCACCCGGTAATCAATCAAATTGGGGTTGATACCCAAAAAGAGGTTGTTCAAGAGGAGCGCCGACTTCGCTATGATAATTCACCCTATGGAAGGTGGAGGGAGCAAATGTTCATCAACCTGTTCAAAAAACACCCTTATCGTTGGCAAACAATTGGTTCTCTTGAGCATTTGGCCAGCGCCACATTGGAAGATTTCAAGGAATTCAATCAAATCTATTACGTGCCCAACAATGCTGTTTTGGTTGTTGCCGGTGATATTGATATTGCTGATACCAAGAAAATGATCCAAGATTATTTTGGCCCAATTCCAAAGGGAGCCGATATCAAACGAAACACATTTACTGAAGATCCTTTGAACGGACCTATAAAAGCAGTTTACCATGATTCAAACATTCAGATTCCTGCTATTTTAATGGGTTATCGTACGCCTTCACAAACCGAAAGAGATGCTTATGTACTTGATATGATTTCGACCTATTTGAGTGATGGAAAGAGTTCAAAGCTATACAAGAAATTGGTTGATGAGAAAAAGATGGCGCTTCAGGTATTTGCCTTTAATGGGTCGCAGGAAGATTACGGTTCATACGTAGTAGGAGGCTTGCCCGTTGGTGAAACTTCATTGGAAGACATTAAAAAGGAAATTGATGAAGAGATTGTAAAAATGCAATCGGAATTAATTTCTGAAAACGATTTTCAAAAGCTACAGAATAAAGCAGAGAACAGTTTTGTAAATTCCAACAGCAGTGTCTCTGGCATAGCCAATTCATTGGCACGTTATTATATGCTTTATGACGATACCAACCTCATCAATTCTGAAATTGATATCTACCGCTCCATAACCCGCGAAGAAATTAAGGAAGTGGCCAATAAATACCTCATCCCAAGTAATAGGGTAGAGCTTGACTACTTACCGGAACAAAAAGAAGCAAACTAAGATGAAAAAGACGTTATTATTTTTGATGTTGTCATTTTTATTTACAGCATCGTACGCACAAATAGATAGGAGCCAACAGCCCAAGCCCGGCCCTGCACCCAAAATAAATTTACAAGAACCCAATACATTTCAGCTTAAAAATGGGCTTAAGGTCATGGTTGTGGAAAACCATAAACTTCCAAGGGTTTCCATTCAATTAACCATTGATAATCCACCTATTTTGGAAGGTGAAAAAGCCGGTGTATCATCCTTGACTTCCAGTTTACTCGGTAACGGATCAAAATCAATTTCTAAAGATGATTTTAACGAAGAAGTAGACTTCCTTGGGGCCAATATCAATTTTGGTTCCCAAAGTGCTTTTGCAAGAAGCCTTTCCAAGTATTTTCCGCGAATATTGGAGTTAATGGCCGATGCCGCTATCAACCCCAACTTTACCCAAGAAGAGTTTGATAAAGAAAGAGATAAGCTTCTCACAGGCTTAAAAGCTCAGGAAAATGATGTCTCTGCCATTGCGGACCGGGTTCAAAGCGCACTCGCCTATGGAAAAAATCACCCAAAAGGTGAATTTACCACAGAAGAAACCGTCAACAATGTAACCTTGTCCGATGTACAGGAATTTTACAGAGATTATTTTGTTCCGGCAAATGCCTATTTAGTTGTTATTGGTGATGTAGAGTTTGATTCGGTAAAAGAACTGGTCACAAAAAGCTTTACACCATGGACAAAGGCAGTACCTCCATCGTTGAGTTATTCCAAACCCCAAGATGCACAGTATACCCAGATTAACTTTGTGGATATGCCAAATGCCGTACAGTCTGAAATTTCTGTGCAAAATTTGGTCAACCTAAAAATGAAGGATGAAGATTACCTAGATGCATTGATTGCCAATCGTATTTTAGGGGGAGGAGCACAAGCACGGTTGTTCCTAAATCTTAGAGAGGATAAAGGATATACTTATGGCTCTTTTTCCGGAATAGGGAACGATAAATATAGCCCAACAACTTTTAGAGCATATGCCAGTGTTAGAAATATGGTGACCGATAGTTCTGTGGTTCAAATTTTGAAAGAAATTGACAAAATCAGTCTTGAAGCAGTTACGGAGGAAGAACTGGCAAATGCAAAAGCCAAATATGTAGGCAATTTTGTGATGGCACTTGAAAAGCCGCAAACCATAGCCAATTATGCACTTAATATTGAAACAGAAGGTTTACCAAAAGATTTTTATAAAACCTATTTGGAGCGCATCAATGCCGTAACCATTGAAGACGTGAAGAAAGCAGCCCAAAAATATTTCTCTTCATCAAATGCGCGAGTTGTGGTGACTGGAAAAGGTAGTGAAGTGATGGAAAATCTTGAGAAAATCAATTTCAAAGGCAAAAAGGTACCCGTATTATATTATGATAAAACGGCAGATAAGACCGAAAAACCGGATTATAATGCCAGCGTTCCAGAAGGAACAACTGTAGAAAGCATTTTAGAAAAATACATTGAAGTCATTGGTGGAAAAGAAAAACTGGAAAGTGTTGAGTCCTATGCCTTATCGGCAGAAGCGGAAATGCAGGGAATGAAGTTAGAGTTGGAGATGAAGAAAACGACCAAAGATCAATTTATGCAAGATGTTAAGGTAATGGGAAATTCTATGCAAAAGCAGGTTCTGGATGGGGACAAAGGTTATATGGTTGCACAAGGACAGCGAAAAGATCTTTCACCAGAGGAAATTGAACGAATTAAGGAAGAATCGGCAGCATTCCCAGAATTAAATTACTTGGTGGCAGGAAATATTTCATTGGAAGGAATTGAGGCAATTGGCGATAAAAAAGCATATAAACTTAATATTACGGACAAAAAATCCTCATTTTATGATATTGAAACTGGGCTCAAATTGCAAGAAGTAAGTACTGAGGAAGTCCAGGGTCAGCAAATGGCCAATACACTACAATTTTCGGACTACAAAGAAGTTTCCGGGATAAAATTCCCATTCAAACTAAATCAAACCATGGGTCCACAAAACTTCGAATTCATTGTAAAAGAGATAAAAGTTAATGAAGGTGTAAGTGCCTCCGACTTTGAATAAACGGAAGATTATTACATAAAAAAGGCGCTTATTTTAAGGGCCTTTTTTTATTATTTAAACATAATATTAGCAAAATAATCGGACCTCTTGTCTTACATTTGTAGCTCAAACCAACTGTTTGAAATCCACGCTCACATATTTTTTTATTCTCTTGTATATTGTTGCAATGCTGCGACCAATCGCCCCTTTGGTGGAATATGTTGTTTATGAAGATTACATTGCAGAATTTCTATGTATCAATAAAGAAAAACAGGAATTGGAATGTAATGGTAAGTGCTATTTAATGGAGCGGTTGAATGAGCAAAGCGACCAGAAACAACAAAATTTACCAAGAATTGCCCTAGAAGAATATCCCATTGGGTTTGTGGAGCTTCTTAGCTTTACAATAGATAATGAGTTGGTTTCTGCTTCATTAAACTTGAATTTCTACAACAACAATTACAGTTTTATCTTTTCATCTTCAGATTTTCATCCCCCCAACAAAGCTTGTTAAATTTTCTATTTCAAAGTTTTTAGAATAAGGAATACCATTCCTTGTTCAAACTATACATTTTATTAAATCATAAAAAAACAAGGATGAAAAAATATTTCATGGCCGTTCTATTCATGGCCACCATTGCAATAACTGCACAAGATGATACTATTGACGAACCAAAATGGTCTGCTGGAAGACCCGATGGCCATGCCCCAATCTCCGTAATGGGAGACCATATGCATGGGAAAGGCGAATGGATGTTCTCTTATCGATATATGTATATGAATATGGACGAATTAAAACAAGGAAGTGATGACGCCTCCTTTGATGATGCTCTAGCGGATTATACGATTACTCCAACCACTATGCCAATGAACATGCATATGTTGGGCGCAATGTACGCCCCAAGCGATAAAATAACCTTGATGGCCATGGCTAATTATTTATCCATGGAAATGGACCACCTTACCCAAACTGGCGGAACATTTACAACTGAGGCCAGCGGTTTTGGAGATATTCAACTTGCCATTTTGTACAAATTCTTCAATAAAAACCAACAAACCATTCACGGTCAGCTAGGTTTTTCCTTACCAACTGGAAGTATAACTGAGAGTGATGTAACACCTGCATCAACTCCAAATGAAGTCGAACTACCTTACCCCATGCAATTGGGCAGCGGTACTTTTGATACCAATTTGGCACTTACCTATTTAGGGCAACGTGAATCGTTTTCTTGGGGGTCACAATTAAAAGGAGTTTTTCGTTTCGGAGAAAATGACAGGGAATATAGATATGGTAATCGATATAGCTTAAATAATTGGTTCGCCGTTAAGGCAAGTAATTGGTTAAGTTTTTCAGCCAGGTTGGAAGGGCTTATTGTTGGAGAAATTGAGGGCGTTGATCCAAACTTAATGCCAATGATGGTCATCACTGCAGACACGAATAACTCCGGTGGAACTTACATCAATTCCGGTATTGGTGCAAATACCTATATTTCAAAAGGAGCACTTAAAAACTTACGCTTTGGTGTTGAATTAGGCTATCCGCTATATCAGGATTTGAACGGTATCCAATTAAAAAACAAAGAAACATTGACACTCGGAGCCCAGTATTCTTTTTAATAAAGGACCACAATTCTTGCAGGGTGCTAAGCACTCTGCAAGAATATCTTATTTTTGAAAAAAGTTTTACTATGAAAACGGTTGCATCATTCCTTATTTGCACTCTAATCTTTATAAGTTTTTCTTGCAAGCAAGAAAAAAAAGCCTCTGACGGACCTACCCAAATGGAACAGGTAATGGCAGTTCATGATGAGGTAATGCCAAAAATGGGCACATTGGGGAAGTTAGTGGGCGAACTTAAAAGTAAGGTGGATACGACTGAAATGGGACAGCAATATGAGGTAGCCATGAAAGACCTGCAAGCTGCCAACAAATCCATGATGGATTGGATGATGGGTTTTGGTGATCGTTTTGATTCTGATGAAATCCTAGACGGGAAAGAACTTACTGAAGAAAAGCAAAAATGGCTTGATGAGGAAGAAGTAAAAGTAAACGCCCTTAAGGAACAGATTAATTCCAGCATTGAAAAAGCGGAATTACTTTTAGCCAAAGAATAGGTCTATTTTTTCCAACGAAGCGTTTCCATTATCCTTCTAATATCTTTTTGTAGATAATCCGCAGCTGGGAGGATGGAATCGTAATTTGGTTTTGCATAGAAGTATAAAGACCCCGTTACAAAATGGTTTATGCTATCGGTTACATAAAATTGTGATTGGGATGCAGCATCTCCGCTAACTTCATAAAACATGCCGTAAACTCCTTCATCAGCATTCACAAAAGGTTGTTCAACAATATTATCTGCTTTCACAACGTGCTCGTAAGATAGTTTTTGGGCATCAATAAGCAATTTTCGTACATTACCATCAACTTTCTTATAGGTAATAAAAATAGACCCTTTCATCATTGGATAATCCAAAACCAGAGAACATGCTTTGTTATCTTTAAGTGTCGACAAATCATTGATTTCAAACGTGTAATCACATTCCGTTTCCAACAACTTATATTCCGCTTTTGGGTAATCTAACCGTAACATTGCATTGGGTTTGGGAAGAACCTCATCCTTACAACTAGTCAAAACAATAAATATACTTAGGTAAATCAACCATTTATACTTCATGGGGCAAAGTAATTTTTATGCGTTTTAATCGCTTCTTATCCAAACTTTCAACTATAAACTGGTAGTTTTTGAACATAACTTTTTCTCCACGTTTTGGAAAACTTCCAGAAATTTCCAGCACAAATCCAGCAATAGTCTCAGATTCTCCTTTTTGATCTTCAAACTCCTCTTCATTTTCTATTTTAACCACACGGTAAAAATCCTTCAAGGTAGTTTTTCCATCAAAAACATAGTTGTAATCGTCCAGTTTGGAAAAAATTAGGTCTTCATCATCAAACTCGTCACTTATATCACCAACAATCTCTTCAATAATATCCTCAAGTGTCACAATTCCAGAAGTTCCTCCATATTCATCCACAACCACAGCCAAATGGTTCTTTTTCTCTTGAAATTCCAACAATAGATCATCCAACTTTTTATTTTCTGGAACAAAATAAGGTTCGCGAATCAACGACATCCAATTAAAACTCTTTCTATCGATATAGGGCAATAAATCCTTTACATATAAAACTCCAAGAACATTATCCATATTCTCCGAAAAAACCGGAATTCTGGAATAGCCATTCTTTTTTATCTCCTCCATCACTTCTGGAAACTTCATTTCCTCATCCAATGCGAAAATATCTATTCGAGGACGCATCACCTGTTTGGTGTCCGTATTTCCAAAAGTTACAATCCCTTCCAAAATCTTCTGTTCCTCCTTTGTGGTATCACCTTCGGAGGCTAATTCAAGGGCCTGAGATAGGTGATCAACACTTAAATTGGATTTCTGCCTTCCTAATTTTTCCTGTAAAAAGGTTGTGGCTGAACTCATGGGTGAGCTCATGGGGGTGGATAGAATATTTAAAAGTTTCAAAGGAACAGCCATGAACTTTGAAAATTGAACCTTATTTCTGTTGGCATAAATTTTAGGTAGAATTTCACCAAACATTAAAATCAAAAACGTAGCAACTATTACTTCAAGGATAAAACGAACAGAAACCACTCCAAATATGGTCTGATCAATTTCTGAAAAAATAGTGTTTCCAATAGAACTGAACAGTAGGACTATTCCAATATTAATAGCATTGTTTGCAATGAGGACAGTGGCCAATAATTTTTTGGGCTTATCTAAAAGTTGGACTATTAGTTTCCCTCTGGAGGTATCCTCTTCCTCAAGTTCGTTCAAATCGGTTTGGGATAGCCCAAACAAGGCTACTTCTGCCCCAGAAATTAGTGCAGAGCAAACCAGAAGAAGTAGCAGCACAATTACTTTTAGGGTAAAAAACCCACTAAAATTTATTAAGAAAATTGCCAAACAATAGGGCTCAGGCTCCAAATTCGTGTTGCTTTAACTAATTTTAGAATGGTAGGTCATCATCCTCTTGCGTCCCGTCAGCAGGTACTGACTCCGCAGGTTTAACGGGCTCGCTTTGCGCCGCTTCATATCCAGGCCCTTGTTGTGCATTTGCCATACTCTCCTTCTTTGTGGATAGGAAAGTGAAATCTTGAACATGAACCTCGGTAGTGTATCGTGTATTACCGTCTTCACCTTGCCATTGTCGGTTTTTCAGTCTTCCTTCCAAATACACCTTATCACCTTTACTCAAGTATTTTTCACAAATTTCGGCAGCCTTATTTCGTATTACAATGTTATGCCAATCCGTATTTGTTACTTTTTCCCCGGTTTGTCTATTGGTATAGGTCTCGTTGGTAGCGACAGGAAATCGTGCAATGCAGTTTCCTCCTTCAAAATAGTGGATTTTCACCTCATCACCTAAATGCCCAATTAGCATTACTTTGTTTAATGTTCCGCTCATAATTCTTTAATTAATCAAAAGTACTAAATTTTAAATGTCTCAATGAATTCTGCAATTAAAACAGGCACCGGAAACGAACCTATTTTTTCCCACGAAACACCCTCTTCGAGTTTGTTTTCTGATTGTAAAATCCAAAAGTTGGTGTATAGGTGTTGATGCGAAAGTTTGTGCACAATTGGTTCTTTATTATATAAAACAATAGAGTTTGAGGCTGGATAATAGTTTTTCTCTTCTAGTTCTTTTTGAAAATTTTCCAAATCAAGACTTTTTTCAGATTCCAAAAGCGGGAACTGATACAGGTTCTGCCAAATTCCCTTTCCTTTTCGCTGTTCTATTAAAGTTCTTTTCCCATTATCCAAAAAAACCAAATAATTAAAATATCTATTCTTGATTTTGGTCTTATTCAATTTTACAGGTAAACTACTTACTTTATTTTCCTGTAGGGCAACACAACTGTCGTTCAGGGGGCACAATAGGCAATAAGGCTTCTTAGGAGCGCATTGAATGGCACCAAATTCCATAATGCCTTGATTATAGTCCCTAATGTTCTCTGAACTCATGACCTTGCGTGCCAAGTCCTTAAAATATTTAATGCCTTCAGTGCTATTTATGGGTAGATCAACCCCAAAATACCTTGACAGCACGCGATACACATTTCCATCCACCACAGGTTCTGGCAAATCAAAACAAATAGAAGCAATTGCACTGGCCGTGTAATCTCCCACTCCTTTTAGGTTTTTTAATTCCTTATATGTATCCGGGAAATTGCCATCATATGCATCTACCACCATTTTTGCCGTGGCGTGTAGGTTTCTTGCCCTTGAATAATAGCCCAACCCTTGCCACAGTTTTAAAACCTTCTCCTCCTTTGCGTTTGCCAAGTCTTGAACGGTTGGGAACGCCTCTAAAAACTTATGGTAATAGGGTGTGCCTTGCGCCACACGTGTTTGTTGCAACATGATTTCTGAAAGCCAAATTTTGTAAGGGTCTTTGGTAGCTCTCCACGGAAGTTCACGTTTGTGTTCGCCATACCATTTCAAAATTTTTTGTGAAAAAGACATGTAAGAAAATACTATTGGTTAAATGTAGCAGTTTATATACTTAAAATTAAAGGCTTTAAGCGAAAGATTAATTTTAATTTTTATATTTGCAAGCCTAAAAAATAAGAAAATAATATTACGAAATGACGAAAGCAGATATTGTAACTAGAATCTCAGAAAAACTAGGTATTGAAAAAGGAGACGTACAAGCAACGGTAGAATCTTTTATGGAGGAGGTAAAATCGTCCTTAGAGAATGGTGATAATGTTTATTTAAGAGGTTTTGGAAGCTTTATCGTTAAGACAAGAGCAGAAAAAACAGGTAGAAACATTTCCAAGAACACTACCATTAAAATTCCTGCACATAATATTCCCGCATTCAAACCTGCAAAAGTGTTTGTAGAGGGCGTTAAAAGCAACGTTCAAGTAAAATAATATAACTAACACAAAAGAAAGAGCCATATGCCGAGTGGTAAAAAAAGAAAAAGACATAAGGTAGCTACCCACAAGCGTAAAAAGCGCAGAAGAGCTAACCGACACAAGAAAAAGTAGTTGTTACAACTACTTTTTCATTTTAAACACATACGTTCTTTGACATACGAGATTCAAAAAAGAATTTCAATCGGTTTGAAAAAAAACCGATTCTATATATTGTTTAATCATTTATCCCAATAACATAAAAGGGATAAATTAAAATCGATTCAGGTGAATAGAGAATTAATTGTTAGATCTAGTCCTGATGCAGTCGATTTTGCCTTACTAAAGGATGGAAAACTTATAGAATTACATAAAGACGAGGATGACAATAACTTTACCGTTGGGGATATTTTCCTAGCCAAGATAAGAAAACCTGTCACCGGCCTTAATGCGGCTTTCGTAAATGTGGGTTATGAAAAAGATGCATTCCTGCACTATCATGACCTAGGTCCGCAGTTGTCCTCCATGTTGCAATTCATAAAAAAAGCAAGAACGGGAAAGCTAAGAGACTATTCCCTTAAAAATTTTCCATTTGAAAAAGATATAGACAAGAATGGCAGTATTAACGAAGTTATTAAAGCCAATCAGTCATTATTGGTACAAATTGTAAAAGAACCCATTTCCACCAAAGGACCAAGAATTAGCTCAGAGCTTTCCATAGCAGGGCGTTATTTGGTCATGGTTCCATTTTCTGACCGTGTTTCCGTATCGCAAAAGATAGGAAGCAAGGAAGAAAAAGACCGGCTTATAAGACTTGTAAAAAGCATAAAGCCCAAAGGATTTGGCGTTATTATACGTACCGTTGCAGAAGGCAAGAAAGTTGCAGAACTGGATAAAGATCTTCAGAATTTGTCATCCAAATGGATAACAATGTGCAAGAAATTGCAAAAAGCACCTCATCCATCCAAAGTACTGGTAGAGCTTAATAGAGCTTCTTCCATTTTAAGAGATGTATTCAACGATTCTTTTACAGGAATTCATGTTGATGATGACACGCTATACAATCAAATAAAGGATTATTTACACGAAATCGCTCCGCAAAAGGAGTCCATTGTAAAGCATTATTCTGGCACGACCCCAATTTTTGAAAAATTTGGGATTGACCGTCAAATAAAAACTTCATTTGGCCGTACCGCCTCAATGAGCAAGGGAGCTTATCTTGTTATAGAACATACAGAAGCACTGCACGTAATTGATGTGAACAGTGGAAACCGTTCCAACAAGGCCAAAAATCAAGAAGACACTGCTTTAGAAGTCAATTTATTGGCAGCATCCGAAATTGCTAGACAGCTCCGGCTTAGAGATATGGGCGGAATTATTGTGATAGATTTCATTGATATGATCAAAGGTGATCACAGAAGAAAGTTATTTGACCACCTAAGAGATGAAATGAAAGACGACCGTGCAAAGCACAAGATTTTGCCTCCCAGTAAATTTGGTTTGGTACAGATTACCAGACAAAGGGTTCGTCCAGAGATGAATATCAAAACAAGTGAAGAAAATCCAAATGGTTCAGGTACCGAAGTTGAAGCTCCTATAGTTTTAATTGATAAAATCAATGTTGATTTAGAGCGAATAATGAAGGGCAACCAAAAGGACAATGGTATAATTTTGAACATACATCCTTTTATTGCAGCCTACCTTACCAAAGGCTTTCCATCACCACAGTTTAAGTGGTTTTTGGAATATAAAAAATGGATTAAAATCCAGCCAAGGGATGCTTACACATACCTTGAATATCGTTTTAAAAACAAAGACGGTAAAACAATTAGATAATACAAAGCGACTTCAGAAATGGAGTCGCTTTTTTTGTTTTTAGTATCTTGGAACAGAAATTATGCAAAGGTAAGTTCATCCCAAAATGAAGAATGATAAAATAACATCACAATCCTCTGATCAGTTAACACAAAGTATAAAAACCATCAAAACAATAGTCGGGATGCTGATTGGAACATCAATTGTGCTTTTGTTCACAGTTCTATATCTCTATTTTTTCAAAAAAAACAGTTCTTCTCTACCTCTTTTGATCGTTACTGTAGTTTCTGCATTTATTGCTATAATTAATCTGAAACAAGCCAGGCTTATGCAGGCCGAGCTAGATTCTCGAAAAAACTCATAACCCATCGCATACTTGAATAATTCTAAAGCCTATAGTGTTACTGAAGCTACCAGAAAACTGGAAAATTATTGTGCCTATCAGGAACGTTGCCATAAAGATGTACTGGAAAAGTTAAGGACTATGCGGATGATTCCCGAAGCAATAGATCAAATCGTCTCCCACTTGATACAGGAAAATTATTTAAATGAGGAACGTTTTGCAAAAAGCTTTGCAAGAGGAAAATTCTCGATTAAAAAATGGGGCAAAAATCGTATCATAAACGAATTGAAACAACGACAAATCTCCAGATTCAACATAAAAACCGCCTTGGCTGAAATAAACGAAGAAACCTATCACAAAACCTTAAGTGAACTTGCAAACAAAAGACTTGCTCAAATCCATGAAACCAACCTTCAAAAAAGAAGGAAGAAGCTCGCGGATTATCTCCTCTATCGTGGTTGGGAAAGTAATTTGGTCTATGAAAAACTAAAGGAATTGATTTAAAGGCTTTACTTCTGAAGCAATAGGCTGTGCGTCCGTGAAATTGCTTTTTCATTTTTCCAATCAATCCACTTTTGTCCCTTTATTTTTCTCATTACCGTATCAAAGTGTCGCATAAAAAAGATATTGAAAACTGCCTTTCCAAAGTTTTTGGGTTTTCGAGCAATTGCTCTAAGGCTCATGGAAAATCCTGGCGCAAGATACTTCATATGGTGCCAATACCCCTCTGGTATATAGAGCAAATTACCATGTTCCAAATTGGCAACATATCCCTTTGCATATTGCAATGCGGGCCATTTATCCAAATCCGGATTTGCAAAATCAATATCCTCCCTAGTAATCAGCGAATGGGGAACCTTATATAGAAATTTGGTCTCTGATTGTGGAAAAAGAATGCATTGCTTCTCTCCTTCAAAATGAAAATGAAAAATATTAGCCAAATCTATATCGTAATGCATGAACGTATGTGAATCCCTTCCACCAAAAAACAACATGGGCAATCCTTTCATGAGTCTAAGTCCAAAATCAGGATATGTAAAGTCTTTTTGAAGTTCAGGCACTTCCTTTATGATATTCCAAAGAAAAATGCGATATTTTGTAGGGCCACTCTTTAGTAAATCTATGTAGTCCCGCATCTTCATTTTTGCATGGGGCTCATTAAAACCTTCATCATGTTTTACTGGTCTATCATCATAAAGAGGAACGGTTTTTTCTCCAGCCAATTCTCTCATATAATCAAGGTTCCATTTGGAATGAGCAGGCCAATCTTCTATAAAACGCTCAATAACAACTGGCTTTTGAGGTTTGAAGTATTTATGCAAAAACTCCTTCTTGGAAAGGGTTTGCTCTCGAGGTATTTGTTCAAGGTTAAGCTTCAAAATTTTAAGGATTTTGAAACAACTAAATTAATAAAAGCTTTTTAAACAGCTTTTAAAGCCCTATTTCTTGGAGACCAAATTAGACTTCTGCTTCGCCTCTTCATTGCGTTCAATTTTATGTGCTGGACGCGACCATTTTGGTTTTTCTCCCAAAGGTTCAAACTGGGAATCAGATGCTTCAACCGTTTTTGGTTGAGAAATTTTTGTAAATGGTTTTTGCGGATTCAACCCTAAAAGTTTGAACATTTCCATATCCTCATTTACATCCGGATTTGGGGTGGTCAATAATTTATCGCCTGCAAAAATAGAGTTGGCTCCTGCAAAGAAACACATAGCTTGTCCTTCCCTACTCATTTCAGTTCTTCCTGCTGATAATCTAACTTGAGTTTCGGGCATTACAATTCTGGTTGTGGCAACCATTCTGAGCATTTCCCAAATAGATATGGGCTCCATCTCCTCCATTGGTGTGCCTTCTACAGCAACCAATGCATTTATGGGCACGGATTCCGGTTGAGGATTTAGGGATGCCAAAGCAACCAACATTCCGGCACGATCTTCCAATTGTTCCCCCATTCCAATGATTCCGCCACTACAAACGGTAACATTACTTTTACGCACGTTGTCTATTGTTTCCAATCGATCTTCAAACGCACGAGTAGAAATTACATCTTTATAATAATCTTCTGAAGTATCCAAGTTATGGTTGTAGGCATACAATCCAGCTTCTGCCAAACGTTTTGCCTGATTCTCTGTCAACATTCCCAATGTACAACACACCTCCATATCCAATTTATTGATGGTACGCACCATCTCCAAAACTTGGTCAAACTCAGGCCCATCCTTTACATTTCTCCATGCAGCTCCCATACAAACTCGTGAACTACCAGATGCTTTTGCACGAAGTGCCTGTGCCTTTACATGTGGAACGGTCATTAAATCATTTCCTTCAATATCTGTATGATAACGGGCAGCTTGAGGGCAATACCCACAATCTTCAGGACAACCTCCCGTTTTTATGGAAAGTAGAGTAGAAACCTGAACCGTATTGGGGTCATGATTTTTGCGATGGATAGTTGCTGCATCATAAAGCAGCTCCATTAGTGGTTTGTTGTAAATGTCAAGGATTTCCTTTTTGGTCCAATTGTGTCTTGTTGTACTCATGTTTCTTGAATATCAAAATCAAAAATAGGTCTTATTCCCAAAATCTTGTAATTATATCCTATTAAAAACAAAAAAGGCCATGATATCCTTCATGGCCTTTTTTAATATCTGATAATTCTATTCTTCTTTTGTATCCTTATCCGGCTTTTTTGTATCTCCTTCTGCCGCATCGTTATCAGGAATTTCTTTTCCTTTTAAATATTCGGGCAGTTGCATTCCTGCCATATTAAACATTTCTTGCAAGGGAGGTACAGATTTGTACATTCCGGATATGAAATTGGCCGTAGAGTTTTTACCATCTTCAGTTTTTGCTCCGGAATCCCAAACGGTAACTTTATCAATCTTAATATTTTTAATCGCCTCGGCTTGTGTTTTAACTAGTTCCGGTAACTTATCGGCCACCAATAATAACACGGCATCTTTAGGACTATCCCCTGCAGCTTTCACAATCCTGTCAAGACCTTCGGCTTGTTTGGTCAATACTTCCAAGATCCCTTGCGCTTCTGCTTGTGCTTTAAAAAGAATGGCATCTGCCTCACCTTTGGCTTTTCTACGGATCATTTCAGCTTCCGCTTCGGCATCAATTTCTACTTTCTTTTTATCTATTTCCGCAGGTACAACAATATCGGCCATTTGTGAGCTACGTTCACGTTCTGCCCTAGCAATCTCTGCATCTTTTTCAGCGGCGTAAGATTCCTCCAATGCTTTGGCCGATTGCACTTTTTCAGCTGCAATAGCAGTTCTTTCTGCCTCGGCTTCTCGCTGTCTTCGTAAAGAATCGGAATTTGCAACATCAATTTTTGCAACATTTTCTCCTTCTACCGCTTTTGCATTGGCTGCAGCCACTTGGGTTCTTTCATCCTGCACAGCATTTGCCTCACCAATAGAACCATCCCTATTTTTCTCTGCAACAGACTTACGTGCTGCATTAATCGCATGAGCAGCAGCTTCTTTACCCAATGCTTCAATATAACCGGACTCGTCAACAATATCGGTGATGTTTACGTTGATAAGTTTTAAACCTACTTTCTTTAATTCTGACTCAACACTCTTTGATATATTGGTCAAAAACTTATCCCTATCAGAGTTAATTTCTTCAATGTCCATGGAAGCTACCACTAAGCGCAACTGACCAAAAATAATTTCCTTGGCCAGATCTTGCACTTCTTGCATTCCTAATCCCAATAACCTCTCTGCTGCATTTTGCATCACCCCAGGTTCGGTAGAAATACCGATTGTAAATCGAGAAGGTACATTTACCCTAATGTTCTGTCTACTCAGTGCATTGGCCAAATCCACTTCAATGGAAATCGGGGTTAAATCCAAAAATTCATAATCTTGAATAACAGGCCAAATAAAGGCCGCACCACCATGAATACATTTGGCTGAATTCCCCGAGCCAACTTTGCCATAAACGACGAGAATACGATCAGAGGGACATCTTTTGTACCTCCTGATAAAGGATATAATTATGATAAAGAAAAAGAGTATTGCAAAGCCAATGGCAAGCAAGGAGGCGCTCCCGCCCAATTGAAGTGGTAGTAGTAACATTTGGTTATTTATTTAAAAGTTCGACAATTAAAATTCCGTTGGCGGTAATTTCCTTAACGCGCACAACATTGCTTTGGATAAGATCATGCTTTTCATCCGTTAAGGCTTCTAGTTCACGTAAAGTGCCTTGAACGTTTATACTTACCTTTCCTATTTTGGACCGATTTGCTCCAATGGTCAAATACACTTCCCCTATTTCATTAAGGGCATTTTTTAATTTTAAGGTTCCGCTGCTTTGTAGTTTGGCCAAATAATAAAAGAGCGCCGCCATAGCGGTCATCATTAAAAGACCACAGAATACAGAAATGCCAACAGTGAGCCCTTTAGAAAGTCCTCCATCTAAACAGGCAATTCCGGACCATCCGAAAATGGTAAAAAATCCCATTAAATTTTTAAAGGACAAGAATTGAAATCCAATACCGCCATCGCCATCTACTTCGGCGTCAACATCACCTCCCATATCATCTGCATCACCTCCAACAATCGTTAAGATTATGAGTACTATAAATATTGCAGAAGAAATTAAAGCAACAAGCCAGTAAATTTTTTCAAAAAGGGTTAAAGCGGTGAACCATTGTTCCATTTAAATAGTTTTTTGTTGGTTAATGAAGATACTATTTTAGGATTGATTTATCCTACTTTGGAAAGTAAAATACTCACAGCATTTCCACCAAAACCTACGGCATTCACCATCACTCTATTTATGGTTTTCGGTATAGTGGTGTAGGTTAGGTAAGGGACTTTTATTAGTTGTTGATGCTGTAACATTAAAACTGCCATTTCAACACTCAACATCCCTGAGGTTCCAAAAGTATGACCTACTTTCCATTTATTGGTAGTCAAAAATGGTGTTTTGTTACAAAAAACTTTTTCAATGGCCTTATATTCTGATAAATCCCCCTTGATTGTTCCGGGTGCATGCATGACTATTGCATCTACTTCCTCTGGTTGTACATGCCCTAAAGCCATTTTCATGGATTCCTGAAAACATTGAGCATCCGTTGAAATTGAAATATTGTGTTCTAGAGGTTCCGTAGCGTACCCTATTCCTTCAATCAGAGCTAAAGCGCTACTTTTTTGTCCTTCTTCCAAACATGCCACTGCTGCCCCCTCCCCCAAAACCATGGAATTTTGTTTTTTGTTTAAGTCCAGCGCTTTGCAGGGGTATTCATCAGAATTTTTGGAATAAATTTTTAATGCCTTCATTTGCGCAATGGTAAAAGGGGTCAATGGAGCTTCGCTTCCTCCAACCAAAAATTTATCCGTCATCCCGCTTTGAATCCATGCAACCCCATTTAGCATTGCATGTAGCGCCGTGGAACAGGTAATGGAATGTGAAATTTCAGGTCCTTTTGATTTAAGATCATGGGCCACCCATGATGATACATTTCCCAAGGTTGTTGTTGGTGATGCAGGGGTCGATACCGAATCGTTTTGCAAAAACTCTTTATGATAGGCTTCAAACAAAGCTGTAGCCCCACGTGACGACCCAAGGTTGATTCCAAAATCAGATGCTGCTTCCCAACCGGCCATTTTGATAGCTTTTCTTGAAGCATAAATTGCATAAAGCACAGTGTTATCCAGGTTTTTGTATTTGTTGTCTGAATTCCTCAACGCTTTTATTTCTTCATGTAACGCATCAGCTAATGCACCCACCCAAACAGGAGCTTTACCTATCTTAGTTTCGCCAAGAAAGTGGGTTTCTTTTTGGTAAGACTTCCAGACTTCTTCAAATGAATTTCCCAGCGGGGAAATGGAAGAAATGGCTGTTATGGAAATAGGTTGTTTAAGCATTATATTTTAAAATGTTTCCAAGGCTAAACGAATTGAGTCATATACTTTTCGCAATTGCTCATCGGTAATTACATAGGGCGGCAGTACATAAATTGTATTTCCAAGAGGGCGAAGGTTTACTCCCTGATCCATGAAAAATTGATATAGTTTATCCCGTAATTTCCCATATCGATTCGTATCCAGATCCAAATCAATTGCCAAAATAACACCCATGCTTCTTGCCTCTCTTACTTTTGGATGGCTTTTTAGCGACGCTACAAATATTCTGTGTTCCTTTTCTATATAAGTTCTTCTTTCTAAAATTTCTTCTGAGTTCAAAAGCTCTAACCCAGCAATAGCTGCTGCACAACCCAAAGGATGGGCACTATATGTGTGTGCGTGAAAAAAACCTTTGGTTACATCTTCGCTTAAAAACGCATCAAAAACTTTTTGCGAGCAACTGGTAATGCTCAGAGGAAACATTCCTGCTGTCAGTGCCTTGCTCAAACATATGATGTCTGGTGTATTCTCTAAATAATCCGAAGCAAAATTTTTCCCAGTCTTACCAAACCCCGTCATAATCTCATCCGCAATACATAAAATCCCTGCTTTCTGACACTTCTTTATTAACTGATCTAGACCTTTTGCAGAATGAAACTTCATTCCAGCCGCTCCCTGAACCAAAGGTTCAAAAACAAATGCCGCACATGAATTGTTTTTATAAATGGCTTCCAACGATTCCAATACCTCATCAATGTTTTCTTCTTGAGGTACCGGTATGCGTTCCACTTTTAACAAAAAATCCTCAAAAGGCCCATTATAGGAGGAAAGCCCAGATGCACTCATAGCTCCAAACGTATCCCCGTGAAACCCATCTTCAAAAGCAATAAGCGTATCTCTCTTTTCACCTTGGTTATGATAATATTGCAATGCCATCTTTATGGCTGCCTCCACCGCAGTAGAACCATTATCATTAAAAAATATCTTTTTTTGATTATCAGGTAAAATTTCCATTAAGCGTTCGGAAAGTTCAACAGCTGGCTTGTGGGTAAAGCCACTGAACATAACAAAATCCAATTGTTGCATTTGTTTGATCAAAGCAGTAACTATTTGCTCGTTACAGTGACCGTACATTGCCGTATACCAAGAAGCTATCCCATCTATATAGGAATTGCCTTCCTCATCCCAAATCAAAGCTCCTTTTGCCTTTACAATACCTAAAGGCGGCGCTGAAGTTTTATGCTGGGTAAGCGGATGCCAAAGGTATTTTTTATCTCTATTAGCTAATTTTTCCAATACAACTGGATTAGTCAAACGCCTCAATTTATCTATCTTGCAAAGATGGGAATTAAAACCTAAAAAAATCAACCTTAAACGTGCTCAAAAAGCTTATTATTTCTCTTACTCCCAACTATAAGGACCTAAACTGGAAAATGGTTTTCTTGATTCTGTTCTTAGTGGCTTTTTTTGTTCGATTTCCTTTCTTTTTCAGGGATTATGTTGATAGAGATGAAAGTACATTTATTATCATGGCGCAGTCTTGGGTAGACGGTCATTTGCCTTACACCCAGCTTTGGGACCTAAAGCCCCCTATCACCTTTTTATTCTTTGCCACCATAATTTCAGTTTTTGGGAAAAGTTTTATTGCCATCCGATTATTCGGAACACTTTTGGTTGCTTTAACTGGCCTGTTTACCTATGGTATTGGAAGATGGACAACTACTAAAAAGGTTAGTTTTTGGTGTGCTATTTTTTGTGTTCTTTTTCAAAGCATGTTTGGAAGTCTGCAAGGAGTAATGTCTGAACATATATGTACATTATTTTTTGTTGTTGGTGTATACATTCTCCTTTCCAAGGAAAACATATTCTGGTATCTTACCACTGGATTCCTTTTTGGGCTTTCTGTAATGTCCAAACTAAACATGGCCTATCCGTTACTTGCCTTAGGTTTATATTTGCTTTGGGGAGTTTTAACCAAACAACATTTTTGGCACAACTTTAAGCGGTTAATTGCTTTGGGTATAGGGTTTATAGTTCTAGTCTTCCTAACTGCTCTTCCCTACTATCTGGAAGGCGAGATAACAACCTGGTGGCAATCTATTTTTAAGGCTCCATTGGCATATTCAAGTTCAAAATACCATTCTCCTTTAAAGACCCTCCCATTCTTTTTGATAACTATAGCTTTCTTTTATTTTTCATATAAAAAACAGCTGTTCAATTATAGATCTGTACCAATTCAAATACTATTGATTGTTTTTTCAGGAGTAATGGTTTCATTTATACAAGCTGGCAAAGTAAATGGACATTATCTCATTCAGTTGTTTCCCTTTATTCTGATTCCAATTGGAATAGCTGTAGGCAAACTTCCGCCGTTTAAGGAAAACTATAAGATCGTTATTATTTTCTTTTTTGTTTTACTTCCTATGGAAGCTTATTTGGAGTACGAAAACATTATTTCCAATAAAATAGAAAAAGGTTCTTTTTTTAATGGTGAAGGCATTGATGTTCCCAACTATATTATTGAAAACAATATGGAGACAAAGAACATTTTTTTTACAGAATACCATATTGGGTATTGGGTGTTGGGCGAAACTCCGCCTACGAAAGCTGCAACACACCCTAGCAGTATTGGTAGAGAGGAACTTTTCCCTTTTATGAACAATCCTAGAAAAACAAGAATAGAGGAACTACGCTATATTTTAGAGGTTTTACAACCAAAAACTATAGTAGCCCGAAAGGGAAGAAGTGCTTTTGATGGAAGAATGGTTGACCTAAACACCTATATGGACAATTATCTGGAACAATATTATACCTTGTCCAAAACCATTGACCGCGGGCTTATTTATCAGCGGTTAGAATGACTCAAGGACGGGGTTGAACTGTTTTGCATACTTTTTCATCACATCTTTATTAAATACTTCCTCTTCATTGATGCGCCCAAGAAAAGTTACGCCCGTTTTCTGCAAAATGATACTTTCTGTTGTTGGATGCTCATCCCCACTAAAAATAATTCCTATTTTAAATCCTTTTTCTTGAAGCTTTTCTATGGTCAAAAGTGAATGGTTAATGCTCCCCAAGTAATGTCGTGAAACAACAATGACCTTATACTCTGATTTTATCAAATCAAACACGGTATCGGTATCATTTAATGGTACCAACAACCCGCCAGCGCCCTCAATGACCAAGTGATTTTCTGTTTCAGGTTCTTTAATTTTATCAATCCCAATAGTTATTCCATCTATTTCTGCGGCAGCATGTGGGCTCATTGGGGTGTTCAATGCATAGCTGTTCTTGTGGATTTTAGTTTGCCCGTTGGAAATTAACTCCTCAACCTTATGACTATCGGAATGTCCCAAATCTCCTGCTTGTACTGGTTTCCAATAATCCGCTTTAAGGGCTTCAACTATTATCGCTGATGCAATAGTCTTCCCAACATCAGTGGATATACCTGTTATAAAAACTTTCATTATAATGGTTTGGTAATAAAGTTACATTGAGCACACTTGTATTTTTTAGGCTCAAAAAAAGGAAAGAGTTTGTAAAATATACTGTTTCTGGAATAATATATCTCAGATTTGGTTGCTTTACAATTGGGACAGACAACGGGATTCCCTTCGTTGTCTGTAGCATAGTTACGTATTGCATCATAAATAGCCTTTGCTCGTTCTTTATCGGTTGAATAAACTTGTAATTTCACTCCACCTATAGCGCCACTAATTAAAGGGTCTGAGTTAATCGTATTCTCGTCTTTTAAAAAAACAGGAATGCCCTCCGCTTCAAGTCTTCCTTTAATGATTTGAACATCTGCAGGGAATTCAAAAGAGCCAAGCGTATGAAATTCTTGCGCCATCATTTTATAAGATTTCTTGTTATTGACAAAACTCGCGATATTTCTTCTTTTGTGTTGTACGAATGCAAACAAAATCGCAATCGTTCTTGTCCAATTTTCACTGTAGGAGAGAGAATTGGTTTTACATCAAAGCCTTCAGCATGCAAATATTTTGAGACTTGCTTTACTTTTTCGTTTCCTGTTAATACCAAGCAATGGATTGCCGAGTCACTCTCAATGAACCCGGCATCCATATTCAAAAGTTGAACCTTTTCTTTAAAGTACTTGATATTTTCCTTTAGTCTTGAACTTTCTTCCTTACCATAAGACTCTAAATACCGATATGCAGACAAAACAGAAGCCACTGCATGTGGTGCAAGTGCTGTTGTATAAATTAAGCTTCGTGCAAAATTGACCAAATAGGTCTTTAAATCATTGTTGCCCAAAACAGCTGCTCCATGGTTTCCCAGAGCTTTCCCAAAAGTGATGATTCTGGCAAAAACGCTTTCTTCCAATCCCAATTGGCTGACCAAATCCTTTCCATTTCCATAGATTCCTGTTGCATGTGCTTCATCCACTATCAAATAACAATTCTTTTTAGTGCACAAATCAGTCAGCGCTTTTAAATCATGGGAATCCCCGTCCATGGAAAAAACAGATTCAGTAACAACGTAAATTTCTGAATCGTTCCTATTTTGACTACGTTCAATATGAACATTAAGGTTATCAATATTGTTATGTTTGAATTTATAACTCTTCGCATTGCTCATTTTAATTCCATCCCTAATACTGGCGTGTACCAATTCATCGTACAAAATGGTATCTCCACGTTGCGGAACTGAGGAAAAAAACCCAATATTGGCATCGTAGCCAGAATTGAATACCAGAGCTGATTGTGAATTGTGATGGGTTACTAAAAAATCTTCCAATTCCCTGTATAAAATATGATTTCCCGTAAGTAGTCTGGAGCCAGCTGCTCCATTTTTATGGAGCTTTCTTTCTTCCAAAAATTCTACAGCTGAATCATGAAATTGGGTTTTTTTTGAAAAGCCCAAATAGTCGTTTGATGAAAAATCAATCAAGCCTTTCGGTTCAGACAATACCCGAAGTGAATCATCTACCTTTCTCTTCTCTAATTTTTGTGCTAGTTTTTTAGGAAACCTGGACATGCTTCAAATGTACTATCTTTATTGAAATTTGATGTTTATGATAGCCTACAAACAAGCATCGACCCAAAAAGAACTTGAGCAAATTCTTGCACTCCAGCAACAGAATCTTCCAAAAAGTCTGTCAAATGCCGAAAAGGAGCAAGAAGGTTTTTTGACCGTAGAACATTCCTATGGAATTCTGGAAGAAATGAATGCCGCTTGCGGGCACATAATTGCTATTGAACATGAAAAAGTTATTGGGTATGCACTCTGCATGCATCCTAAGTTTTGTAATTCCATTGAAGTGCTAAAACCCATGTTCCAAGAAATCAATAAAGTGATAAAAAACAATTGCAATTATATGGTTATGGGTCAAATCTGTGTCTCAAAAGAATATAGGGGCAAAGGTGTATTCAGAGGGTTGTATAAAACCATGAAAGAAAAACTTCCAATGGGTTTTGACACTATAATAACTGAAGTCGATGCTAAAAATCAACGTTCTTTACATGCACATGAAGCTGTTGGTTTTCAGGAGTTAAAGCGTTACTTAATTGATAATAAGGAATGGTCTTTGATTGTACTAAAATAAATTATACCCATTATTATTTCGCTTGTTTGGGAATATTACATCCCATACCGTTCCAAGGAAATTTACCTGCTGGCAAAGCTTCATCAATGGAAATCAAAGGCAGAAAAATTTCAGCATCAGTTGCAACTCCGCTACCTTGTTGGTTAAGACCAAAGATGCTGCGCAGTTGATTAGCTCCGGTATTAGGCACTGTTACTGCCGCATCGACAGCTGCCCTACTTATTTCTTTACGATTTGCATAAATTTCTGCCCATCTTTCCGCAACAGGAATTTTAATAAGTAGTCCTTGGTTGCCGTCACTCATTGGATCTAAGTGCATAGCTTCATCCAAAATATCCGTTACCGCCATTTTATCGTTGATCTCCTTATAATCATATTTCCCATTACCAGTAAAAAGGTTATTGATAAGTTTTAGTTTGGCTCCTTTATTGTAGATACCACCCATATGTCCATAACCAAGCGCATTATTCTCTACTGTAGCTATTAGATTATTATCAAACGCCAATGCATCGCCACCGTAAGATGCTATCGCATCATGCTTCCAGGTAAATAAAGACGTATTGTTCTTAATAGTAAATACTGGGATTTTTGCAGCATCTGAACCTACATAGCCAGTTCTTGCATGAATCCCATAGCCTGTATTGTTTATACAGAAATTATTTTGGATAAGCCCCTTACCGCCTTGGAAAACACGAACAGAAATAGCACCTTCTGTAGGTGCCGTATTCATAACCACACAATTCAATACCGAAATATTTGTGTATGCGCTACCAACAATCACAATTCCACCAGACTCTGGAGATGGGTTTTGTTGCGATTTTGGGCTTGCTTTTCTCCGAATAGCTAAATTTTTATTCTGATGATACCTATTTCTAGGGCCATTGTCAATTATAATACCATCAACAACTATTTCACCGCCCTTGGACTTTTGACCATTACTTTCCCGCTGTTGATCGGTTCTAATATAGATTCTTGGGTCGGTGAGTTTCATATACTCATTAGTTCCAGTAAAAATAGATTTATGTGCATCCCATGGGTCTCTTACGGAAAAAGTAATGTCATAACCTCCGTAAATCTTTACCGGCACATTGATCTCATCAGCACCTCTGCCTCCTTTGCTTAAGTAAATGCCTTCGGCAATATGTATTCTATCGTTTGGTTTTAAATGATGAATGATGTTGCCCAAATCTTTGGCCGGCCTTTCCTTAGTTCCCATTTGCCCAGAGCCAGTATTCTTACTTATATACCAATCCCTCCCTTCGTTTTTAAAATTAGATGAGATGCTTTGTGAGAAGCCCGTATTCAACATGGTAATTACTGCTACAATTAATACGAATTGTTTTTTCATTTTTAAAATTTTATTCCCTGTATTTATATTATTTCCTAATGCAAAATACTATGCATCAGAGAAATAGTCATCAAAGAAATCCTTGACAAGGAAAAATCCATGAAATCATGTAAGAAGTTTACTTGTGTAATTCGTATTCAAGTGCAACACGCACAAGACCTGCAGTGTTTCTGGTCCCTGTCTTAATCAACATATTTCTGCGATGGGTTTCAACAGTCCCAAAACTGATAAAAAGCTTATCGGCAATTTCTTGTGTAGTATGTTCATTCAAAATAAGGTTTAACACCTCTTTTTCGCGTCTAGAGAGTTTTGGAAAAAGTCCATTTGAAGCATTTCCTTTTTTTTTGTCAGATAAGGTATTGATGATTACTTCATTTGAAACATCATCTAGGTACATTTTGCCTTTATACACTGTGCGGATGGCTTCAACAAGCTCATCTTTACCAGCATTTTTCAGCACATAACCCTTGGCTCCATTTCCTAACATCATTTTTATTAAGCTACTTTCCTTATGCATAGTAATGGCAATGATCTTGATATTGGGTATTAGTTTTACCAGACTTTTGCAGGCATCAATACCGTTCATACCTGGCATATTAATATCCAATAAAATAACATCTGGGGCAATTTCTTGCATTGTTTCTAAAGCTACCTCAGCATTTAATGCATGACCAACAACCGCTATTCCATCTTCATCTTTCAGAAGCAATTGAAAGCCTTCAATTACCATTTTATGATCATCTACAATACATACTCGAATCATACTTCTGGTATATTAACAGTTATTGTAGTCCCTTTTCCCAAACTTGAATCCCAATCAATTGTTCCATTTAAGAATTCTACTCTACTATTTATACTTTTTAAACCAACCCCACCGGATTTCATTGCTTTTTCGAATTCGAAACCATCACCATCATCTTCTACAATTAGACTCAATCCCCTATCATTACCAAGAATCTGTATGAGGATGTTTTTTGCGTTGGCATGTTTTCTTATGTTCGAAATAATTTCTTGTATTAATCGGAATAACATGGCTTGTCTTGTTTTAGCCATATCCTCTGGAAACTCTTGAATGTCCAAATCCACGTTGAACCCTTCGCCTATTAAGGTTTCTGCCCTATCTTCTAAAACTGCAGGGAGTCCAGATAATGTAAGTGCATGTGGAATCATATCATGGGAAATACGACGGACCTCCACACAAGCCTCATCAATCAATTCATTTGTCTTTTTGGCGAGATTTAGCTTTTCCAATTTTGTTACCTCATTTTGTATTGCAGAGAAATGTGCTTTGACCGTACTCAATAATCCTCCCAAACCATCGTGCAAATCTTTAGCAATTCGCATCCGTTCTGCTTCCTGTCCTTCAATCATACTACTTAGCGCCAGCAATTTATTTTGTTGTTGTAATTCTATTATTTCTTTATGTTGAATAGCCTCTGTCTGTTCTGCTATTTTTTTATTGGCCCTAATCCTACCTTGGAGCGAGAAGAAAATGGTTATGGCAAATAAAGCCAAACCTATGGCTCCAAATAAAAAGATGTTACGTTGGCGGGTTTGTTCATTTAGTTTTAGCTCGCTAATTTTTAATTCGCTGATTTTCTCATTAACGTCAAATTTTGCTTGCATTTCTTCCATGGCTTCAAGCCGACTCATTTGGTTTAAGGTGTCATTAATATCATAGGCTTTTTTAAGCATTTTATAAGCATCAGCATTTTCACCTAGCTCTTTTTTTATTGAACTCAATCCAATCAATAGTTTTACTTGATCAACTTTGCGACCAAAAGAGGTAGAAATTTCTAGTGCTTTCTCCAAATAGGCCTTCGCTAATTGAAAATCATTTTCAAGGACAGCTATTTCGCTTAGACTTGCCAAGGTGGAGGGTGAATACTGTTGGTCAATATTCTTTTGAAAATAGTTCCAAGCATCACTCAAAGCTTCTTTCGCTTTTGGAATATTGTTTTGATTCAAAAAAATTTGTCCTAAAGAGGTATTACAACTAGCAACATGGTCAGGCCTTCCTAATAGTTGGTATAGATTTTTACTTCTTTGTAAATATTGAGTAGATTTTTCCTTCCTATTCTCAATTTTATTGTAAACTAACCCTAAATTCGTAAGGGTTGCAGCCATCCCGAGACTGTCTTTAAGCTCTTGCTTTAATTTAAGGGATTTAAGATAAATTTCCTCGGCTCGTTTATGCTTGTCTTGAAAGCGGTAAATAATACCAATATTGTTGAGCAACTTTGCAAGATCCTTCTTACTCATTGCCTCTCGCAAATCATAAGCATATAGCTGATTTTCCAAAGATAAATCATAATCACCCATATAACGGTAACATAATCCAAGATTCATATAAAATCTTGCCTGCAGTTCTTGCTCATCCTGTTCCTTGGCCATTTTTAGACCTATATTGTAAAGTGGTATTGCCTTATCGGATTTACCCATAATGTCCAGTGCTATGGCCTTGAATAAGGTCATTTTTGCGATACCTCCGTCATACTCTAATTTTTTGGATAAGGCCAGGCCTTCATTCGCTATTTCTAGCATTTTGGATTGCCTGTTAAGTGAAAGTAGTTTTCTAGCAAGGTCTTCATATCGACCTATTTTTAAAGTATCGTCTGGAACACTTACAATTAAATGAGTGAGACTATCTACTTCCTGTTCCAAACTACTTTGCGCATATGTTTTACCAAAACCAACTAACAAGAAAATACACGCGACAATGAATCCTACCGTTGTGTCTTTACTCATTTCTAACTTGTTATGCGTTAATTTTATGATTGCTGAATAGGTAATTTAATGTTTTATTTTAGATTTATCCCACGTCACTAGAGTAATAAAATCTCTAATCCAATTTATAGCCTTCTATATAATCATTGCTAACATTCATTGAGGTAGTGAGAATAAAAGGCCTTATATAACCATCCGCAAATTTTAGGTGCCCTGAATAATGAAAAAGTTTTTCGTTATTGGGTTTGGTATAAATGCCAAAACCGATTCTTTTGTACTCAATCAAATTGCCATGGGCTTTGTACAAACCATTCATGAATGCCTCTAAATTGCCTGCCAGCTTTGGATTTTGATACCGATCAGCTATATTTTGTACAATACCATTATAGTTCTTTTGAAGTAAGTTTTCAGAAAAATTGGTGAAAATTGCGGCTTGGTCCAAAGCTCTCGATAGTTGTTGTATATCGTATAATGCTTTGTGGGATTCTTCCAGTGAATCTTTTTGTAGTTCTACATTAATAAAGTCATAATCATCCTTTTCATCCTCTGTAAAACTTTCATAGAGCATCAAGGCAATATTAGATGCCGTAATATCTTGCCTTAGGGTATCCAACATTGGGCTATTGGATACTTTAATGTTAAATCTAGAAGTAGTTTTCCCCGCATTAGTTTTGAAACCTTTACTGAAGGAGGTTTCCGTATGGTAATGCTTCGCAATTAAGTCCAATCCTTTTTGTTGATTTTCAGAAGCGCATGAGATCATGGCCAAGGTTAGTATTAAGGTAATGTGTGTTTTCATTTTAAAATTGAATTATACTAGCTAAGAGTGATTTGCATGTATTATAGTGCTAGCAATATGGTTGCCAATTTCTTCTTCCATTGCTTTATAGTCTTTCTTTTTTATTTGCATCATTACGATTGCAAATACAACTCCTCCTATAACAAAAAGGCCCATAAGTAAGATAAAGGGAATCAAAATCCTCAGATCCATCATATTGATATTACCCGCATAAATCAATTTTTGTTTTTTGGTTCCTACTACCACTTGGTTCATCCCATCAATTACCCGAAGCGTTTTTTTATTTAAAGGGGCATACTTTATTTTGTAATTTGGAAAAGCACGCTCTAAATTCTCTTTGAGTTCATTGACCTCTATTTCTCTTTGAATTGCAAGTTCCATGATTGCTTTTATTAGGTTTTTTAGATAAACATACCCTCAGGTGATGAGGGCATGCTTCTAATTTTTAGTTTCTTGTCTTCTTTTTATTACCTGCTCCTAGGCCGGTAGTATTCAACCGCTCTATATTGGCTTTCTTAACTCTGTTTTTTTGCTTATTCACATTAAGAAAACCTTGGGTTTTTATACTGTATTTGAATACATCAAAATTGGTCTCTTTCCCAAGTAGTTTTACTGAAATAGATTTACCATGGGTGTTTCTAATTGTGAACTTTTTTGAACTTAGATTTTTATTGTTTGGAAAAACATAGTTTGGCAAAATGTTGTTTTTTGCCCCTGTTTCTAAATCAAAAGTGCAAATGATTATTTCAGTTTCTAGTCCTCCCTTAAGTTTCTCAATTTCAATCTCTACGCTGTCCCATAAAAGTGGCGCTGTTGTAAACACCCGAACTCCCGCAACAGGTCCAACGCGCACAAGCTTACCCCCTTGGGTAGTTATGGTTTTTAACACTGGTATTTCTCTTGCACCAACTGTTGCCCAAGATTGTCTATTCTCATCAAACACGAATGCATGAAAGTCTTCTGAAAGGTCCGAAATCGCATCAGTAACATCTGAGTCCTGCCCCGCAACAGGAATAAGAGTAAGTGCCTGTTCACCTATTGGATGGGCAATATTATAAGCATATTCCCAGGATTGGACAAAGAAATTTCCAAAACCATCACAACTCATATTTTGAGCATTCATGGCAAAAGTTACTGTTAAAAATAATGCTGCAACTAAATTGTTTTTTGTTCTCATAATTTATTTTTTAAGAATGAATAAAAGTTTTTGAGGGAACCTTTATTGTTTTAATCATTGGCCTGTTGGTAGGTTAAACCTCAGTTTCATTTTATTTTTTTTGTAAAATTTTTGCATCACTTTTTAATAAGAAATAACTGTTTTTGTTTTTTGGACGAGTTACATAGACAACCGGATTGGCCAAAATCCTATTTCTATTGTCCACTATTTTAAAAACAAGAACGTAATTAAGCCCCTTACTTTCTTTGTTCTGAAACTTACTTGCCAATTGTAATTTGTACCCATTTGGATATTTATGAACTACGGCACCTCTTTTTGTTTTATTATAAAATTTAAACAAACGCTCAGCGGTAAAGCCAGAAGACGAAAGTTTTAGCACTTCTGTTGTTGCTTCACCACCATCTGGTTTGTCATCGGTTGGAGGAGCGTCACCTGCTGGCGGATTGTCTTCAGAAGGTGGTTTATCTCCTGTAGGTGGTTTAGGCTCATTTCCTTTTCCACATAGTGTATATTGAGCCGAACCTTCAGCATAGCCACATGGAAACCAATCGGCAAAAATACAAGAGGGGTTCCAACTGTCATCACATCCAGATTCTTCCGCAGCCCTATTCATATCTTTGCCTGTTTCATCCGCAGCATATACGAATCTATCCATCATATCATTATCTGAAGAAATGATATCATCATTATTGCACCAAGCTATAGGAGGGCAACCAGGCTCTGGTATAAAATTTTGTGCGGTGATTATGTTTAACCCAGAAATTAGTGTGATTAATAAGATTGTTTTTTTCATACTAAATAGATATTTTGTTTACAACCGCAATTTAAAGGCAGTTCAAACCAGAATCATCTATCATTTCTATGAGGGTAAAAAAATCTATGAATTCAAGTAGGGGAAATAAAAAAAGCCCAACTCGAAAGAGTTGGGCCTTTATTTTTTGATAACAAAACTGGCTTAATCAGCCAAAACAATTATTTTGTTGTCTTTCATTTCAATTGTTCCGCTGGTAATGGACAGCACAGTCTCGCCATTTGGGCCTTTGGAAAATTTATTTTGAAAATCTTCATCAATGGTAATATCCCCCTGAACCTTAACATCTCCTTTTTGAAGTAAGGAAACCACAGGTGCGTGATTCTGCAACATTTGAAATTCGCCATTTATTCCCGGCACAGTAACAGAGGTTACTTCACCTGCAAATAACGTAGCTTCTGGTGATACAATTTCTAAATACATATCTTAAGCTTCAGCCAACATTTTTTCTCCAGCTTCTATAGCATCTTGGATACTTCCTTTTAGGTTAAAGGCAGATTCTGGCAAGTGATCTAATTCACCATCCATAATCATGTTAAACCCTTTAATTGTATCCTTAATATCTACCAATACCCCAGGGATACCCGTAAATTGCTCGGCAACATGGAACGGTTGAGATAAGAAACGTTGTACCCTTCTTGCTCTACCTACTGCCAGTTTATCTTCTTCTGAAAGTTCTTCCATACCAAGGATAGCGATGATATCTTGAAGCTCTTTATAGCGTTGCAACAACTCTTTTACACGTTGTGCACATGCATAATGCTCTTTTCCTAAAACTTCAGCAGTCAAAATTCTTGAAGTAGAATCCAATGGATCCACCGCAGGATAAATACCTAGCTCAGCAATTTTACGAGAAAGTACCGTAGTAGCATCCAAGTGAGCAAAGGTTGTGGCAGGAGCTGGATCCGTTAAATCATCCGCAGGTACGTATACCGCCTGTACTGATGTAATGGAACCTCTTTTTGTTGATGTAATTCTTTCTTGCATGGCACCCATCTCAGTTGCTAAAGTAGGTTGGTACCCTACCGCTGAAGGCATCCTTCCCAAAAGGGCAGATACTTCTGAACCAGCTTGTGTAAAACGGAAGATGTTATCCACAAAGAAAAGTACATCTTTCCCTTGACCATCTCCAGCACCATCACGGAAATATTCAGCAATTGTCAATCCTGACAAAGCAACACGAGCACGTGCTCCTGGAGGTTCATTCATCTGTCCAAAAACGAAAGTCGCTTTAGACTCTTTCATTGCTTTTTTATCTACTTTGGATAAATCCCATCCACCTTCTTCCATAGAGTGCAAGAAATCATCTCCATATTTGATAATACCCGATTCCAACATCTCACGAAGCAAGTCATTTCCTTCTCTTGTTCTTTCACCAACACCAGCAAATACAGAAAGACCACCGTGTCCTTTTGCAATGTTGTTGATCAATTCCTGAATCAATACGGTCTTACCAACACCCGCACCGCCAAACAATCCAATTTTACCTCCTTTTGCGTAAGGCTCAATCAAATCGATTACTTTGATACCTGTAAAAAGTACTTCGGTAGACGTGGAAAGATCTTCAAACTTTGGAGCTTCTCTGTGAATTGGAAGTCCGTTGTCTCCAGTTTTTGGTAGATTTTCCATCCCATCAATTGCATCTCCAATTACATTGAAAAGACGTCCATAAACATCCTCGCCAATAGGCATTTGAATTGCACTTCCTGTAGCGTGGGCCTCTACTCCTCTGCTTAAACCATCCGTAGAATCCATAGAAATGGTACGAACCGTATTTTCGCCAACATGCGATTGTACTTCCAAAACCAATTTGGAACCATCTGCTTTGTTAATTTCTAGAGAATCATAAATCTTTGGGATTTCTGTTCCCGACTCAAACTCAACGTCAATGACCGGGCCTATAATCTGTGCAACCTTACCTGTAACTTTAGACATTACTGTGTTTATTTTTAATTGAATACGAAGGAAAAAACTGCTTTTTTTCCGGCTGCAAAGATATGTTATCAATCTTAAACAAGAAACTACTTAGCTCTTTTTTTAACCATAAAAAACGCCTTCAAATGAAGGCGTTTTTATAATAGTTATATATTATATAGTTATTGTAACGTTGGTGAATAGTTGGTAGGGTAGTTGCCTACATTGACAAAATTCCCTGATGCTTCAAAATTAGACCCGTATGTAGCATCTATTGCTCTCATGAATTCGTTGGCCAACAAAGCGTAACCTCTTGCCGTTGGGTGAATTCCATCTAAAGAAAATGCACTTCCGGTAACAAGATTTGATGTTAATGTGAAATCTCCACTTGTAATACCACTACTTGCCAATTGATCCAACAAAGCATTAGCGTCTACCAATGCCAAACCAGCTTGGCCAGCAGTCGCTGCAATGATATCATTGAATGCCGCTGTGGCAGTTGCAATCTCTTCTTGTTCACTTGGAAGTAATACCCATTTATCTTCCAGAGGCAAGGTAATTCCTTCAACCGAAAACTGACCTGCCAATTCTTGAGATAAACCTGCCAAAACTAAATTCCCCACTGAAGTTGTATTTACAGTACCTATTACCGCTGAACTTGGTAAAACAAATAAATCATCTGCTGTAGCCTCTCTTGTTTGTCCATATATAGCTCCAAATAGACCTGCAACCGTAGGTGCCGCCGCCGCAGGCAATCCAAATGATTCCACGAAAGCTGGGAATGTTGGGCTTTCAGTCAACACCCCTGCAATTTCTGCCGATAAATCAACCAAGGTTTCATCTTTAATTACAACCTCACTTGCAGCTGTAGATGAAAACTCAATAGATCGTTCCGGAAATCCAAGAAACGTATAGACTTGATTTAGCTGTCCAAAAATTCCATTTAGCGTAGGAATTAAAGGCCCAAAAGATTCACTAGTAGGGTCTAAAGGGTTATGTGGTACCGTTGTAAAATGAGGTATGCTCGTTACATTGGGAATATTGGCCACAACACCTTTTGCTCCTCCTGCCGTAAGTGTAGTAATCAAAGCACCATAAGTACCGTCAAAGCCTACACCGGGATCACCCGATACAGGTGTTAAGGGGTTTGTTCCATCTCCACCCGAAGTAGCGTAGCCTAAAACATCGTTATTTCCTATCCATAAAGAAAAGAAAGTAGGTGATTGTGAAGCTGCCATTTCCAACACACTTATGTTTGGGTTCGTTCCCGTCATCCTAATAAAATATGGATTGGCCAATTCAGCTTCTAGGTTGGCTAAATTACCATACCCTGGCGCCAGTAAATGAAAACTTTTTGCTCCAGGAACACCTAAATTGTTAAATGGCCCCGATGGGTTATTAAGAACTATATCTGTAGTAACAGTAACATCTCCAATTATCGATTCTAAAGAAACTGGTCCTGAGCCTCCAAATACAAGTCTTGGACCTTGAATTCTATTCCCAGCAGCTGCAAGACCTCCTAAATTATCATTTGTCAAGGGCTGAACAAAGGTTCCTCCCCCTGCAAGCGCAAATTTTTGCGACATAATATTTGGAAGTGAAAATGACTGGCTGGCCTGAAAAAGAGCACCATCAGTAAAACCGGCGGTAAGCGAATTTCCCAAGGACACATAATTGCTAAAGTCTACGGAACCTGCAGTTAGTTCCGGCAATTCAACCTGGACTTCATTTTGTGAAGATATATCAACATCTTCCAATTCATTACACGCCACTACAAAAACCGTAGTTAAAGCGAGGACAAAATATTTTGAGTTTTTCATTTTAATCTAAAATTTAGTTGTTGATGGTCCAAGACACATAGTACATTGAACCTATTAAACCAGTTCCAAAAGCAGTAAAATATTCTTCACCGGTCAAGTTGGTTCCCCCAAGTTTGAATGTAGATTTGATACTTGGCACCTCTAGATTGACCTGCGCATCCAAAACATGAAATTCCGGCACAGCACCTTCGGCAAACGTAGCTTCCCAAAAATAGTCGTCACTAAATCTATAGTTTATATTGAAACCGAAATTTTTAAATAATTCCGTATTCCCAAAAGACGCTTTGAACTTGTGCTCAGGTGTATTGAAATTCAACATCACATCTGGATTTGCTTCTCTGTCAAAATCCAGTTTTGTATAGGTATAGCTTCCTCCTAAATCAAAATTACCAAACACCTTAGCAGTTAGCCCCAATGAGGCACCATAGGAGTTGACATCCGCTTCGGAATTGGTGTATGTGCTATATGCTTGAAAATCTCCATTGGAAATAGCAGCAACCGAAAGTGATCCATCACCAACAGTTCCGTAAAAAGGAGCCAACACCACTTCTTGGGAAATAAAGTCTTTGTAACTGTTATAGTAGGTGCTAAAATCAACTACAAGTTTACCAAGTTTTCCCCTATATCCTATTTCAGCAGAAGTTACTTGTTCTGGTTTTACGACGTCAGGGTTTGCTATAACCAAATCAGCCGGATTCCCTGTTTCACCTAGTGTTTCAACTGAAGCTCTGGTATAAGAATTTGTATAAGCAGCTGTTCCAGTTTGGGTTATACTCGTAGGCTGGCCTAAAAGTTGTCCACCCCCACTAATATCAAAATCCCTTGTATATCGCTCTAGGTTTTCAGGAGCGGAACCCACTAGAATGGCACTACCTGCATCCAAGCCTATAAATAAATCTTGTGTGGTTGGATTTCTAAAACCAGTCTGTACAGATGCCCGAACATTATGGTCTCTATTGACTGTAAAACCTGCAGAAAGTCTGGGAGAAAAGAATCCATCGAAAAATTCAGACTTATCATAACGAATTGAACCTGTAAGTTTTAAACTTTTTTCTCCTTGTAAATCGATGGTCTTTTGTATCTGGGAATAGATTCCAAATTCAGAATAGTCTATAGGTCCATCAAGATCCGTGTAAATAGTACCGAAAGAATTTAAGCTGTATTGTCTAAATGAACCTCCAACTTGTATTTCAGCGAAATCTGTCAAGTGGCTAAAATTGTAATTACCATCTGCATGATAGTATTTAGAGGCATCTTTAAATTGTGAACCACTTGTTAGGTCAGGATCTTGAATCACACGATCAAAAGCTGCTTGAAATTCAGGAGATCCCGGTTCAAAACGGCCAGATTCAGCCTGAGCCCTTGCAGCGGCATGCGCTTGCTCTTCGGTAGCACCTCCTAAGGTAGCCTGAACAAATGTTCCTGCATACTCCCCAAACCAAGTATTGTCATCTTTCCAAGAGCGATTTATATTAACTCCAGTAAAAACCATATCGTATGAGTCACCCGCTTTATCTGCAACTACATACCCCCTTAGAAAGAAATTGTCGTTTCTAAACTCAATTTTATGTTGTTGTTGAAAGAACCCATTAATGTTGTAACGGTTGGTACCTTGATAAATAGTTGAACCTGTACCTACCTTACCTACGTAGGATATTTCAAAGTCATTTGCCCAAGGTCTAAAATACAGACCCCAATCTGCCTTAATACTTTCTGCATTATAATTTGTCAGATCGCTTTCATTGTATCCCGTTCTACTAACCTCAACTGATGGGACCAAGGCATTGGCTCCTGCAGGTAAAGCTCCCAATCCTTCTAAGGTAAGCGCTACATCCTTAATATCAATAGAAAAATCATCTCCATAAACATTGACACCATCATAGTCAAGGTCATTAGCTCTGGTACTTCCGGTAATGGCAAAATTATTTTCATCTTTCCCCTGTAAGCTGTTTGCTGCCCAATCTGTACCCTTCAAATAACCGAAATTGACTTTGGCCGCAAATTTATCGCTGAATTTATGTGCTGCTCGTATGCCAACATCGGTATAGGAATTATCTCCAGCGGCTGCTTGGGATGTAATACCCCTTTTTATGGAAACACTTATGCCTTCATAATCAAACGGATTTTTACTACGCATAAATAATATTCCATTAAAGGCATTTGCACCATACAGGGCAGATGAAGCACCGGGTAAAAGTTCTACGCTCAGCACATCCGTTTCAATCATACCCACCAAATTTCCAATAGGGAAATTAAGTGCGGGGGTAGAATTGTCCATTCCATCCACTAACTGCATAAATCTAGTATTGGCAAAAGTTGCAAAACCTCTTGTGTTAACTGACTTAAATGTTAAACTGTTGGTATTTACATCAACTCCTTTTAGATTTTCCAGCCCTCCATAAAAATCAGCAGAAGCTGTATTTTCAATTTCTTTAAGTCCAAAACGTTCTACCGTAACTGGAGACTCAAAGATTCTTTCTGGTGTTCTAGAAGCCGATATTACAACTTCATCCAAAAGTGTAGAGGTCTCACCCAGTGTTATTGACAGTGTTTGGTTGTTAGCTGTTACATCGGCAACAAAATCCGAATAGCCAATAGATGTAAATTGAAGTTTGAAGGGTGGTTGTTCCGAAGTGTTGAATGTGAAATTACCATCAAAATCAGTAGTGGTTCCTTCGGCTTTACCAACCAGCACTACATTGGTCCCTGGAATGGGTTCATTGTTTTCATCAACTACTTTTCCTTGTACTGTTGTCTGCGCATAAGATGCGGCACCGAACAGCATAAGAGAAATGATTATTAGTCTTCTCATTAGCTTTTAATTTGAGTTAAAAAGTTTTAAGTATACGTTAAGTATTGGACGCGGAAGATACATTTTTTTTCATTTGATATCTACAAAAATGAAAAAAATTATGCATGCATAGTATTTTTTTCCTAAAAAAAGGGTGATATAAGTACGATTTTAACAAAAAAAGAGCTAAAATCAATCAATTTATCGTGTTTTTCAGATTTGCTTAGGTCACTCCACGGTAACCGATTTTGCCAAGTTTCGAGGTTGATCCACATTACAACCTCTCATAACGGCAATATGATATGATAACAATTGCAGTGGTATTGTAGTTAATAATGGTGTAAGGCTTTCGGATGTTTCTGGAACCTCAATAACATGATCTGCCAATTCCTTGACGGTTTTGTCTCCTTCTGTAACTATGGCTATGATTCTGCCACTTCTTGATTTAATCTCTTGAATATTGCTGACCACTTTTTCATAATGTCCCTTTTTTGTTGCAATAACAATTACGGGCATTTGCTCATCTATCAAGGCGATTGGGCCATGCTTCATTTCAGCGGCCGGATATCCTTCCGCATGAATGTAGCTTATTTCCTTTAATTTCAATGCTCCTTCCAATGCAACTGGGAAATTGTATCCTCGACCCAGGTACAAACAATTTGTAGAGTCCTTATATATCTCTGAAATTTGTTCCACAATTTCATTTGACAGCAATGCTTTTTCCACTTTAGAAGGAATAGCTTCAAGTTCCGTTAAAAATTCGTGGAATCTAGATTTGGAAAAAACACCTTTTTCATTTGCCAGTTTTAATGCAATTAGCGTAAGTACGGTAATCTGGGTTGTAAATGCTTTAGTGGAAGCCACACCTATTTCAGGTCCTGCGTGGGTATAAGCTCCTGCATGTGTTTCCCTGGCTATGGATGAGCCCACAACATTGCACACCCCAAAAACAAATGCCCCTCTTTCTTTGGCCAATTTTATTGCGGCCAAGGTATCAGCTGTTTCACCAGATTGGGATATTGCGATTAAAACATCATTTTCAGTTATTACAGGATTTCTATACCGGAATTCCGAAGCATATTCAACTTCTACAGGAATTCTTGCCAAATCCTCAAAGATATATTCTGCCACAAGTCCAGCATGCCATGATGTTCCACAGGCAACAATAATTATTCTATTAGCATTTAGGAATTTCTCTAAATTTTGGTCAATTCCAGCCATCCTAATTATACCTTGATCTGCCAAAAGTCTTCCTCTATATGTATCTAAAATTGCTCGTGGCTGCTCATAGATTTCCTTCAGCATAAAATGATCATACCCTCCCTTTTCAATTTCCTCAAGATTTAATTGAAGTTCCAGAATATTGGGATAAGCTATTGCATCATCCTTGATTTTTCGCAATTTAATTTCCTTACCAATACGGATTACCGCCATTTCTTCATCTTCCAAATACACTGCGTTATTGGTAAATTCTATAAATGGTGAAGCATCTGATGCTATAAAATATTCGTTTTCACCAATGCCTATAGCTAAAGGGCTTCCTAGTTTGGCTACTACAATCTCATCAGGTTTATTCTTATCGAAAACAGCTATGGCGTAGGCACCAACAACTTGGTTCAATGCAATTTGAACGGCTTTCCCCAGCTTGACTCCTTCTTTTTTCTTAACCTCTTCTATAAGGTTTACCAATACCTCTGTGTCGGTATCTGACTCAAAAGTATATCCCCTTGTAATCAATGCTTTCTTAATGGCATCATAATTTTCAATAATACCGTTGTGGATTATTACCAAATCACCTGAGTTGGAATAATGTGGATGTGAGTTTACATCATTCGGAACACCGTGTGTTGCCCATCTTGTATGTCCCAGGCCTAATTTTCCTTCTGTAGATATTGTGGCTTCTGCTTTTTTCTTTAAGTCCTCTACTTTTCCTTTTGTTTTGGAAAGATGCGTATTTTCTCCATCAAACAGCACAATTCCTGCGCTATCGTATCCTCGATATTCCAGTCGTTGTAAACCTTTAATTATTATGGGATAAGCATCCCTATGACCAACATAACCAACAATACCGCACATATGAAAGAATTAATTTGTTAAACAATGAGCCAGAATCACAAATTTACAATCTATTGGGGGAAGTAAAAGCAATCTTCTCAGTCCTAAAACGTGAAAAGTTAGCAAGTTGTATTTTTATATTGACTTTTTAATTCGCCTGGGTGTAAAAAATCTCCAATTTTAATTTTTTATCTTCAGCATCAGCTCCCACATTGCTTCCAAAAAGAATAGTGCCTAATGGATTAATATCTGACATAACAGGAGTATCAATCACAGATCCTCCTGCAGCCATTGACTCTGTGACAGCAGTAATACCAATATTTGAAGAAACCCCTAGTGCTAGTGTGGCATTGGACGAATCCCTTACAATAATGTTATTTAAATGTTCGGTGATGCGAATGGTATATTTTAAGCCATTCTCAAAATCATCGTCCACCTCATTAACCTCCTCAAGTATACCGTCATAATTCAAATATTCTCCCAAGGAGGAACCCGAATCGTCAAAATTTTCTGTTGATATATTGTACAATGCTTGATTAGTTTCAGCATTATACAAATAAATACGTGGAGGTTCACTAGTTCCACCAACTGCATCCAAAGCATCCCTGTCCACATAAAAAACCAGATTTGCTTCATTAATAATCCAATTATTGGCTCTAATTTGCTCTATAAATTCTTTACCACGATCTATGTCCGCGTCATCAAAAAGTTTAATCTCGGAATAAGATCCGGCTCCTCCTTTAAGATAAATACGGGATGCGTTTTCACCGGTATCCATGGCAGAAGTAATATCACCAGGATAATTTTCATTAATAAAAGTATTAACTGCATTCCCCCCCGATACTTGAATCAGGCTTAAGGTAAATTCCTCTTCTTCCTGTTCGGTGAAATCATCAGTAGTATCGTCAGTGGTGGCATTATTATTAAAATTGGTGTATTCGTATGTAATGGTAATACTGGCTTGTGTCAAATCCAACAGAAAGAGTAATTCACTATCCTCAATTGAAAAATGCAATCCCCTTAAAAAGTTACTGAAATTAGCTTGATTTAAAAGTTCTGAACTTCCTTCTTTATCCAAAATATTCTCTTGAAAGAAATCCTTATCCAGTTCAACCCTAATACCTGGCAATATTCTGTCTGCTACAGTTTCTGACTCATCAATATCATCTGTATCTGGGTCATCTTCCTCAAAAATAATAGTATCAACATTACTTATGGTCAATGTTGTATCCACCAATACTTGATCCACAAATTCAGGAGAAAAAGATTGTGTCGAAAAATACTCCTGTGCCTCTAGAAAACCAGTATTGGGATCTAAATCGCGCAAAAAATACGTGGATGATTCCACTTTAAATTTAAAAGATGAGCTTCGATCTCCATAAATACTATCCAAACTATATTCTATTGGAAATGTATTAGCAGAAATACCCTCCAGCTCTTCATCGCTAATTGTTCCATCACCATTTGCATCTGGATCCAATGCATCCAAAGGATTCGTGCCCAATATACGTTCTTCATTATCTGTAAGACCATCTTCATCCTCATCCGTACTTGGATCCGTGTCATCATTATCTATACCCTCTTGGACACCATCTGAATCAGAATCTCTTAGTGCTGCTGGAGTCAATTGATAAGGAATATGTAAAAAAACAGATGTTACTGTTTCATTTTCTGGGATAGTATCAGTAGCTCCACTAGTGTCCATTAAATCTTCTACTTGTTGCCTGATATCTCCAAAAATGGGATTTCCTGAGCTGATTACCATCTGAGTTGTAATTTGCGCCTCAGTCCTTCCGTATATTGGATCGTTAAAAATTCCAACTTGATATAGTGGCAACCTATTTGTTTGAACAGCCTCTATCTTCTTGTTATATGCAAAGACATCAAATACTTGCTTGTCCGTGGTAAAAGGATCTCCTGCAACCACTCCTTCTCCAATTGTACCCAACTCCTCTTCGCAAGAAGCAAATATTACGAATAAAGTGCCAACCAAGGCTGACACCATTATATTCCTTGAAAATTTCATGCAATTTATTTTAAAACTTCTGTTGTATAGAAATTTGTGTACGCATCCTCAGCTTCTTGAAGCGAAACATAAGGCAGTACTGGTTTGGAAAGATTGGCAATATGACTCTTTAAGTCCTCTGACACATCTTCCGAGGCTAAAATAATCGCATCGGAATAATCTGCTGCAACTTTTAACAAATTATTATAGTCAGGAGTGGAAAGTGCTGAAATATTTTCTTCGGAAATACCGTCAAAAGCAATTTTATTTATCATTTTACTATCCAGTTCCCCATCATAACCATTATCATAGATTGAAGTAACAATTTTGCTATCAGCAAAAAGAGGCTCGTCCTTATAATATTCACGTAGGTATAGTGGAAGTAAGGATGCCATCCAGCCATGGACATGGATAATATCTGGAGACCAGTTTAATTTCTTTACAGTTTCTACAACTCCCTTTGCAAAAAAGATGGCACGCTCGTCGTTATCAGGAAATAAATTCCCGTCAACATCTGCAAACGTCGCCTTTCTTTTAAAATACTCCTCATTATCTATGAAGTAAACCTGTATGCGTTCCTTTGGGATTGATGCCACTTTTATGATAAGAGGCATATCCATATCATTGATTACCAAGTTCATTCCGGATAAACGGATTACCTCATGCAGTTGATGCCTTCTCTCATTAATATTTCCATACCTTGGCATAAAAATACGTATTTGTCCCCCATTACTATTGACCATTCTTGGTGCTTCGTAAGACATTAAGGAAACTTGATTCTCTGGGAGGTAAGGCACTAGTTCAGAAGATACAAACAATATCTTTTTACCATTCATAAACACTTTCTTTTGCTTATCTGAAAAACGTAGCTGCAAAAGTACAAAAATTATGCCGATTAGCAGTATTTATAGTATTTTTGCACGCTTTTCAATCTATGTATGAAAGTATTTGACCTTAAAAATGAACTTAATCGTTTCTTACAAAAGGAACGGAACAAAAACCATGACATAGGCTTAGTGCCTACCATGGGGGCTTTGCACAAAGGTCATATTTCACTTGTAAAGACTGCTATGTTGGCCAATGATGTGGTTGTGGTGAGTATTTTTGTGAATCCCACTCAATTTGACAAAAAGGATGATCTTGAAAAATATCCTCGAGATATAAAAAAGGACCTTGATCTGTTAAAGAGTGTTTCAGAAAAGATTGTGGTTTTTACTCCAACCGTAGATGAGATTTACGGATCAAGCATAAAGTCACAAACGTATGCGTTTGATGGATTGGACAAAGTCATGGAGGGCGAATTTAGAGAAGGGCATTTTGATGGTGTGGGTACAATAGTTGAGCTATTCCTTAGAACAATTTCCCCAGACAGGGCATACTTTGGCGAAAAGGATTTTCAGCAACTTCAGATTATTAGAAAAATGGTAGATTCCATGAACTTGCCATTTGAAATAATCGGCTGCCCAATTGAACGAGAGCCCAGCGGATTGGCCATGAGTTCACGCAATGAACGTCTTTCAAAAAAGACAAGGACAGAGGCAAGTTTTATTTATAAAACCCTACTAACTGCCAAGACAAAATTTGGCACGGAAAGTGCTTATACCATTAGTGAATGGGTTAAGTCCCAATTTGAAAAAAACACCACATTGGATTTAGAGTATTTTCAAATTACAGATGAAGACACGCTAACCCCAATGCTTAAAAAACAGGTAGATAGAAAATATAGGGCGTTTATTGCCGTTTACGCAGACGACGTTCGTTTAATAGACAACCTAAGATTGAATTAATTAATTTTGCACCATGCAAATAGAAGTTGTAAAGTCTAAAGTTCATAGAGTAAAAGTTACAGGGGCGGACCTAAACTATATAGGTAGCATCACCATTGATGAAGATTTAATGGACGCCGCAAATATTATTCGAGGAGAAAAAGTCCAAATTGTGAACAATAACAACGGTGAACGATTGGAGACTTATGCCATACCCGGTCCTAGAGGTTCGGGAGAACTCACACTTAACGGAGCAGCAGCTCGAAAAGTGGCCGTTGGCGATGTATTAATTCTGATAACCTACGCCTTAATGGACATTGAAGAAGCAAAATCATTCAACCCTGCTTTGGTTTTCCCCAATGAAGAGACCAATCTTTTAAACTAGTTTTGAGCAATTCTCTCAAAAAATTTCTCAAAATTGCAATCCCTATACTCATTGGAGTTGGGCTTGTTTTCTATTCATTTTCCACAACTTCTCCAGAGGACAGAAAAAAGATTCTTGAATCCATACAAAATGCAAATTTACTATGGGTTTTTCTTTCAATCTTTATTGGTATCCTAAGCCATATTTCTAGAGCCATTCGTTGGAACTATCTTTTAGCGCCACTTGGCTATAAGCCAAGGCTAATCAATAATGTACTCATCATTCTAATAAGCTATTTTGCCAACACCTTGGTGCTTAGGTCTGGAGAGTTTTTAAGGGCCACGGCATTGACTACCTATGAAAATGTTCCTTTTGAAAAAGGGTTTGGAACAATTGTTACTGAGCGAATTATTGATGTGATTATGCTCTTGTTGATAATTATTACCGCCCTATTGTTCCAGACCGATGTAATTCTGGGCATTCTTCAAGAAAAAGGAATTGGCCTTGTAGGGTCGCTGATGATTCTAATTGTTGGTGTACTCGGTTTGTTTATAGCCATTCGATTAATAAAAAAATCCACCTCCAAATTGGCAACAAAGATCAAAACATTTCTCAATGGTCTTTTAGATGGGGTGCTTAGCATTTTCAAAATGAAGAACAAAGGAGCTTTTATTTTTCATACGTTTTTTATTTGGGCATGTTATATTGCCATGTTCTGGGTTATTAAATTTACCGTGCCCGAAACCACAGATCTTCCTTTGGGCGCATTTCTTGTTGCATTTGTTGCAGGCGCATTTGCCATGGCGGCCACAAACGGTGGTTTAGGTCTTTTCCCAATTGTGGTTACAGCGGCACTTTCCGTTTATGGAGTGAGCAAAACTTCTGGAGATGCTTATGGCTGGATCATGTGGACAGCACAAACTCTAATGGTGGTTGTTTTTGGTACAATATCCTTCATTGTCTTACCGTTATTGAATAGAAATCGGTAAACCCCTACCCAATAAAACTTGACCAAATGAAAAGATGTCTATTTCTACTGATAGGCCTACTGTGCTTTAATCTTGGCGCCCAAGTAAAAAAAGAAATTTTTGAATCCTTCAAGCTTCAAGAAAGAAGGGGAGTTTCTTATTATTTTCCAGAGGATTATTCCGAAGAAAAAAAATATCCCCTAATTCTGGTTTTGGATGCCGAATATCTTTTTGACATGGTTGTAGCCAATGCTAAATTTTATAGCAGGCACCAGAGAATGCCAGAAGCTATTATAGTAGGTGTAGATCAGGCTGAAGATGACATACGTTGGGAAGATTGCGACTTTGAACAAACCACAGGTCTGCCTACTGAAAAAGGTGCAAAATTTTATGAATTTTTAGGTACAGAGCTCATTCCGTTTTTAGAAACACAATACAGCGTTGCCCCCTTTAAAATGTTCATTGGCTATGATATTACGGCAAATTTTGGAAATTACTTTTTATTTAAGGACAAGTCCCTTTTTAATTCATATCTGAGCATTTCTCCAGTATTGGCTACCGAAATGGAAAGCAGGGTTCCTTCCAGGTTATCAGATTTAAACCAAGAAATCTTTTACAATGTTGTTTTGGAAAAGGAAAAAACCGAGGATAGGCAACGAATCCTTCAAATGAACAATGCCCTTAAATCAATCAGCAAAGAATCATTGCATTATTTTTTTGATGAATATGATGAAGCGGACCATGTTTCCATAGCTGCTTATGGAATTAGTAAGGCGTTTGACAATGTGTTTAAAATATTTAGGCCTATCACCCCAAAAGAATACAAAACCGAAATACTGGCTTCAAACGATCCAGTGTTCAAGTATCTGGAAGACAGGTATGATATGATTGAAAATCTCCTTGGTTTCGAAAAACCAGTGGAATTAAACGACATTATGGCTATTTATGCGGCATGTCTTAAAAAAGAAGATATAGAATCATTAAAGCCGCTGGCTGAACTCTGCAAAAAACAATTTCCAGAGACTATGCTTGGTTTCTATTTTGAAGGTGAGTACTATGAGGAACTTGGAGAGCCCAAAAAAGCATTCAAAACCTTTGAAAAAGCATTCCAAATGGAAGAAATTGACTTTTTGACCAAGGATATGGCACTGGAAAAAATTGATGCCCTTAAAGCAGACTTTGGATATTAGAACATCAAATTTTAGCGGTGGGCATTCTTCTTGCAATCCATCAAAATGAATATCTTTAGCCAAAACCAAAAAGGTTTATGGCCAAAACCAAAACAACTTTTTTCTGTCAAAACTGTGGTACCCAATATCCCAAATGGATTGGACAATGTTCTTCCTGCAAACAATGGAACACGATTGTAGAGGAAGTGGTTCAAAAAGAAGAAAAAAGAACCTGGAAGACCGATTCCAATGCAGTCAAAAAAGTCACAAAACCAGTTCGGATTTCTCAAATATCCAATGAAAAAGAGCTTCGTTTAGATACACAGGATCAAGAATTCAATAGGGTTTTGGGTGGAGGTATTGTTCCTGGCTCCTTGATTTTATTGGGAGGTGAACCAGGAATTGGAAAAAGCACCCTGCTTTTGCAGATTGCCTTAAAACTAGCATACAAAACACTTTACGTTTCTGGAGAAGAAAGTCAAAAACAGATAAAAATGCGGGCTGACCGCATTCATCCAGAGAGTGAAAACTGCTACATACTAACCGAAACCAAAACACAAAACATCTTTCAGCACATAAGTACTGTAGAGCCGGACTTGGTAATTATTGATTCCATCCAAACCTTGCATACGGATTATATTGAATCTGCGGCAGGGAGTATTTCACAAATAAGGGAGAGCACGGCTGAGCTTATCAAATTTGCCAAAGAAAGCAGTACTCCCGTAATTTTGGTAGGCCATATCACCAAAGACGGAGCCATAGCGGGACCCAAGATTTTGGAACATATGGTAGATACCGTATTGCAGTTTGAAGGAGACCGCAATTATGTATACCGAATTCTTCGTTCGCTCAAAAATCGATTTGGTTCAACGGCAGAATTAGGGATTTATGAAATGCAGGGAAGTGGGCTTCGTGAGGTGAACAATCCTTCTGAGGTTCTTATTTCAAAGAATGATCAAGACCTTAGCGGAACTGCTATTGCTTCCACCGTTGAAGGCATGCGTCCATTATTGATAGAAATTCAGGCTTTGGTAAGCACTGCCGTTTATGGCACTCCCCAGCGTTCTGCTACTGGATTTAATGCCAAACGTTTGAATATGCTTTTAGCTGTTCTTGAAAAAAGAGCGGGTTTTAAACTGGCGGCAAAAGATGTTTTTCTCAATATAACTGGGGGAATCTCTGTTGATGACCCCGCCATTGACCTTGCAGTTTTAGCCGCTATCCTGTCTAGCAATTCAGATATTCCCATTGAAAAAGGGGTTTGTTTTGCAGCCGAAGTGGGATTGGCAGGAGAGATACGACCCGTGCAACGGATCGATCAACGTATTCTTGAGGCCGAAAAATTAGGTTTTACCGCTATTTATGTTTCAAAAAATAATAAAATTGGACTAAAGAACACTTCCATCAATGTTCAATTGGTTTCAAAAATTGAGGATGTGGTCAAATCTCTTTTTTGAAAGAAACCAAAAAGAAATCAATCCTTTTCTTCAAGACATGGGCCTGAAGCCATTTTTGATAATTCTGACGTAGAAATTGTCTTTTTGTTACCATTTTTAAGTCTCGATAAAAGATAAGGGAGAAAAGAACCAATAATAAATGTACCTCCAAACAAGAATAAAGTGCTGGCGGACGCAAAAAAATCCCCAAAAGAAAGAATAGAAATAATCAATATTGTAGAAAATGGAAGCGAACATGCAAGAACATTCACTGCAAAATCAATATTAAACGTTGGCTTTTTTTGTTCATCTTTTTCTTCAAGCGAGTTTACCGCACTCATATGGGCAAACGGCCAAAAGCTACAGGAGCTTTGAGGGAATACAACCAGCAATAGGATTAAGGCTGGGGTCAACGCCGGAAAAAATGTTGCAAAAAGCGCCGATAAGCAAAAGGTTATTCCTGCTCTTCGAAATAATAAACTCAGAATAAACCCAAATTCTCCTGATTTTATTTTAACCGCCATTCCAATGAACAACAAAACCAAAGGTGTCATCAAAACTTTTAAGCTCAATACCGTGTTTTGGAGAAACCCCGGCAATGAAGACAAGCTTAATCCAAGTGCTAGAAGCAAAAGGCCAACCACTATTACGATATTAATGGGTTCATTGATCAATGACATGACTAAGCTTCGCATTTTACTTTTGGCAGACACTAAATGGTTCTTTACAGCTCTAAGATGATACCAATGCATGGCTAACATGTACAAAAGAATGAGTCCAAATACCTTGTTTCCAACATCTGCAAGTGCTGCAAGAGCTAAATAATCATCTCCCAGATATACCACAATAAAAGGAAAACAAGATAATCCCGGCGCCAGAGAAGGCAAAAGCATCATTAGCGTTCTTTTTTTGGCATCCTCTTTTTTTGGCAAAGAAATGGCAAGAAAATATTTGGTGGCCAACAACATTAATAAGTTAAAGGTTAGTGCAAGAATTGGAAGGGCCAGTAGGCTTCCCTTTAGTTCAATTTTTAACAACGCAACAAATATAGTTGCAGGCAAAGCGACACTAAGAATAAGTGTTTTTACTCCTTTTAGGTCTTGTTTGACAACTTTTTTTTGAAGTAGCACACCTAACCCTATTATGACTAGGAGTTCCAATGTTTTTTGAAGCGCAAGATTCATTGTAATTAGGTTTGGAAAGGTTTGGTTTGGTTGCATAAGTAATATATAGGATAGCCCAAAGAGCGGAAATTAAATAGTTGCTTTAACATCCAACTCTTGGGCTAACTCTAACAAACTTAAATAAGCACTTTTTCTAAAGCTGCAGTAAACAGCTTCATTTCTTCCATGGTTCCCATACTTACACGGCACCAATTTTTTCCGTTAATTTCAAAGGCACGTACCCCAACTTTTTCTGCGGTCATTTTTTCCAAGAAGGCTTTGCCTTCCATTTCAATTGGGAAGATGATAAAGCTTGTACTTGAAGGAATATACTCGAAACCCATTTTTGTTAGGCTTTTGTAGACGTATTCCCTGCACTCCGCATTAAGTTTTCTAGAAGTATCCTGAAACTCTACATCGTCCATACTCGCTACAGCAGCAAAAATTGAGGTATAGGAAATACCCATTCCTCCACGTGTGATCTTTTGAATTTTTTCCAATGTAGCTTCTTGTGCAACAACATAGCCAACTCTTAATCCAGCCATACCGTGAATTTTGGAAAATGTACGGGCAATTATTACATCCTTACCCTGATTCACAAGAGATACCATGCTCTTCTTTGCGCCATCCTCTAAAAACCCGAGATAGGCCTCATCAACAAACACAGGGACTTTTTCAGAGACTCTGGAACAAAAATCAACCATCTCTTCATGATCGGTCATTGCGCCTGTTGGATTATTGGGATTGCAGATATACACCAACTTAGTTTCAGAATCTATCGCAGCTTCCATGGCTTTTAAATCATGAGCCCAATCCTCTTTACAGGGCACAGCTTTCCAAGTGGCTCCTGTAGCTTCTGCCACTCGTATCAATGACATGTAGGAAGGATCTGCAGATACTACATTGCCCCCTTTCATAAACATTACCATTGCTGTTTTCTCCAACAAATCTGAAGAACCTGGGCCCATCATAATATTCTTGACATCCACCCCCTCTGCATCTGCTATCTTCCCCATAAGGTCAAAAAGCTCAAACCAAGCATATCGATTACCTTTAGTTGCAACTTCTTTCAAGGCAGTTATTGCTTTGGGTGAAGGGCCATATGGATTCTCATTGGCATTCAACTTAGCCGCCAATTCCGGTAATTCCCTGTAATTATCCGGAAGAAATTCCTTAAAAAATGGCGTGTAAATTGCATCACCATTTGCGTCCAACAGTACTGGTGCCTTTGGGGTTTCTCCAAAACTTAAGTGTGGGAGCATAACTGCCCCAGCAGCTGTTAAAGCTCCTCGCTTTAACCAAGCTCGTCTGTCAATTGTTGTTGTTTTCATTGTGCTATATTTAAGATTAAAAAAGTTTAATTTGAATCCACAGGGTCTGCGTTTGCTCCAATATCTCCAGTAGCTACTATAGTATCATCAGATGGACTTAAGCTGATACTTACATGGGCATCTAAAGTTAATATGGAATCATAAAATGCTGTGTCTGAAATGAGAAAAAATTTGTTGTCCGATAATTCTCCCGTGCTTCCATCTACTTCATCCAATGCCAATAGGGTTGTTGTGCCTGCTCCTGCAACTCCATTAATCAACACTGCCGGATGCATAATATCGGCAATGGTGTTGTAGAGAGAAATTTGCACCAAAGTCTGATCTAAATCGGTTTTCCAGAAAACTATTCTTCCATAAACATTCGATCCAGTGGGGTCTGTAGAGTCTATGGTATAAGCGGTAAAAGTTTCTATGGTTCCACCCCCTTCGGCCGTTTCTTGGGCCGATTCCAATCGCTCTATATCACATGAGCTGAAAATTACCATCAACACTGTGAATACGCTTAACTTTTCTATATATGTCTTTATCATGTCTTTTATTTTTTAAATTATCTTGAAATTTTAGAAACTTAATGTTGCTCTTACTAAATAGTTAGCTCCAAGAGATCCTTGTTGGCCATTACCATACAAGTAAAAACCTCTTTCTTCAGACCTATATAAATCAGGATAATTATTAAAAATGTTTTGTCCAGTGAGCGTGAAAGATAAATTCTTTGACGCTGCATAGGTTATTCCCAAATCCGTTGTAAACTGTGCAGAAAAGGTCTGATCGGAATATCCTTGCTCTCCAACATTTGGAAAGTTTTCATCCGTTAAGGTTCCTATTCCATCATCTATTCGAGATATTTCCCCAATATAGTTTCCTCTAAGCATGCCTGACCATTTTCCCAGACTATATGTTGCGGATGCAATAAAATTAGTTGTTGGAACACCTAACTCAAATGAACCTACTACCTGTCGGTCTATATACAGCTCTTCAAGTTCTTGATCGGTCAGTGCAGTATTTAAATCAGGAACGTTGGCTCCTTCAAAAGTTCTTTCGGAAAAGATTGCGGAAAAATTGAGGTTCAGCATTCCTTCGCCAACACGATCTGAATAATTAGCTACGATTTCAACCCCTTTCGTACTAACATCACCACCATTGATTCTAAAACTTGCCAAACCAGCACCAATAATTGGTTCCAATACAGGAGCATCATCCGCGCTAAAGTTCCCCGTTGTAAACAGACGATCCTTAATATCTATTTGATAGGCATCAACACTAAGGTCTAATTTGTCGAACAGTTTTGCCGTGATTCCCAAGGCAAAATTAGTGGACCTTTCTTCTTGTAGCTGTTCTATACCAATTGCTTTTGCCGCCTGGCTGCTATTTGGATATAGTGTTCCATCAAAAGGATCTAAATCTACAAAGAAGGTAAAGGTATGTGAGTAATTCAGTTCTTGCAAGGAGGGAGCTCGGAAGCCATTACTGACAGAACCTCTGATTGCCAAATTATCTGTTAAGGAATAACGTGTAGCAAATTTTCCAGTGAAAACCCCTCCAAAATCTGAGTATTGTTCTGTACGAATTGCTGCACTTACGAACCATTTATCCGTGACATCCAATTCCGCATCCAAATAAAGTCCGGTAACCGAGCGAAACTCGTTTGCTTCGTTTTCTGGGGCAAAACCCCTAAAACATTGGCAGTTTGGACTGTATTGCAATACGGGATAGGAACTAACACCACCATACGGCAATATGAGGGCATCTCCATTTTCGTCTACAATAGGGCTCCCATTTAAACTTTCCAATGGAAAACCGTCTGGCCCAATGAGTGCTTGATCATCTTCCGTAGCCGTAAAAAGCCCTGCATCTCCGGCTTCAAAACTTTCCGGCTGTCCACGATTTATAATGTAGTTTTCTACCCTAAATTCAGCTCCGCCCGCTATGTTAAGACCAGATAAGAAATCGGGAAAGAATCTAGAAATGTCAAAATTGAGCGTATTCTGTGAGAATTTATGAGTCCCCAAATCCATTGTTGTAGGCGATTCTGACTGTAAGCTTGCATTGAATGTATTGAATTGCCCGTACCTTTGGGTATTGGTCCCAAATGTATTACTGAAATCAAAATTCCATTCCCCAAGCATTCCTTCTACTCCGCCTGTGAAAGCCAAATTGGTTTGGGTTATTATCATTTGAGGTCTAAAACCGTTGGGGTAAAGGTCATAATTAAAGCGGTCCGTCTGTGCTGCCCTACGATAAAAACAGCCAAAGCCGTCTGTATTCTTATATCCAAAATCGCCAAAAGAATAAAAAGTTGTTTCGGAATTTTGGGATAGTGGAAGTTCCAAATTGTATGAAACAGAACCTAGCACTGAAACGGGTAAGCCTGCAAAGGTTGAGATATCCCTTGCCGTAAGACCACGAGCTGCCAGTAATCCTGCATCGGTCTGAAGTTCTGCAGCAAGAGCAGCATCACCCGCAGCTTGGGCTGCCAATAATTCAGGGTTGGTAATGATAATATTTCCTTGAGCATCAGTTCTTTCATTGTTCAAATACGAATCACCATATGGGGTAGCACCGCTTATATTTGGACGGATGGCTGCCTCGTTTTGGCGATACATTCCGGCAACGTTAAGATAACCACCACTGTCAAAAGAGACTCCATAATTGACTCCTAGTTGGTGAGTAATACCATCAATTCCGTCAGTATCTTCAAGCAATGCTTGGTCTGATTCGCTAATATTGGAATCACTTAGATCAGGATTGTTATTGGTGTAAAATCCCATTGAATAATTTGCGGTAAATTTATCCGTACCTTTTCTGGTAACAAGGTTAATAACCCCTGCAATGGCGTCTGATCCATATTGAGCCGAAGCTCCGTCCCGTAATACTTCTATTCTGTCAATAGCATCTGGGGTTATAAAATCCATATCTACGGAATTTGCCGTACCCCCTGTTGCTGTGCCAATCAATTGCGCGCCACTATGACGCCTTTTGCCATTTACAAGAACCAAAAGTTGATTGGGACCCAGACCTCTTAACTGTGGTGGGTTAACAGCCGAACTTAAATCACCACCTTGTGATCGCACCGCTGTAAACGAGGGTGCCGAAGCGACCAACATCTGCCCCACATCCAATTGGGGCATATTTATCTGCTGTTTGCTTATACTGATTACATCCACTGGAGATGCGGTTTCCAATTTGGTCCTAGGTTGGCCTCTAGTTCCAACAACAATGGCTTCCTCCAACTGTTCGGCAGATGTCGCCAGCATTGCATCTATGGTTGTTTTTCCTCCTATAGCTATTGTTTTGGTCTCAAAGCCAAGCGAAGAAAAAATCAAGGCGCCATCAGAAGGTGCATCAATAGTATACTTTCCGTCAAAATCCGTTATGGTTCCCTTGGTCGTGCCCTGAACAATAATATTGGCTCCTGGAAGAGGAACACCGGTATCATCTTTAACCGTTCCGGCAACTGTTATTTCTTGGGCAAAAGAAATGATAGTTAAAAATAGTAATGAGGTAGTTAGCAAAAATTTCTTCATAATATTTTGGTTTTAGGTTACACAAGAACCTTCATAATCTCCCTTACCATATATTAATATTGGGGGATATGGTGTTCAAAAAATTAAGTTCCGGAAACTTAAAACGCAATTAGTTTTTGTCTCATAACTAATTGAAACAATATTACTTACAGATTATCATAAAAGAAAATTTGCAATCCTAAGGAAAGCGCATCATAGGCCTAAACAAACTTTAAAAAACTGACGAATTTTTAGTTTTTTTAATTTCTACTGAAAATTAATTGGGTTTTGCCACAATCTTGTAGGACAGTTTTCAATATCATCATAAATGACCTTAAAAGCAGTTTTATCATAATACAATTTTTCAATGCAAAATTTTGATAGATGTTTAGTATTTCATTTTTATTCTTGCAATATTATCATGTGATTTAACTAAACAATGAATTATATTTATCGATGTTGTTAATTACATGATTTATTTCAATTAATGTTTGAACAAAAGATTGTTGCAAAGACTAAATCATGCAGTTGTTCAATTCAAGCTTATGAAAAACAAAATTGACCTCATTGATTTACAGATTATACAACTTCTATCCGAAAATGCACAGATAACCTATACCGAGATTGCCAAAAAACTAATCATTTCCTCTGGGACGGTCCATGCAAGGGTTAAAAAAATGTGGGACCTTGGATTTATTGTGGGATCTACAATGAAACTGAATTATAAGGCCATTGGTTGGGATCTTACCGTGTTTTTAGGGATTCACCTAAAACAGACCAATGCATTTAAAGATGTAATCGAAACACTATTACAAATTCCAGAAGTAGTTAAACTGCATCATATAAGTGGGAAGTATGACATTTTTTTAAAGATACATGCCCGTGATAGTGACCATTATAGAAACATATATCAAAAAAGAATTCTTAGTATTCCAGGAATAAAGGGAATTGAATCTTTTATTTCTTTGGAAGAAAACACCAACAGGCATGTTGATTTTTCAAAATAAGTGCCGAACTATTTTACGGAGCCGGATTCGGAATTTCATTGTGAATGGTTTCAATCCCTTCCAAAACCGCATCAGAAAGTTTAATATCCATACTTTCAATATTCTCCTTGTGTTGCTCCATTGTTGTTACTCTTTGTGTGTGTATTTTTTATGACAACGCTGACATTCCCATTGAGAAGTGGTCTGTTTTGTAGCAGAGGTTGGACTTGCAGAAGAAATAAGATCGGTACAATGCATAGGCCAACTCATTCTTGAAGCCAAAAAGTTGGACTCTTTCTCTGTTTGAGTATCCAAAAGCACCAAGATTGGAGCAAAAAAACCTGAATAAAAATTCAATTTATATCCAAAGTAGAGAATATGATATTCACCGTACTTGCCTAACAAAAAAGTTATTTAACAGGGTGCATTCGAATAACTGTTGAGCGTAGTAAGGAATTTAAACGGTTGTGTCCTATTATCAAAAGTAAGTGCTTTAATCCGTAATTGAGTATAATACAGTCAGTTATAATTATATTCAGTACACTTTTCGGTCAAAAAACCCGTTAAATAATACCAACCCCATTCTATCGTGAAATTTATTTATCTTCTATACTTATTGAAGAAAACAGACTTTAAATTACTATTTCAGCTTATTCAGCATGAAAAAAGTATTTCAAACAATAGTGGATTCAGTATTGTTGGGAGAATGATTCTCTCTTTCATAAAATACGACACTGCCTTTATTAACTATTTTGCCTACGAATTTGAAAATAAGGAATTCAAGGAAATAAAAACTTACGCCAATTCATGGTTCATGTACAAATTTCAAAGGAACATGAACAACGCCAAAATGATAAAATTTTTTAAGACGAAAAGTTTATTTTATGAAAAATTCAAGGATTTTATTTGTCATAAGTATACTATTCTTTCTAAGGATGCTGTCCCGTTTAATATATGGATAGAGAAGAATTCTCCAGAATATCTTATCTGCAAAACAAATAAAGGGCAGTCCGGAGACAAAATTATTAAGGTTAAAGTAAGTGTTTCCGAAACAGGTGAATATCTTCTTGATGGAGTTAAACTTGAAAGCTTCCATAAAAAGCTTCTTAGAAAAAACTTGACTTTAATTGAGGAAGTTATTGAACCACACCCAGTGTTGAAAAGCATCCATCCTGATTCGCTAAATACACTAAGAATAGTAACGCAAGTTGTAAATCCATATCAGGTAGATGTTATTGCGGCTACAATGAAAGCTGGTATAAATCATTCCGTAGTAGATAATAGTGGCAAGGGAGGGGTTGACTGCTCAATTGATATCAACAATGGTAAATTAATTGGGCCATTGTCCGCATTTGACCCTAGAAAGAAAATATCCTTGGGAGACAATCATCCTACAACAAACATGCCAATTGTTGGTATAACCATTCCTCATTGGAAAGAAGCCATAAATACTGTCAAAAAAGCAGCCTTGGTGATTCCTTCGGTAAAATCTGTAGGTTGGGATGTTGCAATAACAAAGGATGGGGCTTTCTTGTTGGAAGGAAACCATAACTGGAGCAGTCTCATACAAAAAGCATTGGGCAAAGGGATAAAAGATATTCTAAATTCTTATAGATTCCCCAGTCAGGGCAAATTAAAAAATCAGGTGCAATAGTTTAATTAAAAAACGTTTTCTCAGGTAAATTTCCATTGGATGATACCCTAAGGCGCTGGATTCGGAATTTCATTGTGAATGGTTTCAATGCCTTCCAAAACCGCATCAGAAAGTTTAATATCCATACTTTCAATATTCTCCTTGAGCTGTTCCATATTGGTAGATCCAATAATGGTACTGGTTAGAAAAGATCTGGTATTTACAAAAGCCAAAGCCATTTGAGCCAAACTCAAGTCATTTTCCATGGCTAATTTTTGATATTTTGCTGTTGCTGCTGTTGCCGTTTCACCCATATATCTATCAAAATGAGGGAAAAGGGTCATCCGTGCTTTTCTTGGTTTAATCTGATCAAGATACTTTCCACTTAAAACTCCAAAAGCTAAAGGTGAATAGGCCAAAAGCCCAATATTTTCGCGCATCGAGATTTCAGAAAGTCCAACTTCAAAAAGTCGGTTAAGTAAGCTGTAAGGATTTTGTATGGTCAACATACGTGGTAAACTTGCATGCACCTTGCTTTCTTCCAGAAAACGCATGGTAGCCCAAGGAGTTTCATTGGAAATCCCAACATGCCGTATCTTGCCTTCAGCAACCAAATCCCTTAGTGTTTCCAGAACTTGGTGAATGTTATCTTCCCATGGATCTATTATATTGGCATTAAAGCCACGATTTCCAAAATAATTGGTGTTTCGCTCGGGCCAATGCAATTGATATAGATCAATATAATCTGTCTGTAGCCGTTGCAAACTTCCTTCTACGGCACTTATTATCGCATCTTTGCTAAATCCAGTGGTTCTAATAAACTTGGTATAATCTCCCCTGCCTGCAATTTTTGATGCCAAAACAACTTTATCGCGGTTGCCCGTTTTTTTAAACCACCTGCCAATAATCTCCTCCGTAACGGCATACAATTCTTTTTTGGCAGGAACAGGATACAATTCAGCAGTATCAAAAAAATTGACTCCCTGCTCAAGAGCATAATCCATTTGTTCATGTCCTTCAGCTTCCGTGTTCTGTCTTCCCCAGGTCATGGTTCCCAAACAAATCTTACTTATCCTAATGTTGGTATGTGGAAGTCGGGTGTATTTCATCAAATCGCATCTAAAACTGGCAAAAGTACCAAATACATAACTGCTTATAACAAATGTTATTTTTCCACTTCCAAAAGAATTGGGCAATGGTCACTGTGTTTGGCATCTGAAAGAATAACGGAACGCTTTAGTCTATCCTTTAAAGACTCGTTCACCATGCCATAGTCCAACCGCCAACCTTTATTGTTAGCCCTGGAATTGGCCCGGTAGCTCCACCATGTATAATTGTGGGGTTCTTCATTAAAATGCCTAAAACTGTCAATAAACCCACTCTTCATAAAATTCCCGATCCATTCCCTTTCCACAGGCAAGAATCCAGAAACGTTTTTGTTGCGGACCGGGTCATGAATATCAATAGCTTCATGGCAAATGTTATAATCCCCGCAAACTATCAGATTGGGGCGTTCCTTTCGCAGCGAATTGGCATATTTTTGAAAATCGGCCATATAGGTGAGCTTAAATTCCAAGCGATCCATATTGGTTCCAGAAGGCAAATACATGCTCATAACGGAGATGTCGCCAAAATCCGCTCTTATATTTCGACCTTCAAAATCCATATAATCGATACCCGTTCCATATTCCACATGGTCGGGCTCTTGCTTGCAAAGCAGCGCTACCCCACTATACCCTTTCTTTTGGGCGCTGAACCAATAATGAAAGTTATAGCCGGCAGCTTCAAACAAAGAGACATCAACCTGTTCTTTCATTGCCTTGGTTTCCTGCAAACAAACAACATCAGGCCCCACGGTCTGCAGCCATTCTATAAAACCCTTGTTCAGTGCGGCCCTAATTCCATTTACATTATATGATATAATCTTCATTTTTAAATTTTCACTAAAAATAACTAATGTACTTGGCTCCTTAAAATTGAAGTATCTCCGTACATAGTTTAAATTTGAATTTTGGAACACTAATTGATTATTTCTGTTGGATTTAAAATTGATATCATGAAAAAAGTACTGTTTTTGGGTTTGATGCTCTCAAATTTTGTTGTCGTTGCCCAGGCATATCCAATATTCAACAACAATAATGAACTAAAGTTCAACGCCGGATTGTTTTTAGTTTCAAGCACAGTTGAAGGTTCTTATGAATATTATTTAAGTGAAGACACCAGTATTGGTGGAACGGTTTATTTTGATAATGACCCAACGGACTACAACGGAAATTTTGGTATAGGACCAAACTTTAGGGCCTATTTTGGATACCAGCCCCGAAGCGGCTTTTTTGCGGAGGCCTTTGGACTCTATTATACGGGTGAGGATGATTCTATGGAAGACCCCCTTGGCGCACGGAACAAAGATTACAGTACACTAGCACTGGGTCTGGGATTGGGAAACAAATGGGCTACTCGAAGTGAAAAATTTACCTTGGAACTCCATGCTGGATTTGGCAGAAATGTTAACCCAGAAGATTTTCAGGAAACGTTTATGTACAGAGCAGGCTTATCCATAGGATTTAGGTTTTAATCTTTACTTTTGGGCTTTAATTTTCTCTGATGACAGCCTTACTATTGATTGACATTCAACTTGGTCTACAAGAATTGGATTTTTATGGTGGAGAACGCAACAACCCGCAGGCAGAAATCAATTGCCAGAAGATTTTGACTGTTTTTCGGAAAAAAGGACTCCCCCTATTCCATATTCAACATTGTTCCACAAATCCTGAATCACCCTTACATCCCTCCAAAAAAGGAAATGCATTTCATCCATTGGTACAACCCAAAGAAGGTGAACCTATAATCCAAAAAAATGTAAACAGTGCTTTTATTGGAACGGATTTGGAAGGCCGACTAAAAAAACAAGGCATTACGGATGTCGTTATTGTAGGGTTGACAACGGAACATTGCGTTTCCACCTCCACAAGAATGGCCTCCAACCTTGGTTTTGCCACTACCTTGATTTCTGATGCCACGGCAGCTTTTAATAAAAAAGGAGTTTTGGGTGAAGCGTTAAGTGCCGAAACTGTGCATCAAGTGGCGCTGGCCAACCTCAATAACGAGTTTGCACAAATACTGGACACAAAAACCTTTTTGAATCAACTCCACAACAATACACCTTAACATATTTAATCCTTCTTCTTACTTTTAACCATTACCTGTACATCTGCATGAAAAGTCTTGTTTCAATTTTAGTTTTGCTTTTTACTTTTCAGCTTGTTGCGCAGGAAATCAAAAAAGATTCCATTACCCGGTTGGATGAGGTAATTCTTATGGAAGATGTAATTGCAAAAAAAGCAGCGGGAATTACTACTTCGTCAACTATTGGCCCCACGAATTTTGAAAAATTCAATCCCATAGACATTGCCTCCGCCATGAATCAGGTTGCAGGGGTGTATGTGCTTTCGGGAGCGTTGAACACCAACCGAATTACCATTCGTGGAGTTGGGGCGAGGACACCATTTGGCACAGACAAACTCAGGTTGTATTTCAATGGTATCCCTGTTACCAATGGAACAGGGTCATCAACCATTGAGGCTTTCGATTTTGAAAATCTAGGGGCTATTGAAATCATAAAAGGACCAAAGGCCACCTCTTTTGGAGCCAATTTGGGCGGAGCCATCATCCTCAATACTAAAAAAAAGCAGGCGGATGAGACCATACTTTCCAATAGTTTTACCTTGGGGTCCTATAAAATGTTGAAGGAAAACCTTTCTTTTCAACATGGAGCGCAAAACTTTGACCTAACTTTTAGTTACAACCATTTTGAAACCGACGGATATCGGCAAAACAACAACTTTGACAGGGATGGATTTTTGTTGAATTCCAACATAAAATTGGGCTCCAAGGGCAGTTTAGGGCTACTTATAAACTATATAGACTACACCGCACAGATTCCCAGCTCCCTACATCAGACAGACTTTGATGAAGACCCTACCCGGGCCGCTTCAAATTGGTTGGCTGCACAGGGTTTTGAGGCCAATAAATATACCTTGGCGGGCATATCGTATTCCCATAATTTTAGTCCAAAACTACAGAACACTACAAGTATTTTTTATTCGTATTTAGATCATTACGAGCCCCGGCCTTTTAATATTTTGGATGAATTTACCAACGGTTTTGGTTTTAGGAGTGTCTTTGAGGGCACTTTGGAAAATGCCCAATATACTTTTGGGGGTGAACTTTATAAGGACGAATACCATTGGAGTACTTTTGAAAATTTGTTCGGTGAGAACAATGGTAATGGCAGCTTGCAAGGAGAAGCATTGAGCAGGAACAGAGAGTTTAGAAGACAGCTGAATCTTTTTGGAACTTTCACCTATCCTTTGTCAAATTCATTCTCTGCACAAGTAGGGTTTAACCTCAACAAAACCAACTACGATTTTAGGGACCTGTTCAACCAGGCAAGTGAAAATACTTCGGCAAAACGGGATTTCGATGCCATTCTTTTGCCAAGTTTTGGACTGCGCTACCAAGTAAAGCATGGGCAACTCTATGCCAATATAAGCCGTGGGTTTTCCAATCCGAGTTTGGAAGAGACCCTTACCCCAGATGGTGTCATCAATCCTGATATTGCACAGGAAAAGGGAACCAATTATGAACTAGGTGCCTCAGTGTACCTTTTAAAAAAGAAATTATTCTTTGATCTAACGGCCTTTCGAATGAACATTAGTAATCTCTTGGTGGCCCAACGTGTGGGTGAAGATCAATTTATTGGAAGAAATGCGGGCCAAACCCGCCATCAAGGTTTGGAACTGGATCTAAAATATGCGTTTCGTATTTTCAAAGCACTACAGGTCTCACCCTATATAAGTTATACGCTAAGCGACCATAGTTTTGTGGATTTTGTGGATGGCGACAATGATTTTTCCGGTAATCCGTTGACCGGTGTTCCCAAAAACCGAATCAGTTCTGGAATGGATTTTAGACATCCCAACGGGCTACAGCTGAACCTTACCCACCAATTTGTGGACAATATTCCGTTGACTGATGCCAATACTTTAGAGAGTGACTCATTCATGGTTTTTAACGCAAAACTGGCATACACGACCACATTGTCTTCCCGTTTTTCCTTGCAACTGAATTTTGGGGCAAACAATGTGTTCAACACCAACTATGCCCAAAGTGTTTTGATCAATGCCGTCGGTTTTGGTGGTGCACAGCCCCGTTATTTTTATCCTGGAAACAACAGAAACTTTTATGGAGGAATACAATTGGAGTACATGCTTTAGACACTAGACCCGTTTAAATTTAAGTTATATTTTTTCCTGTATACCAGAGGTTGTTGCTGTATTTGTGTTATACTGCTTTCTAAAAAAGTGGAAGATAACCCCTGGATATATTTACTTTTTTGGCTAGGTTTATATATCCTAACGTTACCTGCAAGCTGAAAAATGACATCCGAAAGAAAAATAAAAATAGCCGAATCATTCTCAAATAAATATGTCGAGACTGAATTGGATATTGACTTATCTCAAAAAGAGTTCGAGCTTTTAGGCAGAGGGTTTTTTGCAGGAAGTATGGATGAGAAATGGAATATTTTCATTCATAAGGATTCATTATTCTTTGCAAGAAGTTGGACTGACAATTGTATTTATAAAGCTGATTTAGAAATTAGAAGAAGTGGAATAAAACTCAACAATCTAAAAATTACCAAAAATACAGATGAATACAAGGGAACAGATTTAAAGTCGGACACTGACCTCTTTAAAAAATTGCTTCAAATGTATTTGGATAGAGAAGATTTATACATTGACTACAGAGTTAAACTTCCTCTAATTAAATTAACAATAGAGAAATATAGCAAAGAGAATGAATTGAGAAAAAGTATTGGTTCGCAAAGTGTCGAATTAAATCTACAGATTTATAACTCTTTGATAGAATCAAGTTCAGATTATATAACTATAAATGGACTTGAGGAATTGACCTATAACACTAAAAAGTATGACTCAAAATACGAACTGTTAAGTTTGCATATTTCGAATAAAGAAAACCCGAGTGACTCGACAACTTTCTTTTTCAATCAAGAAGGAACTGAATTACTTGGACAGATAATAATAAATAAAAAGCCAGCAAGTAACAATGTCCATAAGTAATTCTTTGTTCTCGCCTACTTTTAATATATCATCCCTAAATAGATGTTAGTGAAAATCGAATTAAAAAAGAAATCTAAATGTTCATTATAAATCTGACTTATAAAACCGAATTGGAAAAAGTTGACCAATTTCTCAACGACCATATTGAATTTTTAAATGAACAATATGAATTGGAACATTTCCTTGCCTCCGGACGAAAAATTCCAAGAACAGGTGGAATAATCTTATCGAATATTGAATCAAAATCAGAATTAGAAAAAATAATTGGAAAAGATCCTTTCAAGAAAAACGGGGTAGCGGATTATGAACTAACTGAATTTGTGCCAAGCAAAACTTGTGACGAATTGAAATTTTTGATTAAATAAACTATAGGAACACACAACAATGCTTAATCGCAATTACAGCGAATTTGATAAATTCCGAATACTCTCGAAATTGCTAAAGTCTACACCAAACTAAAGAATTCGAACTTATAATCTGTGATATGCCATTTTGTGTTTAATGGAAAACTAACATGAAAGAAAGTTTAAAAATTTCAAGACTTCAAAAGAATGATTTAAACTTATTTATAGATCTTATTGAATTATTGAACGAGGTTTTTGAAGAGTCCCACACAGTAGGCTCAAAAGAGCATTTGGAGAAGTTATTGGCCAAACCAGATTTTTATGCAGTTGCGGTATTAAAGAATGATAAAATTATTGGTGGATTGACCGCGTATGAACTAAAAAGATATTATAATGACAAAAGCGAATTATATATTTATGATATAGCCGTAAAAACTGAACTTCATAACCAAGGAATAGGAAAAGAATTAATTAACTTCATAAAAGAGTATTCCACAAAGAATGGAATTGAAACAATTTTTGTTGAGGCACATTCTGAAGATGAGCAGGCTATTAAATTTTACGAATCTACCATAGGTAAAGGTGAAAAGGTTGACCATTTCAATCTTGAAATAAAAACCAAACAAAATAAGATGTAAATAACATCAAAAAGACTATTTATACAAACCGTTAGAGAGCTTATTTGAATCAAGCCTGAAATTTAACAATGAAACCTACTTTAAAAAAAATAATTCACTTTCCTATAGTAAAAATAGTTTTAGGAATTGCAATCTGTCTCGGAGTTCTTATTGGAATTCAAAATTTGGTTACAAAACCCATGGTTTACCATCTTATTGATTATAAGCCAATTGGAGATACCATAATAAATTATTTCTCTGTTATTGTCCTATTAGTAAGCTACTTTTATTTTTTTAAACTATTTGAAAAAAGAGAAATTAAGGAACTTTCCAAAACAAATTTAAAAACAGAATTATTTGGTGGCTTTCTTTTCGGGTTTTTGGTTTTGTCGTTCGTTATTTTAATTCTTTATCTACTCGGCTACTATTCGATTGATGGTATTTCTGACTTATCGTATTTATTGGCCCCATTTTCGTTTTTAGTGCTAGCGGCCTTAATCGAAGAGGTTTTTTTTAGACTGATTATCTATAGAATTATAGAAAAATGGATTGGTACTTATTTGGCTTTGCTATTAATATCCATCATTTTCACAGTCCCACATTTGTTTAATGACAATGTTACCCTATTGTCCATTCTACTATTATTAACCTTTGGATTTGCGCATAGTATTATGTACACCTACACGAAAAGGTTATGGCTCCCTTTTGCATTCCATTTGGGGTGGAACTTTGCACAGCCCTTTTATGGTTCTAACCTCTCTGGAACAGAAGAAGAACATATAATCAATTCAAATTTTGATGGCCCTGTTTTATTAATAGGAAGTGAATTTGGAATAGAAGATTCTATTTTGTCCATAATATTATTGCTTATAGTATGTATTATATTTTTGAGATTATCAATTAGACAGAAGAAAATAGTAAAAAGAAGCCACAACACTATGTAGCCAAAAATTAACGCATATTACCCCATAACTGATAGTCATGCGACATCATTGTAGGGAAGTAGAAGAAGCTGAAATATGGACTGTAAAATAGCAAATACCCCACTTGGAGATATTGAATACAGTTCAATTGGAAAGGGAATGCCCATTTTATTTCTACACGGTGGACATTCAAGTTGTAATGAAACACTTTGCCACAAAGGGTTTAATTTAGAAAAATTCCTATTAATAAATCCTTCCCGACCTGGATACGGCAAAACTCCTATAAATGGAAACCGAACCCCAAAACAAGCAGCCGAATTAATATCGGAATTACTAAATAATTTATCGTTGGACAATGTCATTGTTTATGGTATTTCCGCAGGTGGACTGACCGCAATTGAACTGGCCGCTAATTATCCTGATAAAGTAAGCAAGTTGATTCTTGCATCGGCTATCTCTAAAAAATGGCTCAATAAAAACGAGAAGATCTATAAAACAGCACAAATAATTTTCAATCCGAAAATGGAAAGAATCACCTGGGGCATGGTTACATTCTTTTCCAAAATTCTCCCAAAGATCATAGCCAACAGTTTTTATCCTCAATTTTCAACGTATCCAGCACATGAACTTCGTAGAGAGGATATTGAAGAACTCATTTCGGCCATCAAACATTATCGCTCAAAAAGAGGATTTCTAAATGACATAGACCAAGATATTAGTGAAGACACGATTAAAAAGATAGAGTGCCCAAGCCTTGTAATCCATAGTACATATGACAACAGCGTTTCGTTTGAACATGCAATACATTCCAAAGAGAAAATTCAAAATTCAAGACTAGTTAAATTGGACAATGAATGGGGGCATTTATTTTGGATTGGCAAGGAATCTGAAAAATCCATAAAGGTGACAATAGAATTTATTGAACAATAAAAGCCAGGACCCACACCTCAGATTTCCTTATCATAGTTATACGATTTTACTCTATTTTCGTAGAAATCACGGCACAACGTTTAGTGTAGAACCATGCAATTAGAAATGAAAAGATCACTGTTAATCATATCTCTGTCTTTGATAAGCTTTACTACTAAAGCTCAGGATAGTAATACTTACATACAAAATGATGCAGCCATGTTCAGTAACAGATATATTTTCAATTCAGATGGAACATTCAAACACTTTTTTATCACAGATGATGGACAGGTCTGGTATGGAAGAGGAAATTATTTTAACAAAGGAAAATATAGAACTCTTTATTTCAAAGATGCCGATACTACAATGAATGAATATAATGGCTGGAGGATTCATTATGAAACTAATTTTCAAAGGGTATTGGTGAAGAAGGGGTATGGCTTTAAATCTTTTGAAAAAAACTCGAATACCGGAAAACCCGGAGTAAGATTAAAGAAAACAGCACCTAACTAAACCTAAACTTTCGCAATAAGTTAAAAAATCAAAGAAAATGAACAGCAAAAAGTTATTAATCCCCATGTCTTTGCTTATACTCATCTCAATACGTTGCGGAGAAGTAAAAAAAGACAATCAGAATATTGAAGTAGGTACGTTGATAGACTCTGAAGCAGAGAAAAAAGCAATATTGGAAACATTAAATAATGAAACCAAAGCCGCTTTTGAAAGGGATTACGATGCATGGAAGAAAAAATGGGTTCATGATTCAAACATAACCAAAACCTATATTGACTTCCCTGAAAACAGTTTTTCCGAATCAGTTGGTTGGAACGAAATAAGCCAATTCGTCAAAACCTTTATTGAAGAGCATCCAGAACCGGAACCTATACCAAAATTGTTGGACAAAATTGATGTCCGTCTCTATGAAAACGGGGCTTGGGTTACCTATGAACAACAGGATTCAATACGTGGACGGAAAAGAGAGACTAGACTTATGGAAAAGGTAAATGGAGAATGGAAAATTGCAGGTATGCAAACCACCATTTATGGATTCGATTCTGATAAATAGTAACAGAAAAATCTGTTGCCCGCAAAGTCTACATGCTATGCGTCATTTAAGCCGAATCAAAATTAATAAATGAAATATCGAGAGATATTAAATACAACTGGACACAGACCTTGGAAAATGCCGACTGAAAGTTGGAAATTTTATCAAGAGTGGAATAATGCATTATTTCTTCATTGGCAAGTGGAATTATCTGAATTGAAAAAGTTTGTTCCAAAGGAACTTGAAATTGACCTTTTTGAAGGAAAACCATGGATTTCGGTTGTTGCTTTTACAATGGAAAAGATAAGACCAAAAAACCTGCCTTCTTTTCCACCAATTTCGGATTTTGACGAAATTAATATTCGAACTTATGTAAAGTCCAATAATAAAACCGGAGTTTACTTTTTAAGCATTGAAGGCGGGAAAAATTTGTCATGTAAAATTGCAAAAGGAATTTCTGGACTTCCGTATAGGTTTTCAAAAATCAATCGGACCGAAAAAACATATCAATCCCAAAACCCAGAATTTAATGATAGCCTTGACATTGAGTTTGTAATTGGAAAGGAGCTTAACGAAAAAACGGAATTGGACAAATGGCTAACTGAAAGATATGCTCTTTTCCAAGATACGAACACGTCGATTAGCGAATTTGAGATTCATCATTTGGAATGGCCAATTAATGAAGTTGGCTTGGATACATTAGATTTGAAATATCCAAGGTTTGAAAAATTAATAAAGGATAAACCCATGAAAATTCACTATTCAAAAGGAGTAAAAGTGATAGCCTGGGGGAAAAATAAAAACGCTAAAACTATCCATAACAACGGCTATAAGTAATTGCTTGCTCACGCCTACTTATGAAACTCCTCGCGGCCAGAAAGTTACTGCTGGGCTGAAAAATTAAGATTACGAAACAGATAAGGAATGAAACCGAATCCACAACTAAAAAAATTCATAGAGCCCTATGACACGCAAATTCAAAACTTAACCCTGGAATTGCGAAATTTTATTACAGATTTGGTTCCAGAAGCGAACGAATTGATTTGGGACAATTATAATGCAGTTGCTTTGGCTTACTCGAAATCGGAAAAACTTAAAGATGCTTTTTGTCATATTTCAGTTTACTCTGGGCATGTAAATTTCGGATTTAATCGTGGAGCGGAATTGACAAAGGAAACTGTAAAACTTAATGGTAAAGGAAAGTTGATAAGGCATATTTCTGTCAAGGATTCTCGGTCTTTCCCAAAAGAAGAAATAAAAAATATGATTTGGGAGGCAGTCGGAATTTCTGAAAACTTAAATTATGAGTTGACCGAAAAGAATTCTCAACCAAAAAGCATAGTTATGTCAATCTCCGAAAAGAAAATAAGACCGAACGGAAAAACCAGCAGCTAACAAATTATAACCCCATATAATTCGAAACAAGAACTTTAAATGAAACAAATAAGTGTAATAAATTCCATAGAAGTACCTGAAGGGTTTGAAGAAAAAGCAATAGAAGTGAGGGACATTTACATTGAATATTTTAAGACCAAACCAGGATTTGTTAGCTCAACTTTTTACCGAACAATTAACAAGGAGAACAAATTCAATTTTGTCAATATAGTTGTTTGGGATTCATATGAATCGTTTCAATCCGTTGTAAATACAGGATTTAAGAACGAAGAAGGGTTAAATGATGACAATATGAAAGTCTTAGGAAAAGGCTTCCCACACCCCATAAAAGTTTCTCCGGGTCAATTTGAAATTATAAGAAACGACTAAATCTTTGGTAGCACTGTGTATAACAAATAGGGCGATAGATACTATTTTTAAAGGATTGGGCATATTTGGTAATTGGGGCAAATCTTTTGGATTTGGCAATTAAAGAAAATCGATATGATAAAACCGCTTTCACCACCTTCTTGACAACTTGTAATAAGGAAACAAAATAACACCTCAGATTCCCTTAGCATAGTTATACAATTTTACTATATTTCTGTAGAAATCAATGCAATACATTTTGCACTGAAGTTGGCATTCATTAAAAAAACAAACAGTAATGAGAAAAATACTTTTCATATTATTATTTATTTCAAGTTCAATAATAATCGCTCAAAATGACGAATGGCACATAAGCACGAATGACAATTCTGATTATACCGGAATTGCTATTGCAAATGGTAGAATTGGAATGTTATCATCTTCAAAACCTCTAAAAATAAAGCACATTGTACTAAACAATGTTTATGATGTTGACCCTAACCTCAAAGTAAGTCAAGTTCTTCACGGCATGAATTTTGGAAACCTTGACATGTTTATTGACGGAGAAAAAATTGCAGAAGAAAATATCACCAATTGGCAGCAAACTATGGATATGAAAGATGCCGCTTTAACCACAAGTTTCGACTATAAAGATAAAGCGACAGTTTCTTGTACAGTTTATGCTCTCCGCAATTTACAGTATACAGGATATATAGATATTCGTGTTGAAGCTTTAAAGGAAGTTGATGTAAAAGTTACAGGAAAAATACTAACCCCAAAAGAGTATCAGACCCCAAAAAATACATTTCAAATATTAAAAGATGTGGAAACAACAATGCCAATCTTGCAATCTGTTGCGAAAAGTCCATTTGGAAAACATCTTGTAAGCACATCTGGAACATTCATATGGCATCACATAAACTCCTCCAGAGAACACCAAAGACCTGAATTGAAGCATCAAATCATTTCAGAATATGAAAACACATTATCCTTTGATTACAACATCAAGAAAAATCAGAATCTAAATTTTGCTTGGACCGGTGCTCAATGCACTACCAAAAATTTCTCTGACCCAAAATCAGAATCAGAACGAATGGTAATTTTCAATTTACTGAATTCAAAAGATGTTCTTTTAGCGGGTCATAAAGCTTTATGGGATGAACTTTGGCAAGGAGATATAATTATTGAAGGTGATTTACAATCGCAACAAGATGTACGTTTAGCATTGTACCATTTGTATGCATTTGGTCGCGGAGATTCAGACTTAAGCATTGCTCCAATGGGACTCTCATTACAAACTCCTTATAATGGACATATCTTTTGGGATACAGAATTATGGATGTTTCCACCCTTGCTCTTGCTTAATCAAGACATTGCCCGTTCTTTGGTAAATTATCGTTCTGACAGATTAGAACCTGCTAAGAAACGAGCAATCAATTATGGTTATAAAGGTGCTATGTTTCCTTGGGAGAGTGATGATACTGGAGAAGAGGCTACCCCTCCTTTTGCTCTTACTGGCCCATTTGAACATCACATAACAGCTGATATTGGAATTGCATTTTGGAATTATTACCGCGTCACCCAAAATAAAAAATGGTTGTCCGAAAAAGGATATCCTTTAATGAAGGAAGTAGCGGATTTTTGGGTAAGTCGTGTAACCGCTAACAATAATGGCAGTTACTCCATTAATAATGTTGTTGGTGCAAATGAATTTGCGCCTAATGTAAATGACAATGCTTTTACCAATGGAGCTGCAATTACTGCGCTACAATTTGCAACCAAAGCCGCCAATGAAATTGGTATTGCACCAAACCCAGAGTGGCAGTTGGTATCGGAAAATATTAATATACTGAAATTTGAAGATGGTACGAGTAAAGAGCACGAAAATTACAATGGAGAAATAATTAAACAAGCGGATGTAAATTTACTTTCATTTCCCTTAAATATTGTGGCTGATAAAGAAACAATAGTAAAGGATTTGAAATATTATGAACCAAAATTATCAAAAGAGGGTCCTGCAATGGGTAAATCCATTTTTTCAATTTTGTATGCCAGACAAGGCGATGTAGATAATGCGTACCGACTTTTCAAGGAAAGCTATGTCCCCAACCAACAAGCTCCTTTTGGTGCTTTATCAGAAGTGGCGACATCGAACTTTTCATATTTTGCGACTGGTGCCGGTGGAATGTTACAAAGTGTGCTTTTTGGTTTTGGTGGACTGGAGTTTACCGATAAAGGAATAGTTCAAAAAGATCCTATTCTTCCAAAACAATGGAAATCCCTTACCATAAAAGGTATTGGAACAGATAATAAAATCTACAGAATTGATAGATGAAAAATCATTAAATATGGAAAGGCAAAATGCAAGCAATGTTAAATAATAGCGGTTTAGTTTTAAAATCTAAAGGAATTTAAAATGGTACAACCGCTTTCACAGCCTTCTTGACAACTTGTACTAAGGAAAAAAATGGAAGAGTATAAACCCTGTTTTTCTTGTGGTGCAAAGGCTTTAAATTTTGAAGGGAATTGTCACGAGTACATGCTTTCTTCTCCAGGCTGTTACGAAATGTTTACTGAAGTTTTGGAAAAGGAATATTCTGATTTTAGATATTCAAAAGCCCATCACTATACTGTTGATGCTTATGCAACCCAACATCCAGGAGATGTAACAAATCAAAAGGCAATCAACTCGGTAGGTATTCATTTAGTGAGTTTATATTTCTTATTTGAGAAAAGTATGAATTTGGATTCAGCAGCCGAGTTAAAAATGGCATTTGCCCAATTCAACAAAACCCATAAAATGGTGCAGCCGTTACAAAAGCTAGAAAAATTTAATGGCCTGACCATTTTCGATATTTGGGATAATGAAAAACCAGAACATCATTTTGAACTGTCCAAAATATGGGCAAAAAGTTCGTGGGATGCTTGGGCAAAAGAAAGAATAACCATAGAAAAATGGGCTTTACACTTCCTAGAAGAAACGGGATTCAATATAAAATACTAGACAGAATAACGGCTAAAAGCAATTTGGATTTTGGTGCAAAACCCAAAGTTTGGGTATATTTATAAAGTTCTCCAAATCAAAAAGAATCGGCTAATCGCTTAAACGGAAAAAATTGCGCTTTTATTCCCGAACTGATTATGGCCCTGAACCTTGGCCAAAACATCGAATAGTGACAAAACATGTATATAAAATGAAGGACATACTAATTTCAATCACCTTATTTTTTGCTTTTAGTTTTCAATTACTAGGCCAACAATCAGTGTTTAAAGACTCGATACTAGTTGCTGAACTACAAGAGGATTACAAGATATTAAAAGAAGTGCTTGAAGAATATCACCCTGGTTTATATCGATACCAAGACAGCACGGCGATTGAAAAACATTTCCTAGACCTTGAAAATGAACTAAATAAAAGCTTATCGACTACCGAATTTTATCTTAGCTTATCACGATTTACACGTAAGCTAAAATGCGGACATACCTTCTGCAGCTATTACAACCAACCCAAAATAATTCAAGATAGCATTTTTAACCAAAGTGATAAAGTACCTTTTACGTTTTCTCTTTTTGAAAAACAGATGGTCATTACCAAGAATCTTTCGGGCAATAATTTGTTGAACAAGACTCAAATTATTTCAATTAATGAGGTACCTGTTTCTACGATTATCGATACGCTACTTACCTATGTAAAAGGTGATGGGAGCAATGATGGTAAACGATTAAAGGATTTGGAACTAACCGGTTTGGGGACCTTTGAAGCTTTTGATATTTATTTCCCACTGTTATATCCTCCTATAGATTCCGTTTACAAACTGGAAGCACAAAAAACAGGAAGTGATGAAAGCTTTACTGTTGAAATAAAACTAATTAGCAGAAGTGAAAGGCTAACCCGAATCGAAGAAAACTATGGAAAACAAGCTTCCAATTATGATGAACTTTGGTCTTTTGAAATTTTAGACCCTAAAACCGCTTATTTAAAACTGGGTACTTTCGTAACCTACAAGATGACCCTTGATTGGAAAAAGTTTTTAGCGGATGCTTTTGAAGAAATTGAATCCAAAAACATTCCTAACCTTATCATCGATATTAGAGATAATGAAGGTGGTGACGAAGAGGTAAATCTAGTATTAGCAAATCATCTTGCAAAAAAGACTATTGAGCTCCCTGAGTATAAGGAGCTACTTACTTATGATGTCATTTCTGATGAATTAAAACCATATCTTAAAACTTGGGATAAAAGCTTCTATGATAGAACTGATAAAGTAATCGATTTAAATAATGGGTTTTACACATGGAAAAAAGAGAACACCTCTAAAAAAATTGCTAAAAACGAAAATGCTTTTTCTGGTGATGTGTTCTTGTTAGTGAATGAAGCCAATAGTTCTGCCACCTTTTTTTTAGCTCACTTATTGCAGCAAAATAAAATGGCAACAATTATAGGGACCGAGACTGGAGGAAATCTAAAAGGAACAAATGGAGGAAGTATGTTCTTTTTGAGGTTACCTAACTCTAAAATAGAAATTGATATTCCTTTAATTGGGTATTATCCAACCGTTGAACAGGTTGATAAAGGGTTAGCTCCAGATATTATGGTTAAAAAAACAATTGAAGACCTAATTACAGAAAAAGATATTGAACTCGAAAAAGTATTTGAAATTATTAACAAATAAGAAAAGTACATACATCTACATTAGGCCCTAGACCATGAAAAAGATATTGTTGCTCTTATTTTTATCATTTAATCTTTGTCTTTCCCAGACTGTAGTTCAAAATCTTGATTTGGTCAATGCTGCCCTTGAACTCACAAAACAACAAGTCACCTATGACCCAAGTTATTTTTCCATTGATTATCCCAATGGAGATGTCCCCAGTGACAAAGGTGTCTGTACCGATGTTGTAATCAGGGCGTATCGAAAAACAGGAGTTGACCTTCAAAAATTAGTTCACGAGGACATGAAAGCCAACTTTACAAACTATCCGAAAATTTGGGGCCTTACCTCAACAGATAAAAATATTGACCACAGAAGAGTTCCAAATTTAATGACCTTCTTTAAACATAAAGGGGCCGAAAAACCAATTACAGATAACCCAGAAGATTACTTGCCTGGAGATGTTGTCTGCTGGAACCTTGGCGGCGCTGTTACCCATATTGGTATTGTGGTGAATAAAAAATCCAACAATGGCAACCGGAATCTAATAGTGCACAATATTGGCAGCGGGCAAGTCTTGGAAGATATGCTTTTTGATTTTAAGATTATTGGGCATTATCGCTACAGTACCATTCACTAAACTGAAAAGTAAACGCTATGTCAATTTATCAAAACCTTTCTGAAATAGGAGCGAAATTTATCAAAAAACACAAGCTCTTTAAATATGGGTTTAATCTATCTCCCATGTATCGCAGAAGTACAGGAAGAATTACCCATGTTTCCGAAGATTTGCTAAACATTACCATTAAACTTCCTATAAGCTACAAGAACAAAAATTACGTGAATTCCATTTTTGGGGGCAGTATGTTTTCAGCTGTGGATCCGATACCTATGGTTCAGTTGATGAACCTTCTTGGGAAAGACTTTGTGGTTTGGGACAAATCTGCCGAAATCTTTTTTAAACGTCCTGCTAGAGAACACCTTTATGCCAATTTTACGTATACCTTGGAAGAATTGGATGAAATTAAAAATAGTATTGCCCAACAAAACGAAATGGAGATTATAAAAACTACCGCGCTTACAAATAAGGATAAAACCACTGAATTCTGTAAGGTTCAGAAAACCATTTATATTGCAGATAAATCGTATTATAAAAAGAAAAGAAAAATACTGAGTGAAAAAAACACCTAATTAACAACTATTCAATCCATTAAAAATCAGGACCATATGCATCCTCATAAAACCTCAACGCCCTTTTTATTCTTTTTCGTGCTGCTAATAGGAATCCATTCTTCCTCTTTTGCTCAACAAAGAAAAGCCAATAACAAAGTAGCGCTGAATTTTAACCACCTCTATTTTGTTATTGATTCCACTGCCCTAAATGCCATAAATTCTTCGGATTTTGTGACCGATGAACTTGTTGCTTTGGAAAATAGGACCACTGAGGCAAACGGGCAAACATGGACTGGAACCTATATGTACGGAGATGAAAACTATATTGAATTTTTTGATTCTGCCGGTCTATCTGGTATTTATGGCACAGTACCTAAAGGAGTTGGAGGGATTGCTTTTAGTGTGAACAAAGTTGGGGACTTGAACACGTTAAAGTCGCAATTAGAGAAAACTTATACTTTGGACACATTCACCCGAAAAAGAAACTATGGCAAGAAAATAGTTCCATGGTTTAAATCCCTTAGTGTTAAAGATTCCATTTTTAACAGCAAAACATTACTTACATCATGGGTGATGGAATACAAGAAAGAATACTATTACCACAACGGATTTATACATCAAAATGATTCTCTCCTTCGGAAAAATTATCTGCTTGATTTTGAAGAAAAACGAAAGAACAAAATTGTTAAAAGATTTTCTGGTGTTACCCTAACGCTCAATCAAATAGAGACCCAATTCTATAAAAAATGGTTTAAATCCATTGGCTATGTGGAAACACATCCTAATCAATATGTATCTCCTGAAGGATTTTTGATTAGTATAAAATCCAGAAAACCAAGTAATTCTATGGTTATTGAATCCATCTCTTTTGATACGTCTCAACCAACAAAAGATCAGATACATTATTTTGGTAAGAACGTCTCAATTGAGATAAAAAACAATAAGGGAGTTTTTTGGTTTCTTCAGAACTAATATCAATTAGTCTAAAAATCAAGAATCTTTGAAATTATTTCAACCAATATTTAATACCTACCTCTTTCTCAATAATTTCCTTTACGGCTGGAAGGGCAACACGTTGTTGTTCCATGGTATCCCTATGGCGGATGGTTACGGTTTCATCTTCCAAGGTTTGATGATCAATGGTAATACAAAATGGTGTCCCCACGGCATCTTGACGGCGATAACGACGTCCTACAGCGTCCTTTTCATCATAAATAACGTTGAAGTCCCACTTAAGCTCATCAACCAGTTTTTTGGCCACTTCCGGCAAACCGTCCCTTTTTAAAAGGGGTAGAATAGCGGCTTTGGTAGGTGCCAATACTGCAGGAAGTTTAAGCACAGTTCGCGTGGTGCCATTTTCCAGTTCTTCTTCCTTTAGTGAGTTGGAGAAAACTGCCAAGAACATCCGATCCAGACCAATTGAAGTCTCAAGTACATAAGGGACGTAGCTCTTGTTTTCCTCTGGGTCGAAATACTGTAACTTTTTACCTGAATACTCTTCGTGCTGACTTAAATCGAAGTCGGTACGGGAATGGATTCCTTCCAATTCTTTAAATCCAAAGGGAAATTTAAATTCAATATCTGCTGCCGCATCTGCGTAATGCGCCAATTTTTCATGATCGTGAAAACGGTAGTTATCTTCTCCCATACCAAGAGACAGATGCCATTGCAAACGTTTTTCCTTCCATTTTTCATACCATTCCTTTTGCGTGCCAGGTTTAATGAAAAATTGCATTTCCATTTGTTCAAACTCCCGCATACGGAAGATAAATTGCCTTGCCACGATTTCATTACGGAAGGCCTTTCCAGTTTGTGCTATTCCAAACGGAATTTTCATCCGTCCGGTTTTCTGAACATTCAAAAAGTTCACAAAAATACCTTGGGCTGTTTCTGGCCGTAGATACAAATCCATGGCAGACTCTGCGGAAGCTCCAAGCTTGGTGCCAAACATAAGGTTGAACTGCTTTACATCCGTCCAGTTTTTAGACCCTGAAAGTGGACACGCAATTTCCAATTCTTCAATCAACGCCTTTACATCGGCCAAATCCTCATTTTCCAAAGATTTACCCAATCGCTTTAGGATTCCGTCTGCCTTTGCTTGGTAATCCAGAACGCGTTGATTGGTCTCTAAAAATTGCTTCTTGTCAAAACTGTCCCCAAAGCGTTTGGCAGCCTTGGCAACCTCTTTATCTATTTTTGCTTCAATTTTGGCCACATAATCTTCGACCAAAACATCGGCTCGGTATCTTTTTTTGGAATCTTTGTTGTCAATCAAGGGGTCATTGAAGGCATCCACATGTCCAGATGCTTTCCAAGTGGTAGGGTGCATAAAAATGGCCGCATCAATCCCAACAATATTATCATTGAGTTGAACCATAGCCTGCCACCAATATTCACGAATGTTTTTCTTAAGCTCTGCTCCATTCTGCGCATAGTCATAAACCGCACTTAGCCCATCATAAATCTCACTGGATTGGAACACGTAACCATATTCCTTTGCATGGGAAATTACCTTCTTAAAAATGTCTTCTTGATTTGCCATTCGGCAAAAATAGAATTTTGCCTAAAAAGAAGTGACTTATTTTAGCTGAAATTCGGTTGAAGCAAGTAGTCTTTCGTCCTCAAAAACGTTAAGGGTGTAAATTCCCTCCTCCAATGATGCCTCTGGAACCGTAATAGCATCACAAACACTTATCTCTTTGCCAGTATATATTATTTCTACTTTTTTGCTATAGGTGTTTCCGCTAACTGATATGGTATTGGCATTATCTTCGATCACGGCCATATTTGGATCCAGAAATTGCAGATATAGGACTTTTACATCCCCTCTCTCGTTTGAATCGCTCAAAATAGTGACACAACCTCTTAATTTTTCTATGGTGGAAGCCTTATTGGTTTTTAAGGGTCTTCCTGCTCTCAATCTAAACCCACTACCTTCGGCATCTTGCAGTTTTAGGTAGCTTTTTATTTTTAGTTCTCTACTAAGTTCTTTATTGGTTTCGCGCAATAAAGATTCGGCTTGTTCCATATTGCTTGCCCTTCCCCGTACCTCTTCCAATTGTTTTCGCGTTTCCTCATAACGGTTTGCCAAAAGGCTATTATTGTACCTAAGAAAGTTGTTTTTAAGCTTTAAGCTATCAAACTTTACCTCTAGCATACGAAGCTCCTTTCGAGTTTCTTTCAATTTGGTTATGCTGAAATTTAATCGACCAACAGAATCCAACAATCGCTGGACCTTAAATCTGGAAGTTTGTAGTTCTATATCGTTTACCTCGTTTAGACCGGACAATCTATCCACCTCAGCTTTCATCAAGGTTAAATCCTTTACCAAAAGGGATTTTTCCTGCTCCAAGAATGACATTTGATTCTTAGATTGGGCATAACTATAATAGAAGGCTATTAAAATACCCACAATTACAGCTATCAGCGCTGTAAAAATAATCTTGTAGTTGAAATTATTATCTTGGGCATCCATGGGTTAATAGACTACTATAAAAGCGTAATAAGATTTGATAACAAAAAGGTTGGCTAAGATAATAAACGATATTAACAACATACTATTGCCAGCGGTATGTTTTGGATGTAATGCGCAATTATCCAGAGGAGAACAGGTTCTATGTGTAGTTTGTCGACATGAATTGCCACTCACCGATCATAACTTTTCAGATGAGAATGCTGTTGACCTTATGTTTTATGGGAGATTTCCCATAAAAAAAGCAGCTTCTTTCGCTTTCTTTGCAAAAACGGGTACAGTACAGAACCTTATACACCATTTAAAGTATAAAAATCAGGAACATATTGGAGGTTTTCTTGGAGATTGGTGCGGTGCCTTAGTAAAGAATGAAAAACTACTTCAAACAGTTGATATTGTAATTCCAGTGCCACTTCATCCAAAGAAAGAAAAGAAAAGAGGTTACAATCAAGTGGCCTTATTTGCCCAAAAAATTGCCACCTACATTAATGCGGATTATAGGGACGATATCCTGGTCAAGAAAAGCAATACAAAAACACAGACCAAAAAGGATAGACAATTGCGCTGGGAAAATACAAAAGAAGCTTTTCAATTGAACAATCAACCCTTGGAAACCCATGCCCATATACTTTTGGTTGATGATGTCATAACAACAGGCGCCACTATTGAAGCATGTGCGAAAACCATCTCCCAACTTGAAACTGTAGATATTTCTGTGCTCAGTATTGCCATGGTCCCATAATGGTTAAATTTTATTAATACCTGTTTCCAATTTTTAAATTAGTTGTTTCTTTGTTCCACACTGGTTTATCTTATGATATACTTAAAAAGATTCTTGAGCTTTTTCTTTTTAGCCCTGGCCGGTTTGGCACTTTGGCAATGTGCCAAACGTGGAAACCCAACAGGTGGGGAAAAAGATATTATCCCTCCCAAGCTTACAAAAGCTGAACCTGAAAATTATTCCATCAATTTTAAAGCACAAAAAATACGGTTGTATTTTGATGAGTTGGTTAAACTGGAAGATGCGCAAAACCAATTGATTGTTTCCCCTCCGTTTAAGCACGCTCCGGAAATGAAACCATTGAGCGGTGCCAGCAAATATATTGAGGTGACTATTAAAGACACTTTAAGGGAAAATACAACATACACCCTCAATTTTGGACAAAGTATCGTAGATAACAATGAAGGCAATCCAAACAGCTTTTTTTCCTATGTTTTTTCAACGGGCACCTATATTGATTCCTTAAAAGTATCAGGTGCCGTTAAAGATGCTTTTAATCGAAAAGCTGATGAATATATAAGTGTTATGCTCTATGAACTTGATAGTGCCTACACTGATTCTACCATATACAAAAACCCTCCCAACTATTTAACCAGTACCTCAGATAGTCTTCCCCTTTTTGAACTCAAAAACCTGAAGGCAGGAAACTATGCCATCTTTGCGCTAAAAGATGTAAACAAGAACAACATTTTTGACCAAAGGCAGGACAAAATCGGTTTTTTGCAGGATACGATTTCCATTCCCACAGATTCAATTTATTTATTGAATCTGTTCCAAGAACAGCCCAATTATAGTATTTCTGTACCCAGCTATGTGGCAAAAAACCGGATTCTTTTTGGATATCAGGGAGATAACAGAGATTTCAAAATTGAAACTTTAACTTCACTTCCAGATTCTGTAAAGACTATTGTTTTAAAGGAACGAGAAAAAGATACCCTAAATTATTGGTTGACTCCAACCGACCTGGACTCCATTATTTTTACGGTTACCAATGAAAAGCTTGAAAAAATAGACACATTTACGGTAAAGTCCAGAAAACTGCCTTTGGATTCTTTGCGTCTTGGAACCTCTATTAGTGGTAAAATGAATTTTGAAGATACGTTTAGTGTACTGGCCAATACTCCTCTTAAAAGTTTGGACACTACCAGAATTGGTTTGGTACTCAACGATTCCTTATTAGCTCCATATACCAGCACGTTGGATACAATTGGCAATAAAATTGATTTTGACTTTGCCATTGAACCCAATCAAAACTATCGCTTTTCTTTACTCCCTGGCGCGGTTACTGACTTTTTTGGGGTACAGAATGACACTTTAAATTATAATATATCAACCGGAAGTTATGCCGATTATGGAAATCTGCGTGTTACCATTAATGGTGACATCCGTTTTCCCATGATTGTACAATTAACCGAAGAAAAAGGAGAAGTTAAACGTGAACTCATTGCGGAGCGCCCTGTTACTTTTGAGTTCAATAATCTTGAACCTGGAAAATATAGGGTTCGCGTAGTTTTTGATGATAACGGAAATGGGATTTGGGATACCGGGAATTATCTAAAAAAAATACAACCAGAAAAAATTAGTTATTATCCTGATATTATTGATGTGCGTGCCAATTGGGAATTGGAGCAGACCTTTATCATATCAAATTAAATTCATCTCGATCTTCCAGAAATTTTAGCTTATTCCGAGTTGAATCTATGTCGTTTTTATAAAGTGTGGTACACAAAATTTCTTCCTTTTCCGAATATACCAATTGATTTCCCAACACATCATAAGTGGCTGAATGTCCCGAATATTCATATCCCAATCCATCCAGTCCAATCCTATTTACCCCAATACAATAGGACATATTTTCGATAGCCCGTGCTTTTAACAATGAATCCCAAGCATCTATTCGAGGTTTGGGCCAATTGGCCACATAGATGAGTACGTCGTAATCTTCCACATTTCTGGCCCATACGGGAAAACGAAGATCATAACATATCAATGGACAAATTTTAAACCCTTTGTAGTCAACAATTAATTTGGTGTCACCAGCTTTATAAATTTGGTCTTCACCGGCCAAAGTAAAAGCGTGTTTTTTATCATAGCTTTTATATTTTCCATTTGGATAAACAAAAAAGAGCCTATTAAAATTTTTGTTGTTTTCTGTAAAGACAATGCTGCCAACTATAGCGACTTCTTTTTTCAAAGCTGTTTTTCGCATCCACTCAACCGTATTTATCCCCTCTGATGTATCAATATTCTGGGGATTCATGGTGAAGCCTGTGGAGAACATTTCTGGTAGGATAATTAAGTCTACATCTCCTGAAATTGAATCAATTTTTTTTGAAAAAGCTTCTCTGTTTGATTGAGGGTTTTCCCAAATTAAATGGGATTGAACAAGGGCTATTTTAAGTTTTAGTGACATTCGCCTTAATCAAAATACACTTCATATTCCATGGATTTGGTCAGCTTGAACAAATGCTTCAACTGATCTTCTAAAATCCTATCTGTTGAAAGCTCCGGGAGATTATCCAACGAAAAGAAATCAGCTCCAAGCATATCAAAACCTGCTTTAAGTTCTCCACCAACTATTCGGCAGAGGAAAATTAATTTATAAATATAATAGGGTTCTGGTGGATGCGGATGAACCTGCTTGTCATAAACTGCCAAAAGCCTTACGGCTTCTGTCTTCATTCCTGTTTCCTCCTGAATTTCTTTAACCGCAATTTCGGAAGGGGTATTGCCTATATCCGCCCAACCCCCTGGAATGGTCCATTTACCATCCACACTTTCTTTAGCCATCAAAATTTCGTCCTTATCATTCAACACGAAACCTCTTACGTCTACCTTTGGTGTTGGATAGTCTTTTTCGGGCATAAAAAAATCCTGCAATACTTCAATTGAGGAATCTGCCATGTGGGCCATCAATTTTAAACTTATTTGCTTTAGCTCTTCGTAGCGTTCCCTAGCATAAGGGTCTGCGGCATACACCAAGCCTGTTTCGGAAATAGCTTTTATTTGTTTAATTGTATTGAGTTGTTCCTTTGAATCCATTTAATGGTGATTACCCTTTTGTTTCCAATAATTCTATCATTGCTTTGGCTTCTTGCATTTTGGCATGATCTAAAGCAGTGCTTCCACGCGCATCTTTGGTAGCTTTATCTGCGCCATGCTCTAAGAGCAATTGGGCAATTTCCATACGATTGAATGTAGCGGCGTAAATGAGACAGGTCGCTCCCATGGAGTTGATATGGTTGACATTGGCTCCTGCTTCAATCAAAAGTTTGGCAATATTGGTAAACCCTTTAAAGCAAACACCCATTAAAGCAGTATTTCCCGAGCCGTCTTTTGAATCGATTTTGGCTCCCTTGCCCAACAACAGTTCTGCTATTTGTACATGCCCGTAATAGGTTGCCAAAATTAATGGCGTTGAGCCTCTTTGGTCCACGGTTTCCAGCAATTTCGCGTTAGTATCCAAGAGTTTCCCAACTGCTGAGACATTGCCATTTCTTATTTCATTAAAAAAATCTTCTTTGATGTCCATTTGTCTTGGAAAGGTATAAAAAAACTGTCACAACCTAAGTTGGTTATGACAGTCATATACAATTAATTTTCTTTTTCTACTAGTCTATACGTATAGCTCTAAAATCAAGCTAAATCAAAACGGTCAAGGTTCATTACTTTGTCCCATACGGCAACAAAATCTTTCACAAACTTTTCTTGTGCATCATCACAAGCATAAACCTCAGCGATAGCGCGAAGCTCTGAATTGGAACCAAAAATCAAATCTGCCCGAGTACCCGTCCATTTCATGTTTCCGGTTTTCCTATCTGACCCTTCAAAGACGCTATCATCACTTGAAGTTGCTTTCCAAGCAGTTCCTAAATCAACAAGGTTTGTGAAAAAATCATTTGTCAATGATTCTGTTTTATCCGTAAACACACCGTGTTTTGAATTGTCGAAATTGGTTCCCAAAACACGCATTCCACCCAATAAAACTGTCATTTCAGGTACGGTCAGGGTCATCAATTGAGCCTTGTCTACCAATAATTCCTCCGCAGTCGTGCTAGGATTTCCTTTCACATAATTACGGAAACCGTCTGCCCGTGGCTCAAGAGCCTCAAATGATTCAACATCGGTCTGTTCTTGTGTAGCATCTGTGCGACCAGCGATAAATGGAACTGTGATTTTACTTCCTGCTTTATGGGCAGCTTCTTCAACCGCTGCACATCCTGCCAAAACAATTAAATCTGCAAGAGATACTTTTTTACTACCTGTCCCATTGAATTCTTTTTGAACTGCTTCAAGGGTTTCCAAGGTTTTTGCCAGTTGCTTCGGATTATTTACTTCCCAATCTTTTTGAGGAGCTAACCTAATCCGTGCTCCATTGGCACCACCTCTTTTATCCGAACCTCTAAATGTTGAAGCAGAAGCCCAAGCCGTTGATACCAATTCTGAAATGGATAATCCAGAAGCAAGAACTCTTTTCTTTAAATCGGCAACATCATTTTCATCAATCAATTCATGGTCAACCGCAGGAACAGGGTCTTGCCAAATCAATTCTTCTTGAGGAACTTCGGCCCCCAAATAACAATCCTTGGGTCCCATATCACGATGAGTTAGCTTAAACCAAGCTCGTGAGTAAGCATCTGCAAACTCTTCGGGATTTTCTAAAAAGTGTCTTGATATTTTTTCATATGCTGGATCCATTCGTAGTGAAAGGTCAGTCGTCAACATAAATGGTGCGTGCTTCTTTTCTGGGTCATGGGCATCAGGCACTGTACCAGCTCCTGCACCACCCTTTGGTTTCCATTGATGTGCACCGGCAGGACTTTTTGTCAATTCCCACTCATATCCAAAAAGGTTCTCAAAGAATTTGTGGCTCCATTTTGTTGGAGTATTCGTCCATGCGCCTTCCAAACCACTGGTAATCGTATCTGAGCCTTTTCCTGAACCAAAATTGTTTTTCCATCCCATGCTCTGCATTTCAATGGAAGCCCCAGCTGGCTCAGCTTCAACATATTCCGCATCGCTTGCTGCACCGTGGGTTTTTCCGAATGTATGGCCACCAGCAATTAAGGCAACAGTTTCATAATCGTTCATTGCCATTCTACCAAATGTCTCACGAATATCATGTGCGGCAGCAACAGGATCAGGATTGGCATTTGGTCCTTCTGGATTTACATAAATCAATCCCATATGTGCGGCACCAAGTGGGTTTTCCAAGTCTCCGTCTTTGCTATATCTTTCTTTGTTTCCAAGCCATTCTCCCTCGGAACCCCAATAAATATCTTCTTCTGGCTGCCAAATATCCTTTCGTCCGCCACCAAATCCGAACATCTTTAATCCCATAGACTCGTGTGCAACATTACCTGCTAAAATCAAAAGGTCAGCCCAAGAGATTTTCTTTCCATATTTCTTTTTAATGGGCCAAAGCAACAATCTGGCTTTATCCAAATTTGCATTATCCGGCCAGCTATTCAATGGTGCAAAACGTTGAGCTCCTGTTCCTCCTCCACCTCGTCCATCTGCAATTCGATACGTTCCTGCAGCATGCCATGCCATACGGATAAAGAATGGACCATAGTGCCCATAATCTGCAGGCCACCAGTCTTGACTATCTGTCATCAAATCTGTAAGGTCTTTTTTAACAACATCTAGATTAAGCGACTTAAATTCCTCTTCATAGTCAAACCCTTCATCCATAGGGTCTGTCAAAGTTGAGTGTTGCCTTAGAATATTCAGGTTCAATGCATTTGGCCACCAATCCTTGTTTGTTGTTCCACCACCTGCAGCTTGATTCATTTCTCCGTTCAAAAACGGACATTTAGCGCTTGATTCATTCATATCAAATGAATTTCCATTTGAAGAAGTTGTTTCGTTGTTGCCCATATTAAAATTATTGTTTGTGTCGATTTTTTAACCTCCATAAAATTAAGAAAATCCATAGTTACACTATAGGCAATAAATATTAAAATACTATTAAAACATAAGTATTATCTATTTGATGTGATATTTACAATATGAGGCAAACAATGCCAAAACAACGCCACAATTTGGCAGATATGCCCCTTTTTAGTATCAAAAAAGACACTAACTTTAAATATTTTCAGATAAAAGAATTTTAAACTACGTCCAATTTGCTTACTTATAATCGTCTACTAAATAAATCCTTATAATTCTATAACTAATTTAAAAACTATCACAATGAAAAAATTGATTTTACCAATCGTTGCCTTGATGCTGTTCAGCTTTAGTATTGATAGCGAAAAGCTTACGGATGATGAACGCAAAATGGTCATTCAATATCTTACTGAATCTAGAAATCATATGACAAAGGTGGTGGATGGCCTAACAGATGAACAATTAAATTTTAAACCGGAAGAAGAGGCTTGGTCCATTGCTGAATGTGTTGAGCATCTTGCAATAACTGAAAACGCATTTGGTTCATTCATACAAAAAACCGTGGCTGCTGGTCCAAACCCAGCTTTAAAAGATTCGCTTAAACTCAAGGATGATCAGCTTATGGGAATCATAACGGATAGAAGTAATAGAGTAAAAACTGCTGAACCTTTTGAACCAAGTGGAAAATTTGGTTCATTCGAGGCTACCGTAAAAGCTTATGTAGATAAAAGAAATGAGCATATTGCCTATGTTGAAACGACCGAAGACGATTTAAGGAACCGTTTTAACAGTGATTTGCCCTTCGGAACAGTTGATGGCGTACAGCTTATTATTTTTGCGGCCGGACACACAGAACGCCATGTGCTACAAATGGAAGAAGTAATGGCCCACAAGCTTTTTCCAAAAAAATAATTATGCTCTATTAACAATTATTGGCAAACCCCTTTCTTATTGAAAGGGGTTTATTTTTTACCTTCGTTTTACGTTTAATAAATCGAGAATATGAGAACTTTAAAATCCCTAATGCTGGTTTCAATACTATTGTTGACCGTTTGTGTTACGGCTCAGGATAAGAAGGATAGAAAAATAATGAACGATGCCAAAAAGGCAAAGAAGACCTTGTTGAAAGCGGATAGTGCACTAGAGCGGTTTTTTGAAAACTCTGCAGGGTATGTGCTTTTTCCAAATGTGGGCAAAGGTGGTTTTATAATTGGGGGCGCATCAGGAAATGGTGTACTATATGAAGAAGGTCAGAGCGTAGGAATGGCAAATCTCAAAAAACTTAATGTTGGTTTCCAAGCTGGTGGACAGGCCATTATTGAAATTATCTTTTTTGAGACCCAAGTAGATTTGGAGCGCTTTAAAGAAGGTAAGTTTGAATTTGCTGCCGAGGCATCTGCAGTTGCCCTAAAATCCGGAATTGCCGCTAATGCAAAATATAAGGATGGTGTAGCAGTTTTTGCCTTGCCAAAAGCTGGCTTAATGGCAGACGCATCTGTAGGTGGACAAAAATTTGGGTATAAGCCTTTTTAAGCAAAAACCTATCTTTTTATTGAAGGCTTAAACTCTTCCTTGTTGTTCTGAGATTGGATTTCAACAAGAGTTTTGTAGACCTCATGGAAGTCTTTTAATTTCATATATGAGGCGGATAAGGGAATTGGTTCTTCGCTTTGATTTAGGTAAATATCCAAGGTCAAGTCCGAACTGTACACTTTTATTTCCAAGTCCTTTATATAACTGTACTCCAATTCAATTCCAAAAAAAAGAAACATCCCCTTTTTAAAGATAATCTTATTGTCCTTTAGTCTAAAATATCTGGAAAAGGCATTAAGTATGTAGCCTGCCCACACTACCAACCCTAAAGAACCCAAAAGGCAAACCGTATTTATCCAATCCTCCTTTATTGTTAAGACCCCCAACCTAAATATCACAAAAGCCCCGTACAATTGTGCAATTCCCAAAATCAAAAGGCTATACAGGGGTTTTATCTTTATGGTTTTATCCGATTTAAATGGTGCTATTTTTTTATCTTTCAACAGGTCTAAACTTTTGCGATGATTAATATACTTATAGGTGTTGTCGTTTCTTTTTGGATTTATAAGTTGATAAAAATCATCCAGAATTCAAAAGAATTGAACAGCTTTTCTAGGGAGTGCCAGGATTTGGCCAAAAGAAAGGCAGGTCCTACCTCAGAACAATTTGAGTTAGGGGCTAAAAATTACAAAAGTGCCAATAGAAAAATAACCGTCTCAAAACTGATTTGGTTTTTTATTGAGGTGGGTAGCTTTGTTGGTATCTACTTTATTTTTGTTAAATAATATTCTATCCCGGTCAAAATTGCGCCATTTAATCTCTTAATCCAGGGGAAAAATCTTCCGGGGCATTTTGGGGTTGGTCTATGGTTCCAGCATCTCCCGTATCATTGAAAATAGTCCATTCTCCAAAGGTGTAGTTGGGGTTGCCTTCGATAATTTCTGCGTTCCGAAATGCTCTGCCATCCTCAAATTCATGATTGGTGCCAGAACCATCTTCACCAATAATTCCAAAGACATCTATTACAGTTCCAAAAGGGTCCACCAATTCCAAATTATCATCTCCATTGGAATCTGCTGGGCTGTTTGTGGATACCCCTAAGTCTGGCGCAAAGCCATAGATAAATTCAAATTCAGTTGGGTTAGGTGCTATTACGAATGAGCTTTCCGCAGCAATTACAAATCCTGATAAATCAATAGTGGAACTAACTTCGGTATTCGCGTTTGTATAGCGCCGTAACGTCCATTGGTTCAAATCCAATGGTTCTGATCCTGAATTATACAATTCTAAAAAGCGCGCTCCTGAATTGTTGTTTGGATCTGCCAGTTCTGAAATAAAAACTTTCGTTGAAGTAAATTCCGTGATAATCTCGGGACAGCGTTCATTGCTAAAATCAATATCATCCAAATCCCGGATTACAAGTTGAAAATCATTCCCATCTTTTAGTAAAACTCCTGTAATTGTTCCATTTCCCTCTGGTAAAATATCTTCTTGAAAATCAGAAAAACCGCTATTCAATAAGGTGATTTTATTTTCATTGCAATCCATAAGAGTTCGTTCTGTTTCTTCTGTTTCAACAGCGAAGGACAACCCCAGTTCATCTTCGCTTATTTCAACATCATCAAAACGTACCAATGTATTAACATGAAGGTCAGAAACACTATCAACAGAAATTACTGTTGGTTGCAACAATTCTCCTTCATCGCATGGCAAAAAAATATGTTCGGGCACTTTTAAGGCAGGTAATCTTCCAACGGAAATATTTCCAAACGCTGAAAATGTTCCTCCCAATTTAAAGGTCTCCCCACTTTTTCCCAGATATAACTCCTTTGTCTTAATTAGCAACCTGCTTCCAATTTCGTACACTAAGTGAGAATCCCTTAAATCTATTTCAACCTGTAAACCTTTGGTTGGCTGGACTGGATGATTTTGAACATGAATTACACTAAAAAAATTTCCTGCCCTATCTGAAGAAACAACATACCCCTCAATAATCCAATCTTCATGAATTTGGATTGTCTCTCCTTGATACAAAGCCACTACTTCATCAAAAGTGGCATTCGCTTCCAAACTGTTGGAGCAGCTTTTTGACAATCCATCAAAATCCCTGCTTTTTACACACGAAAAAAGGATAGAACATATTATAATTGCTAAGGGAGTCAGTTTTTTAATCATACTTCTGTATTAAAAGCTTATCGCCAAATTCAAAAAATAGGTTCGCCCAAAGCCATACCAGTATTTGGGGGCAAAGGAAGGTTTTCCACTCAGGTTGTCCTGCCGTAATTGTCCATAGTTCCCGTTTCTGCTCTGCTCATAACCTCCTGTTCTAAAAACTGAATCAAAAGCATTGTTAATACTGGCAAAAGCACTGATATACTTTTTATTTATTAGCCACGATTTGCCTCCAACCAGATTGAGTAGATATATCTTATCCAGGCTTTGCTGTTCTAAAATTTGCGCAACATTTTCATCCGTGGCATCTACAAAGCGTTCACCGGTTTCCGGATCCAATAGAAAGCTCTGGGTGCGGGTAATTGTTGAAATATTGGCATAGTTGTCTGCCAAATAATTGGTAGATGCCCCTATCCACCAATATTTTGGACTCCTGTATTCCAGTCCTAGCGCAAATGCGGTTTGAGGCCCTTGGGCAAGTTTTAGGTCTTTTAATTTAGAAACTCCCAAATCTATAGTCCCTTCGGGGTCAATTAAATCCTCTTCTGCACCAGCAGTGTCAAAATTTATTTGAACAGAAGGGTCGCTTGCATAAACATATGCTCCCAAGTTTCCAACAAAAGATATTTTTACATTTGAAGAAACTTCATATTCCAATCCCAGTTCTATCCCCTTATGAAGTTTGTCCAAATCGGTCACAACTTCTTGTACAAAATCTGACCCGACACCGGAATCCACAAAAAAGAAATTAATATCCGTTGTGTTCTGGAATCTTGTGTAGAACGCACTCAGTCTTCCCGTTAAATCCGGTAAGCGGATAAAATAATTAATATCGATTGTAGTAATGGTTTCATTTTGAATTTTGGGAACTATATTGTTATTCTCTCTTGGATTGATAAATATATTTTGAAGTGTTGGAGGCTTGTTTATAACGGCTCCATTTGCCGTGAACCAATGCCGTCCAGAATAGAAATAACTCAATCCAGCTTTCAATCCAATATTGGAAAATGATACTTTTTCACTCTTGCCCTGAGAATTTTCCAAGAAACGTTCATTTTTGAAAATCCCTTCTCTTTGAAAATTTGAACTTGAAAAAGAAGCAGTTGCAAAACCACTCCATTGATTATAGCTTGCATTAATTTGTCCAAAACCATTGATTTGCGAGACATCCATTCTGTAATGGTAGTTGAATTTCTCATCTTGGGTTTTCATTAAATTTCCTTCCAAATCATTGGCAGTATCGGAAAAGGAGTCAATATCCTCATGGAAATCCGCTCCCAATAAATCATAAATCTCGGCAAAACTATTGGATGTCAATGCTTTATAATTTCCACCAAAACCCAAGTCAAAATGTTCATTCATAGTGTAATTTATATTACTAGACACTGTTATCTGAGTGTCCTTGACCACATCATCATACAAAACATAAGCTGCTTTCCCGGTGTTAAGCGTATTGGAATTGGCGGTATACAATTGCTCCCAATTAATTTGCGAGTTTTCTAGAAATCCTTCTCTTGCCAAATTCGCATTGGTGAAATCTGCCCCAATAGCGCTATTAATGTGATAGCTTGGTAGATACCTATAATAGGTGGGGTCTGGGTTTGGGGCATTGAAATATCCTAACCTACTTCTAGAGGAAGTGCCAAATTGATAGGCAATCCCTGTATTCCAATTTAGTTTTTCAGTTTCTAAAAAGTGGTTCAACATGAACAAGGGCTCAAAAATGTCGCGTTCTCTGGTGTTTCGTATTTCTCCATCTTGATTTCCCCAATAGGGGTTATATCGGTTCCCCATTAAATCAAATACTTCCTCTGTGATAGCCGATGAACGTCCGCGCCTGTTTTTTGCCAAAATAGAGGTCAACGCCAGACTATTATTATTCAATTTATATTCCAAAGAGCCAAAAAAGGAATAGGCATCATACAGCGTACCTTCAATGTAGCCACTCTTTGCCCACCTTCTTGAGGAGGAAAGCGAATAGGCCAATCCATTTTCTTTTAATCCCGAATTGTATGTAGTCATGATTCTACCTCCGTAAGTGCGGTTTGAAACAGAACTGGATAATCGAATGCCAGGACGTAGCCCAGAAGGTCTCGTATCAATATTGGTGTTTCCAAGAATTCCTCCAAACGTATAGGGATTAATAGCCAGACCATTTGTAAATTCTTGGTTTCTAATCACGTCATTTAAGCCTCCCCAATTATTCCATTGAGGTCTACCGTCAAAAAATTTATTCATGGAAATTCCATTAAGCAAAACTTCACCATTGCTGGAGTCATATCCTCTAACTCTAAAAAAAGCTTGTCCAAAATCGAATGCGGCCCTATTCAAAAATATGTCCTTGGTTGATTGTAACAGGCTTAAGGAACCGGATATGGTTTGTTCATCATCAGATAGGTCTCCGTCTGTTAGAGTGATAAGATTGTCTGCCTTTTCCGTAGTGATGTCTTTTTCCAAAACTATCTCTCCAAAATCTATAAATCCAAATTCTAAAATAATTGGGAGTCTTTTGGAAAGGTAATCGGGGGCATTTATGTTTAGAATATGTTCCCCTATTTGTGAAGTCTCCAATGTAAACTTTCCGCTTATATCCGTATTGGATTCAACGGATAAACCATTTATAGCAATAATTGCGTTCGGAATCGTTTTTTTTGTGATTCCATCTTTTATGGTACCAGAAATAATAGTGCTTTGCTGACCATATATAAAGGAAGAACAGCAGAGCACCACAAAGAACAAAGCAGTTCTCATAGGCTTACCTAAGTAGGTTAATAATTATAAATAAGGGGTTATTATCTTACTTTTCGGATTGAAAAGAAGACAATTCTAATTATTTTTGAATTAAAATCAAAGCCCAAATGCATTTTTTACGATACCTACCAATACTAATGTCCATTTCTTTATTTGCCCAATCCCAAAAAACATACAGGGTAAGAACCATAGCTTTTTACAATGTTGAAAATCTTTTTGACACCGTAAACGACACCTTAATTTTTGATGATGAACGCACTCCAGATGGCAGCTATAATTGGACGGATGAGCGCTATGAAAAAAAGATTGAACACATATCAAATGTTCTTTCAAAAATAGGTGGGGAGACGACGGATACATCTCCAGATATCATTGGCTTGTGTGAAGTTGAGAACAAAAATGTAATTAAAGACTTGGTCAATCATCCAAATTTATTGGAAAGGGATTATGGAATTGTCCATTTTGATTCTCCTGACGAACGCGGAATTGATGTCGCACTACTTTATAAAAAAGCTTCTTACCTACCATCATCATTCAAAAGCCATAGGTTATTGCTTTTTGATGAGATGGGGCAACGAAATTATACCCGAGATCAACTCGTGGTAGGTGGATTGTTGGACGATGAGGAATTTTATTTTATAGTTAACCATTGGCCATCAAGAAGGGGCGGAGCAAGCAAAAGTGCACCTAATAGACTTAGGGCCGCGTTTTTGAACAAACGTATCATTGATTCCATTCAAAAACTTAACATTGATGCAAAAATTATAAGTATGGGAGACCTTAATGATGATCCCAGGGATGATAGTTTAAAAAAAGTTCTGAAAACCATTGGCAAAGAAAATCAATTGGATAGTTTACGTCTTTTTAACCCAATGGAAAAACTACATAAAAAAGGACTCGGGTCTTTGGCTTATAGGGATAAATGGAACCTTTTTGACCAATTCTTTATGACTTCCAATTTAATCGGCAAAAGCAAAGAGTACTATTCGTATTGGAAAGCTGGTATATATGCACCTTCTAAAATTAGAACCATAAAAGGAAAGTATAAAGGGTATCCATTTAGAACATACTCAGGAAGCAATTACACCGGTGGTTATAGCGACCACTTCCCGGTGTATTTATATTTGGTAAGAGAGGTAGAGTAATCAGATTACCACTTGATTAGGTAATGTCCACTGTTAGTTAAACCATTGCCCCCAAGGAATACGGCTTAAAATTAAAAGTAGACCCAGACCATAAAAAATCGCAATACTTTTAAATTTTGCGACACTTTCAAGCTTTTTCTTGTGCCTAGACCAACCAATGGTAATCAATACAATAGCTATAATATTGATAAAGGGGTGCTCCACAGCCAATAGCCGTGCAGGAGCATTCAGCCCTCCCATGCCCAGAGTCTGTATTGCCTTTAATCCATTTGCCGATACAAAGTATAGTATGAGACCTAATACTAACTGAATATGGCTCAAAATCAACGCAAAAAGACTTATCCTAAAATCTTTTTCAAAACGAAATTCTTTCTTTCCCAACCAACCAGCAAGTGCATTAAAAACTGCTAAAATTAAAATGGCCAATACAATGTAGGCCAAATATGAATGTACGTTTTGTAAAATTTGCATAACGAAGTTTTAAAGTTTAAATGTAACTGATTTTTAGATATAAAAAAACCCCGCAATTGCGGGGTTTTCTATCTAAACTATTCTTTTCACAAATTAAAAATCGTAACGAAGTGTAACGTTCCATGTTCTACCCCAACCAAAGAACCCTTGGTTAGATACTGCAATACCATCATAAGTTTCATCACCCGCCTCAGCAAATGTAGCTGTAGTCAGTCTAGAAATGTATTCCGTATCCAGAACATTATTTATGTTGGCTCTAATTTTTAGCTGTTTTGATTTATCGGCACCTACTGGCGCTCTAAAAGTAACTCCTGCATCTAAAATGCTAAATGATGGCAACTCTAAGTTCTCTTTTATGGCACCAACATCTGAATATAAATTGTCATAGTATCTAAAATCAGAATCAATCGAAACCATTTCACAGATTCTATATACAAGTCCAAGACCTCCTGAAAGTTGTGCAGCTCCTCCAACTTTACCGCCATCAACATCCTCTGTTTCCGTGCTTAAAACGTTTCGCTCTTCATCCGTAACTTGAGTTACAACCTCACCGTCATAAATCCAATCTCCCACAGAAGCAAAACCATTTATTGAAAAATCTTGCGTTGGTCTTAATTTAAAATCTACCTCAACACCAGAATGTAATTGTGATGTTCCAAAATTACTTTCAAATGTTACCACATCATCTACGACATCTGAGCTTGTAACAACCCTATCTTTCCAAGAGGTTCTGTACAAGTTAACTGTAGCAGAAAACATAGGGCTGCTGAAAGCATATCCTGCTTCCAGTCCTAGAATCTTTTCGTTTTCAGTTAATGGATTTACTTGATTAGTGAAATTCAAGTAGATATTGTCATGATAGGGCTGACGGTTGTAGAAACCAGTGTTGACATAAAAACTATGAGCCTGAGATGGTCTATAGCTAAAGCCAGCTTTAGCATTATATCCTAAATTATTTACTTTTTCTGAATCTACCCCATCTGTAATTCCAGCTGGAATTGGTTCATCTGTACCTTGCGGCGAAGTGCCATCAATCAATGCTTGATCCGCATATTGAAAAATATCAAATCTTTGGTGGTACTGGTTAGAAATCGATCCTTGGAAAAAGGCAGAAAAAGTATCTGTAGCATACTCCAACTGGGTAAATAATCCCCCATAAGAAATACGCTCCTCATTATTATATGCTATTTTTTGCTCGGTATCATAAGTGTCAAATGCAGCGGCCCATCCTGAAGGTCTAAAACTTTCTGTAGCTGTAACAAATTTATATGTTCCAAAACCTCCATATGTCTCATGATTGTTATTTTGATCTCTCAATCGAATATTTTCTGTCCAAGAATTTAAGCCATGAAAATCTGAAACTACCCTGAAATGTTTCCCATAATAGGTTCTTAAATCATAACCTATGTTCCAGGTAAGATTATCAGAAAGTTTCTTTTCTAAGTTTGTAATTAGACCATACCAACTGTGTAGATTCATTGAAGCACGAGTTACATATGCATCTTCCGAACCAAAATAAACCCCAGCTCCATCCGTAACTTGAGCATTTTGAGCATAAATAGCATCGTAATCTATTCGACCTTCAGCGGTTCTTATTCTATTACCCCTGTTACCTGTTCCACCACCATTACCCCATGAGGCGTAAAGCACAGTAGAAAGGTTGGTGGTTGAATTAATGTTCCAGTCCCAGTTAAAGTTAGCAACAGGTTTATGATAGAAATTTCTTCTTTCCGTCATATATTCTCCATTGTATGTACCCCAGTTGTTGTTGTAACGTACACCATATTCCAGATAATCCTCTATTGGTTTGGTAAAATTCTGATCGTGGAACTGAGGAGCACCAGTAATCAAAAAGTTGAAGTTATGGCTGTCATTAGGCCTATATCCAGCAGAGATAAAATACGTCTGACCTTCACCAAAGTTTCCTTCATTATACCCATCACCTTGCCAGTGCGAAAGCATAACGCTTAAACCCCATCCTTTCTCTGAGATTCCTGTATTATACCCTGCACTTGTTTTTATGTAATTATTATTGGCAACTGTTGAATACCCAAATCCTCCTTCGCTCATCTCAGTAGATTTGGTAACAAAGTTTACGGTACCCCCTACGGAAGAAATAGCCAATTTTGAAGACCCTAAACCTCGTTGAATTTGCACACCAGATGCTATGTCATTTAATCCAGACCAGTTTGACCAATACATTAAACCATCTTCCATACCATTTATTGGTTGCCCATTTAAAAGGAAAGCTGTGTTATCCTGATCAAAACCACGAACCCTCATGTTCGTGTCCCCAAAACCACCGGCTTGACCGGAAACATATACTGAAGGTGTGTTAACCAATGTCATAGTAACATCTTGCGTTCCTATCTTCTCCTGAATGATTCTTACGGGGACGGAAGAAACTGCAATTGGAGTTTGTCTATCGTTAGCTAAGTCAATAATACCAGTACCCACAACGACTATACCTTCTAATTCCTCAGCATCCGCACTTAAAGAAATAGTGCCTAAACTTCCTGCAGAGCTAAAAGAAATAGTTTTTGTGCTGAATCCGATGTAAGAAATTACAAGCGAACCTGTTGTTTCAGATACTTCAATTGAAAAGTTACCATCAAAATCTGTAGTAGTACCATTATTTGTACCCCTAACCATAATGCTGGCCCCCGGAAGCGGAACTCCCAATTCCCCGTCTACAACCGTTCCGGTAATTGTTCCTTGTGAAAATGCCGTTGCGGACACCAAAATTGCCACAAAAGCTAAGTAAATTTGTTTCATTTTCGTAGTGTTTAAATTGTTTAATTAGCGATGCAAATGTGCTGTATTTTTCACACATCCTTATTAAGCTAAAGTTAAATGAGATTAGTTTTGTTAACGCGAATTTAACAAATAAAATGAACTGACAAACAACTACTTAATATATCTCCCGAAGAATATTGACCTGTTAATTTACCTCTTAAAAAATTGCAAAAGATTGTGTGTAGAACTGTCGTGTTTGCTTATTTCGGAATTTTCAATGTCTGTAAGAATATTCTTGGCCAACTGTTTTCCAAGTTCCACGCCCCATTGATCATAACTGAAGATGTTCCAAACCATTCCCTGAACAAAAATCTTATGTTCATATAGGGCAATCAGTGAACCAAGGGTCTTTGGTGTAAGTTTTTCTATCAAAAATGTATTGGTAGGATTATTTCCTTCAAAAATCTTAAAAGGCACTAATGACTTTATTTGCTCGGCTGTTAATCCCTGTGCTTTCAATTCTTCCTCTACTTCCTCCTTTTTCTTTCCATTCATCAAGGCCTCCGTTTGTGCAAAAAAATTGGCCATAAGCTTGTTATGGTGATCTCCTTCTCCATGTAAGGATTCTTTGAAACCAATAAAATCCGTTGGAATTAGTTTGGTTCCCTGATGAATCAACTGAAAAAATGCGTGCTGAGAATTTGTTCCAGGTTCTCCCCAAATAATGGTGCCTGTTTCATAATTTGTTGGATTTCCCGACCTATCCCGGCTTTTACCATTACTTTCCATGATGCCCTGCTGCAAGTAGGCTGAAAATCTACTTAAATATTGGGTGTATGGAATTATAGCCTCAGTTTCCGCGCCAAAAAAGTTATTGTACCAAACACTTAGAAGTGCTAAAATAACGGGGATATTTTCCGAAAACGGAGTCTCCTTAAAATGTACGTCCATCTCATTCGCTCCCGATAGCAGCTCGTCAAAATTTTCGTATCCCACTGATAATGCAATTGAAAGTCCAACTGCACTCCAAAGCGAAAAACGACCTCCTACCCAGTCCCACATTGGAAAGACATTGTCCTCTGCTATTCCAAATTCTTTGATTTTTTGGGTATTTGTAGAAACTGCCACGAAATGCTTCGCGATATCCGTTTGTGAGGCATGGCTTAAAAACCATTTTTTAATGGTAAGTGCATTACTCAACGTCTCCTGCGTAGTAAAGGTTTTGGATACCACAACGAATAGCGTAGTCTCTGGATCCAGATTCTTAAGTATTTCATGAACATGGTCGCCATCTACATTGCTCACAAAGTGCATTCTTAAATGATTCTTGTAGAATTTTAATCCTTCAGTGACCATTGCAGGGCCTAAATCAGAGCCCCCTATTCCAATATTTACAACATCCGTAAAGGTTTTATTAGTATATCCTTTTCTATCTCCTGAAATTACAGATTCTGAAAAAGTTTTTATTTTTCCCTTGACTTCATAAACCTCATCTACAATGTTTATGCCTTCCAAATTGACCTCATCTCCCTCTTTGGCTCTTAAGGCTGTATGTAAAACCGCCCTTCCTTCAGTTTGATTGATCAATTCCCCTCCAAAGTAACTTGAGATAGCTTCTTTTAATCTCACCTCATCCGCCAATTCCAATAACAGCGATTTTGTTTCTTCGGTTATCCTGTTCTTTGAATAATCAACCAAAAAATCGTTCCAAAGCAATGAGAATTTTTTCCCCCGTTCAGCATCGGAAGAAAATAAGTCCCTTAAATGAAGGTCTTTGGTTTCTTTAAAATGTGTTGTAAGTTTTTCCCAAGCTTTAGTTGTGGTAGGATTGATTTTGGGTAAGGTCATTTTATTGGTTGAGCGTTATGAGATTTTCCTCTGGTTCTGGTTCTGCAAATGGTTTGGCATATTCTATACAATCCAATTGTGCCTTAAGCGGTTCCACATATTGAACATAATCTGTTCTTAAAGAGTCCACAATGGGTTCTGCTGATGGTAATTTTTCACGCAAAGGGTCTACTTGTCTTCCATTCTTCCAAAAGCGATAGCATACGTGTGGGCCGCCTGTATTTCCGGTCATTCCAACCCAGCCAATAACATCGCCCTGCCTCACGAATTCACCTCTTTTCACTTTCTGTTTTTTCATATGCAAATACTGCGTGCTATACGTTCCATTGTGCCTTATCTTTACATAACGGCCATTTCCTCCTCTTCGGGTTGACTCAGAAACCGTTCCATCAGCCGTGGCTATTATGGGAGTTCCTACTGGCGCAGCATAATCAGTTCCTTTATGCGGCCTTACTTTATATCCGTAATAGGCTATCCTGCGTTTCAGGTTATATCTAGATGATAAACGATATCCAAATTTAATTGGAGCCCTTAAAAAGGTGCTTCTTAAATTATTGGCATCCTGATCGTAATAGTCTAAAATGTTCTTAAGTGAATCCGTTACATAGGGGAATGCATATATTGGTTTTCCCTTATGTTCGAAAAAAGCCGCTTTTATAGGACCACGACCTGCATATAGAGTGTCATTGATAAACCGTTCATCATAGATAACCTTGAACTTGTCTCCTTTTTCAAGTCTGAAAAAGTCAATGGTCCAGGCATAGATTTCCGAAAGATCGATGGTCACATTATAATCTACCCCCAAACTATCAAGTGTTTGGGAAAGACTGCTGTTTATTATACCTCCCACTTCTCGCTCAACATATTTTACATCCTTTTTGCTCTTATAGGCCTTTACACTGTCCCTTAAATCCACAACAGTATAATTAATGCGGTCATTTTCGTAAATAAAAATCTCTGCAATCTCTGATGTATCTTTGGATTTTAGAATTAAATAGGGCTTCCCAACCATAATCTTCCTTACATCGAAAGTGTCTTTATAGTTTTCTGAAATTGTTGCTATTTTGGGATAGTCTACTTTATTTTTTAGCATTAATTCCCCAAAACTGTCTCCCCATTTTACAGTATCCTGTACTACTTTAAACTCATCAAGATTAAAGCCAAAATGCTTTACAACTGGCACTTCAACAGTCTCTTGCGCCATTTCCTTTGGCGGTTCTACTTTTTCATCTTTGCAAGACACCAAAACTACCAGTGCCAAGATTGCCCCAAAAAATCTTTGCATTTCTATAATTTACTTTTTAGCCGGATTAAAAATATGGTCCACCCACTGTTTTCCCCAATCATCCAACTCTTTTTCTGAATACAAAGTTGGGAAAAATATTATTTTTTGAAAACTAGGAGGTAAATAGTCTTTCCAATTGGTGCCTCCAGTGGCATCAACTTCCTTATTATCCTTAGCCAAATACCTGTATGCCGAACCCATGTGCATCAATGGCCAATTTACATTTGCGTTTATATCCAAGTCCTTTAATGACTTTATTAATTCTTTGTCCTCCTTTAATTTTTTGGGAAGTTGTAGGTATTTGTGGTAAATGGTACTTTGTTTTACTTGGTTTGCTATTCTAAGTAATCTTGGGGTATACCTAAACTCAAACTGTTTTAGCGTTAAGGTTTTTTCTCCTGTAGATAAATCTGTTGCTCCTTTTTTCCAATAGATATTTTCAAACAGTTCCTCGATGCTGTTTTCTGATGAAAAAGATTCCCTCCCTGTTTGATGAACCAAGTTTTCTAAAGGTGTTGCGTAAACCTCAATCATTCTATATTGAGCTGATTGAAATCCGCTGGATGGGAGCAAAGCCATACGATATCGTAAAAATTGCTCTCGCTCCATACCTTTTATCATAATACTAAAGGATGATATAAGTGCTTTGAAATAGCTGTTTATCCTTCTGACTTTTTCTATAAAAAATTGAAGGTCTTGGGATTTATCTTCAACTATTTGCTTTTGTTCGTGTAAAATCAGTTTAAAGTAAAGTTCCGTAATCTGATGGTACATGATGAAGATTTCCTCATCTGGAAAATGTGTGCGAGGCACTTGTATGCTCAGCAATGTATCTAAATGGATATAATCCCAATAGGTAAGGTACTTTTGGTATAGAAGCCCATCAAGGTATGAACTTAAGTCCTGCCCTGAATTTTTAAACTTTTCTTCAAGCTTATTGATTTGGGACTCAATTCGCTCATCATTCTTCATTCAAACTATCTCATTATTATTTTAAACTGGTTTCTGAGTCCGTTATAGGCTTCCAAATCTGCTTTTAATGATCCAACGGCCAAATCCGCTTTAATGCGTACAGGAATTTTATTTAAATCATTGGATACCCAAAGGGTAAGGCTTTCATTTTCTTTAAAAACACGGCCAGATTGAACCAAAGGCCTAAATTTAAGACATTCTACCTTTCCAAACTTGGTTCGTATAACTTCTTTTCCCAAAAATTTAAGTTTGAATTTGTAAATTCCATCATCATCAAACAGCATATCCATATCAATCGACTTCCCCACTTCAAACTCATCAAGTGAGTAACTATTTCTTAAATGATATGAGGCCGACAATAAATCTTGGATATCGTCATGTACGGGAATATTAAATTCCTTGCCATTCTTGTTATCCGTTAAAATTGCCTTGTCCTCATTATGGTAAAAATCTATTTCAATGTCCTTGGTATACCCTCCCTCGTTTATTTTTCGAATAAACCGGTATGGTTTCCCATCGTTTCTGCCAAAATAACTCTCATAGGTATCGTCTACCTTGAAAAAGATACTGGCAAAACCCGTTGTTTTTCCTCTACCAACCACATGGTACACAGGGATACTATCAATAGAATCTTTGCTAAGATTTAAAGTCGCATAGCTAGCATTGAGAAATCCGTAATGTATCCTAAATTTTAGCCATTCGCCTGCTTTAAAAGCTGGATGGGTTTTTTGTGCAATGCCCGGCAATGCAATGAAGAAAAAAACAATGATACAAAACTTTTTCATGGCTTCTTGTATTGACATAAAAGTACTAAAATCACTTTATGTGTCTATTAGTTAACAATTACATAAACAAAAGTTATTCCAAAATATTATATAAAAAAAAGCCCAGTCTTGTAACTGGGCTTTTCCTAAATAACCAACCAAACTTTAAATTATGAAAAACCAATACTTAAAGTTATAAGGGAACCACCCCTTATGTTTTGTAAAGATACATCAAGGTTTTGTAGGAAAATAAGTTTTTAACGGACTTTAACTATCCTTTTCTACTATTTACACTAATTTGGGAAATAGTTAAGAAAACCCGTAAAAAAATGAGGGTTTTTGTCTAATTGAAAGTGAACAAAGCCCGTTTTTTAATTGGGTTTTTTAAGCAGCACTAAATTCTTGTATGCTATTGCAACCAACAACCATTCTGTTCTTCCTTAAAACCAATACCCTATGCTGAAGAAAAAATTGCTATTGTCAATTTCAGGTGTCCAGGAATAATAGATTTGAATTGGGCCTAAAAAAGACTCAAAACCATAGCCTAAACCATAACCGGAAAAGCTTGGTTCAGCAAACCATTCGCCCGTACGGAACAAGTCATCAGCTACATTGGCAAAATTTGCAGAAAATAAAAAGTGGTTTTTTGGTGCAAACTCATAGTCCAGTTTACCATATGCTTTTACAAAACTGTTCCCTGGAAGACTTAAAAAATCGTATCCAAAAAATGGGATAAAATTATTTACAAAGTCATTCCCAAACCCTCCAAGCACAAAATCGAATGAAGTTATACCAGAGGTTCCCAATTTAAAACCTCCCTCACCTTCCAACTGAAGGCTTAGGTTGTGAAATAATGGAAGTACGGTCCCCAACCTAGCTTTTCCTATTGAAAATTCCTTGAAGTTTTCGTTAAAATCCGATGAGAATAAATAAAGGTGAAAATCACTATCAAAAAATATCCCTTTTGTAGGAAAATATTTGTCATCATAGGTGTCCAATGTAATTTTTCCATACGTACTGAAGTAACTGGAATTCTCAAAGAAAGTACGTTCGGAAGCTGTTGGCACAAAAGCGGTTTCACTTTCCTCAATCAATTCATTAAGGGTTCTTGTGCTATATCGTAAAAGTTTGTGCTCGGCTCCAAGAGTTATGGCAAATTCTTCTCGCCATACAGTTTGCAAATATACCTGGTTGGTAAGGTCCGTAACATCTAAGTTTATCTCTCGTATATTTGGGTCATTGGGCGCGTTGAAGTTTGTGCGAATCAATTCAAAGTCTATTTCCTCATCAAAATCTGTAAACTTGGAATTAATGCCAAAACTCCAATATAATCCTTTGTCCAAATAATATTGCATATTATATCGAATATGGTCTCCAAGAATAAAATCAAAGGATGCCACATCATCTTTTAGCAAAAAATTCTTTTTGGTAAAATTGATCAAGGCAGCACTTTTATATAAATCATCATAATGGGCAGACATCTTTAAAAACATTTTTGTGGGGTCCTCTTTCAATTTCAATATTAGATCCGTACCCAATCCATTTGAGGTAAGTTCATACCTAATCGTTTTAAAGTTTCCAGTTGCTGACAAGTTGTTGATGCCCTGTTTTAATTTATTAAATGAAATTTTTTCAGCCAGGTTAAACCTCAACTTTCCCTTTATATAGCCTCTGGTATACCTGTCATTACCCTTAATGATTAATCTATTTATGGTTAAACTATCTGCTATTGAAACCGCATCTTTACCTATTGGCGAAGCATTTTGGTTTTTGGCAATTTCCTGTAGTTCTATTATTTTTTTGTATGCTGCTTTCTCACCGCTTTCAACAATCTCACTTCCTTTATCAAAATCAATTACAGAAAAATCATCAATATCAGGCCTTATATAGATTTCGGTTTTTTCTACTTTCTCCTTCATATCGCTTACCGTTCTATAATTGTTGATTTGAAGAAGAATCTCCGTAGCGGATGATAAGGATTCACGAGTTGCCAACCCATGTTGTACATCTACACCAATAATTAGATTTGCACCAATTTTTTTTAGTTCGTCAATTGGGTAGTTGTTGACCACACCTCCATCTATTAAGATTTCACCCTCAATTTCTGTAGGTTCAAATAATGAAGGAAATGTGCCACTTGCCATTATTGCTTCCGGAAGGTATCCGTTATCCAAAAGCACTTGTTCTCCTGTTTCTACATTTGTGGCAATGCATAAAAAGGGAATGGGCAGTCTTTTAAAATCTTGAATGTCCTTTACATGAAAAAGAAGTCTCACCAGTTCATTGTAGATATTCTGTCCTCCTGAAATTGCCTGTGGAAATGTGACATTAAAATTTGTAAAGGGAAGACCTAGGGCATAACGCTCTGAATCTTCTTTCTCATAAAAGGTTTTGGCTCCCCGGGGTACATTATCTTGAATTAAACTTGAAAAATCGGTTACCCTAAAAATGGAATCCAATTCTTGAGCAGAATATCCCGAGGCATAAAGCGCACCAACTATTGCTCCCATGCTAGTCCCCCCAATATAGTCTATTTTCACCCCAGCTTCTTCAATAACCTTAAGCGCACCAATATGGGCCAAGCCCTTAGCTCCACCTCCACTTAAAACGAGGCCTATTTTTCGTGATTCTTTTTGATCTGTAGTTTGGGATATGCCCAAAACACCAAAAAAAACGAAAATCAGTAAGGCTAAAATGTTCTTCATTTGTTTTTGTTAATGAAAGGATTTATAGACTTTTTTTGCCTTTGCCATACCTATAGATTTAGCTAAACTCTCAATGGTTGCTTCTTTAATACGTTTAACCGACTTATAGTTTTTCAACAACTGTTCTGCTGTCTTTTCACCAATTCCCTCGATGCTTTCCAATTCAGAATTTATAGCTCCCTTACTTCTTTTGTTTCTATGATGGGTGATGCCAAATCTATGGGCTTCATTTCTAAGCTGCTGAATTATTTTTAAAGTTTCCGATTTTTTATCCAGATACAATGGAATTGGATCTTCGGGAAAATAAATCTCTTCTAATCTTTTGGCAATTCCAATTATGGCAATCTTTCCGCGCAACCCTAAAATATCCAAACTTTTTAGAGAGGCCGACAATTGACCCTTGCCACCATCAATAACAATTAGCTGTGGCAATGGCTCATCTTCATTGAGTAGTCGTTTGTACCTTCTAAAAACCACTTCCTCCATACTTGCAAAATCATCAGGGCCTTCTACGGTCTTTATATTGAAATGCCGATAATCCTTTTTATAGGGCTTTCCATTTCTAAATACTACACAAGCAGCTACTGGATTACTGCCCTGTATGTTGGAATTATCAAAACATTCAATATGAGTTGGTTCTTCCGAAAGTCGCAAATCCGCCTTCATTTGAGCCATAATTCGTTTGGTGTGTCTATCAGGATCGGTAATCTTTATTTGTTTGAACCTATCTTGTCTAAAAAAACGGGCATTGCGTTCTGAAAGTTCCAAAATTCTTCTTTTGTCTCCCAATTTTGGCAAAGTGACTTTAAGGTTTTCTTCAACGGATACTGGAAATGGTAAATAAATTTCTTTGGACTCTGACTTAAATCGCTGTCTAATCTCGGTAATGGCCAACTGCAACAATTCTTCATCCGTTTCTTCAAGTTTCTTTTTAATTTCCAAGGTATGTGATCTGGTAATTGAACCGTGTGAAAGCTGTAAAAAATTTACATATCCATGGGATTCATCAGAAATAATGGTAAACACATCTACATTGTTGATTTTTGGATTGACCACTGTGGATTTAACCTGATAGTTTTCCAATATTTCTATCTTGTCTTTTATCCTTTGTGCTTTTTCAAACTCCATGTTACTCGCCAACTCTTTCATCTGCGATTTGAAGAATTGTAATGAACTTTTAAAGTTTCCCTTTATAATCTCTCTAATATCTTCTATTTGTTTATGATATTCCTCTTCTTTTTGTAATCCTTCGCATGGTCCCAAACAATTCCCCAAATGATACTCCAAACACACTTTGTACTTTCCAGATGAAATCTTTTCTTCCGAAAGGTCATAATTACATGTTCGTAAGGGGTATAGACTTTTAACCAGATCTAGCAAAGTTCTCACAGTCTTCATACTGGTATATGGGCCATAATATTCAGAACCATCCTTGATTAATTTGCGTGTAGGAAAAATTCTTGGAAAACGTTCTTTTTTAATGCAAATCCAAGGATAGGATTTATCATCTTTTAAAAGAACATTATATCTGGGCAGAAGTTTTTTTATGAGATTATTTTCCAAAAGCAGCGCATCCGACTCTGTGGCTACCACAATATGTTTAACGGAATGTATTTTTTTAACCAATACCCTGGTTTTGCCATACTCCTGCTTTTTGTTGAAATATGAAGCCACCCTTTTTCTAAGATTTTTTGCCTTCCCAACGTATAGAATTTTATCCTCCGCATCAAAGAACTGATATACACCCGGGTCGTTGGGTAAAACGCTTATCTGAACATTGATGGATGATGTAGTGGACATATTACTTCCGAAAAATTGACGCTAGAACAAAAATAAGTTTTAATACCTGTGTTTTTAATTAAAATTGACCAACAAAGCACCTTAGCTAATTTAAAAGAAGGGTTCAGCACAGTGGAATCACTTCTTTTTGCAGTTTTCAAATTATTAATTTTGACTCTTTTTTTTGATTTTTTCCAAAAAAGGGAAGTTTAAATTTGAGAAAATGAAAGTTCCATATGTGGATTTTGACAAAAAGAAAGATACTTAACCTACTCTATTAAACTTTTTCTTACAAATCCACTTTTTTACTCAAAAACACTATATTGTTCATTTTCAGATATTTATGAAAAATGAATTGTTATTTTCATCATAAGTTATTAGCAAATTTGTTAAACTGTTGCTAAAAATGATGCGTTTCATCGATAAAAGGTGCATTTCATGGTGAATTTTTCAATTCTTTTACCTACATTTAACCATATCAAAAACAAATCGATGGAAAATTATGTTATCGTTTTGGGAATGTACTTGATTTTGATGCTTTTCTTCAAAATCTTTTTTTCTGTTTCAACCAGAGAATAAAAAAATAAGTTTCCCCAAGACAACCACCTCAAAAACTTTCAACACTAGATGTTGAAGCATGAACTAAGAAAAAAATATAAAAATTTGAGAGACGAGTTTAACTCTTCGGAAATCTCAAATTACAGTATACTTTTATCAAATCATGTCCTCCAAATCCCTATATGGGATTTTTTTTATTTCCACCTTTTTCTAAGTATTGAAGAAAACAAAGAAGTTGATACCCTTCCAATTATGACGCTTCTTCAAGGGAAAGATAAAAATGTTGTTATCCCTAAGATTACTGGTGAAAATTCAATGAAAAACTATCTATTGACCGATAACACAACTTTCAAGAAAAATAAGTGGCAAATTCCAGAACCCGTGGATGGCATTAAGATTCCAGAGAACCAAGTAGATGTTGTTTTTGTTCCATTGCTAGCTTTTGATGGAAAAGGGAATCGTGTTGGCTATGGAAAAGGCTATTACGATACGTTCTTGCTGAAATGTAGACCCGAAACCATTAAAATTGGACTTTCCCTCTTCGAAGCTGAGGAAAGCATCAGTGACATTCACAAAAACGATGTAAAATTGGATTACTGTATTACCCCAAAAAGGGTTTATAAATTTTAATCTTCTGTTGGCTTGTCCTGTTTTGGAAAGGCTTTTTTGTTGAATACAATCAATATTCCCACACCAGTGCTGATTGCCGTATCCGCAATATTAAAAACCGGTTCAAAAAAACGAAAACGACTCCCACCAACAGAAGGCACCCATTCTGGCCATGTGGCATCTATCAATGGAAAGTAAAGCATATCAACTACTTTTCCATAAAACAGTTTTCCGTAAGGTTCGTCAGAAAACAGTGTTGCAACTTGGCTATTGCTGTGATCAAAAATCATCCCGTAAAAAACAGAATCGATGATGTTTCCCATTGCTCCTGCAAATATGAGGGAAACTGCCAAAATCAAAGTTTTGGGGGATTGTTTCTTTATGATATCCCATAACCAATACCCGATTCCAAAAATGGCGAAAAGTCTAAAAATAGTTAGAACCAACTTTCCAACAGATTCCGATATGGGAAGCAAATCACTAAGTTTGGTACCCCATGCTGCTCCTTCATTTTCTATAAACAATATCTTAAACCAACTAAAAACTTCAAAAGGTTCCCCAAGGAAAAAATGGGTTTTTACGTAAACTTTACTTATTTGATCTATAAGCAAGACCAATACAATGATTATGAGGGACTTCTTTAAATTCATGTCTTTAAAACAGATTGCGCAAAAGTATGGATATTATTTCGTTTTCCTTAGATTGATATTTCCTTCAATCGTCTTCAAACTATATTGGTTTTGTCCTTGTGGGATATACTCTTTTACAACTTTACCATAAGTGCTTTCTGCCATTATATTCCCATTATCAGTTACAAGCAAAATATTACCTTTTTGAGTGGTTACCTCAACCCTATCGCCTACATTATCAATGGAGCAATTTCCATCCAATAGTTTCACCTTTAAATTTTCATAGTTCCCCTTCATTATTATATTGCTATTTGTGCCATAAACAAAAACGCGCTTGTCATTTGGAACTGTTACATTCAGTTTAATGGAAATTATCTTATGGGCGCTCAACTTATCATTTGGGTTGTTAAAGTTTGGCTGAAATCCTGCACTTATCAAAACCGTAGTTTTATTTTCTTCTATTGTAATTACCAAATCCTTGGAATATTCGCCTTCAATCTCAGCCTCAATATGTATTTCATTCGTATTGACTGTATTAAGATTAACTTGGTAACAGTATTGGGAATTTATTTGAATAGACGATATACTATTGTTTACAAAAGCCTTCTTCACCAATTTTTGGCCTTGAAGATTCAGCAAGCAGAAAAAGCTTAAAACAAAAAGTGTCCCTTTCATAAACAAAAAAACGCCTTGCGGCGTTCTTATTATTTCTGCATGTTTTTTGCCTCTATGCTTAAGGTAGCATGCGGAACTAATTTTAATCGTTCCTTATTGATTAACTTTCCTGTTACGCGGCAAATACCATAGGTTTTGTTCTCTATTCTAAGCAATGCATTCTTTAAATCCCTTATGAATTTTTCTTGGCGAATTGCCAACTGTGTATTGGCCTCCTTACTCATGGTAGCGGAACCCTCCTCAAAAGCTTTAAATGTTGGTGAGGTATCATCTGTACCATTATTGCCATCATTCATGTATGCACTTTTAAGTAGCTCTAAATGTTGGTTGGCCTTATCTATTTTTTCTTCAATTAACTTTCTAAACTCTCCTAGATCTTTATCCGAGTATCTTACTTTTAAATCTTGTGCCATGTTCTAATGTTTTTGGATAAACAATTTTGTATTTACTTCATCAAAGGCAATAGCTATACCTTTATCTAATTTTTCCTCAAAATTCAGTTCAGCGGTCAAGGTTTCTGTTTTAATATAATCTTCATTACTGGAAACCGCACTTTCCACAAAACCGTCTTTCAATATTTTTATATCTATTCTATCAGTAACTTCAAACCCAGATTCCTTTCTAAGGTTTTGAATTCTATTTACAAGTTCTCTTGCAATGCCCTCTTTTCTTAGGTTTTCGTCTATGGTTACATCCAAAGCTACTGTTAACGCGCCAGAACTTGCTACCAACCAACCTTCAATATCTTGTGAGCTGATGTCCACATCAGTTAACTGTAAAATAATACTTTTATTTTCCAAAGCAAGCATTAATTCGCCTTCTCGCTCAATTTTTTGGATATCCTCTTGACCCAACTGATTTACAGCAGCAGCAATAGCCTTCATGTCCTTCCCAAATCTTGGCCCCAAAACCTTAAAATTAGGTTTGATTTGTTTCACCAAAATTCCTGAAGCATCGTCAAGCAACTCTATTTCTTTTACGTTTACTTCTGATTTTATTAAATCTGAAACCGCTCCAATATCTGCTTTCTGTTCATCATCCAAAATAGGAATCATTATTTTTTGCAATGGCTGACGCACCTTGATCTTTTCTTTTTGGCGAATGGACAAGACCAAAGAGGAAATTTTTTGCGCCAACTGCATTTTGCGTTCCAATTTCTTGTTGATTATTCCTTGATTAGAAACTGGAAAATCTGCTAAATGAACACTTTCAAAACCCTCTTTTTTTGTTGTAGCATCTAAATCCTTGTACAACCGATCCATAAAAAAGGGGGCAATAGGAGCCGATAATTTTGCTACGGTGGACAAGCAAGTGTATAATGTTTGATATGCGGAGATTTTATCCTGTTGGTAATCTCCCTTCCAGAAACGTCTTCTACATAGTCTCACATACCAGTTGCTCAAGTTTTCTTGCACAAAGTCAGAAATCATTCGAGCCGCTTTTGTCGCCTCATAATCATCGTAGGTTTCATCTACTTTTTGAATCAGTGAATGCAGTTCCGATAAAATCCATTGATCTATTTCTGGCCTATCTTTTAATGCAATGTCTGCCTCTGAATAATCAAACTCATCAATGTTGGCATATAATGCCATGAAGGAATAGGTATTATAAAGTGTGCCGAAAAATTTCCGTTTCACTTCAACAATTCCATCCATATCAAATTTCAAATTGTCCCATGGATTTGCATTGGAAATCATATACCAACGCGTGGCATCCGCTCCGTGTTCCGGAAGCACTTTAAACGGATCAACGGCATTCCCCAAACGCTTGGACATCTTCTTTCCTTCCTTGTCCAACACCAATCCGTTCGATACTACATTCTTATAGGAAACGGTATCGAAAACCATAGTGGCAATGGCATGCAAGGTATAGAACCACCCTCTTGTCTGGTCTACTCCTTCTGCAATAAAGTTTGCTGGGAATGCAACACCACCATCAATTAGCTCTTTATTTTCAAACGGGTAATGCCATTGTGCATAAGGCATGGAGCCACTATCAAACCAAACATCAATTAAATCAGATTCCCTTTTCATGGGTTTTCTCGATGGGGATACCAAAGTAATCTGATCTACAATATTTTTATGTAAATCGATTTTATCATAGTTGGATTCACTATTGTCTCCTACAATAAAATCTTCGAAAAGGTCTTTTTCAAGGACTCCTGCTTCAACAGCTTTTTCCATTTCGGACTTCAATTCCGCTACAGATCCAATCATCATTTCTTCCTTCCCATCCTCAGTGCGCCAAATAGGGAGTGGAATTCCCCAATAACGGGAACGGGAAAGGTTCCAATCGTTGGCATTGGCCAACCAGTTTCCAAATCGACCCTCACCAGTGGCTTTTGGCTTCCAGTTGATGCTTTGGTTCAACTCGAACATACGGTCTTTAACATCCGTAACCTTGATAAACCAAGAATCCAATGGATAGTATAAAATCGGCTTGTCCGTACGCCAGCAGTTTGGGTAACTGTGCACATACTTCTCTACCTTAAATGCCTTGTTCTCTTCTTTTAGTTTGATGGCAATTTCAACGTCAACAGACTTCTCTGGAATCGCATCATCTGCATAGTATTCGTTCTTCACGTACTTGCCCGCAAATTCTCCAAGTTCTGGTCTAAACCTTCCCTGTAAATCGACTAACGGAACTGGATTGTTGTTTTCATCCAACACCAACATTGGTGGAACTGCAGGTTTTGCTTGTTTTGCCACCAAGGCATCATCAGCACCAAAAGTGGGCGCGGTATGTACTATTCCAGTTCCATCTTCTGTGGTAACAAAATCTCCTGCTATAACCCTGTAAGCATTTTCTGGATTTTGATACGGTTGGGTATATGGAAGCAATTGTTCATATTGAATTCCCAGCAAATCTTCGCCTTTGCATTCCGCAGCAATCAAGAATGGTATTTTCTTATTTTCTTTAGAAAAACTGGAAAGCACCGAAACATCATCAGTTTCTTCAAACTTTCCTCCAAATTGTTTCCCTACTAAATTTTTGGCAAGAATTACATGTGTCGGTTGAAACGTGTATTGATTATAAGTAGCTACTACTACATAATCAATTTTTGATCCAACGGTTAACGCTGTATTACTGGGGAGTGTCCAAGGAGTAGTTGTCCAAGCCAAAAAGTGCAAATGGTCAAACTTTTTTAAGAACTCAGGCAATGTGCTTTCAACAGCCTTAAATTGAGCTGTAACAGTTGTGTCCGTAACATCCTGATACGTTCCAGGTTGATTCAACTCGTGGGAACTTAATCCCGTACCCGCCTTTGGCGAATACGGTTGAATGGTATATCCTTTATAGATAAGGCCTTTATCATAAATCTGTTTTAGCAACCACCAAACAGATTCCATATATTTAGGTTTATAGGTAATGTATGGGTCATCCATATCTACCCAATAGCCTATTTTCTCGGTCATTTCATTCCAGACATCTGTATAGCGCATGACCGCTTTTTTACAGGCTGCGTTATATTCTTCTACTGAAATCTTTTTGCCAATATCTTCCTTGGTAATACCAAGCTCTTTCTCTACACCAATTTCAATAGGTAATCCATGGGTGTCCCATCCAGCTTTTCGTTTTACCTGATATCCCTTCATGGTTTTATACCTCGGAAAGATATCCTTGATGGTACGCGCCATTACATGGTGAATTCCAGGCATTCCGTTTGCAGAAGGTGGCCCTTCGTAAAACACGTAGCTTTCTTTCCCCGCTCTGGTGGAAATACTTTTTTCAAAAATTTGATTGTCCTTCCAAAAGTTCAAAACTTCTTCCGATACTTTGGGTAAATTCAATCCTTTATATTCCGCAAACTTCATATTTTCTCCTACTTCTTCTAGAATTCCAAGTTTGCAAAATTAAAAATTTAGATGGAATTATTGCCTTACAAATCATGTATTTGAATTTCCTTAACCTGCTTAACCTAAATATGATACCCCATGAATCCCCATTTCCTCCAAAATCCATATCTTAACGGAATTAACACTAAACCATATTATATGAAAAAAGTAGTAATTACAGTAATTGCATTGTCTTTGTCGATATCTACAATGATGTCATGCAAAGAAGCCGCTGACAAGGCCAAAGCAGCAACCGAAGAAGCGGCAGATTCCCTTGAAGAAGCTGGTGATGACCTAAAAGAGGCAGCAGAGGATGCCAAAGAGGCTATGGAAGAAGCCGGTGAGGAAATGAAAGAGGCCGGAAGCCAGGCATTGGACAGTATTAAAAAGGCTGGTGAAGAGACCATGGACAAAGCCAAAGAAATGGGTGAAAATGCAAAAGATGCTGCTAATGAAACCGCTGACGACCTTAAAAAGGTTGCAGAGGATGCCAAGGATAAATTAGATCATTAATTTCTTTTACCTTAAAACAAAAGGGCTTGGAAATTTCCAAGCCCTTTTGTTTTTAAAAACTATATCCCAAGCCCAATATGAGATTGATTCCAGGAGCAATAATTCCAGAGGAATAGGTCCTGTACCTTTGATCAGTAAAATTTTCTAAACTTAATGTTGTTTTTAAAGCGTTGGATATTTGATATTGAGACCTAAAGTTAAGGGTGTGCCAGGAAGGGGAAAATGGATTGCCATTGGTATCTGTGGCATAAATATAATCTTTGCTCTGTTCTGACAATGCCAAATCATCATTACTGATTTCCCCATTATAGTTCAAAAACAAATCTGCCTTTAGTTTCTGATCTTGCCAAACCAAATGAACATCACCAAAGGTGGGTGCAACATGCCTTGCAGCAGAATCAACACCACTATCATCTTCTTCTATTCCTTCGGTAAGGGTTAAATTTGAAGAAAGGGACCAATTCTCATTAAAAAAGGCTTCCAAACCAAACTCAAAACCATATACATATGCTTTTGCAGCATTTTGAATTGCTTGAACATTACTTAATTCGCCTTTGTATAAAATTTCAGTTTCTCCATTAAACTCAAAATCCCGTCTCACCAATGCATCTACCAAATAGCTATAAAAAGTTGCTCCTTTTAAAACCAGCTTGTTTTTAATATTCTTTCTAAAACCCAATTCTCCGTTGTATGCATATTCAGGTTCCAAATTGGGGTTTGGAACTACAACGGACCCGGGTTCTGAATCAAATATTTTTCCTATATCATCTATATTAGGCGCCCTAAAACCTGTGGAACCATTCAATGTAATTTGAAAATCTGCTTTTGGAAACCAACTAAAACCAACACTTCCAGTAAACGCTCCGGTTATAATATCGGCTTCATCAAAAGGAAATGGGTAATAGGTGGTGTCAAATTGGGCATCAACCCAAACTTGACTATAACGAACCCCAGATAACAATGTAAAATTTGGTTTTAATTTATACTCCCCATTAATATACGCCGCCATTGTTTGCCAAGTGGATCCATCTGGGTAACGCGATGCAGCTCCTGAAATCACATTGGTTTCAATATTTTCTAGACTTCCTTCTGAATTTACTTTGTTGAAAATATACTCAGCCCCATAATATAAGCGTAAATCTCCTATTTTTTTGTTTTCAAAATCAAGATTAATGGATAGGGCATCCACTTTTTCTTGGGTTGTGTATCGTTCTGGTTCTTGAAAATCCCTATTGTTCCTACTTTCTTGAAAATGTTGATATGCGGTAGTTAATTTTACCCCGTCATAAAACTTGCTCTTTCCTTTTTTGGTGATTTGAAAATTTCCCATGAACCATTTTTGTGGTCCATAGAACCACTCTGCCGAACGTAACCCATCTCCTTCGTCATTGGGCCTAATCAATCTGTCATATCGTGAATAATCCGACGTTTCTGAGTAATAAAGGCCTAAATCATAGTTCCAAGTGTTATTTGGTTTATACGTGAATTTTTGTAAAAAGTTGATTTGGTCATAACCTGTTGTTACCTGCTTTCTTGGATCGGAATTGGTTACTAGCACATCCCTATTATCTTCCCTAATAACATAGTTATTCCTCAAATACGAGTCTCTTCCATTTTTACCCATGGCCAAATCATTGAAGTTATTGTATGTGAAACTGGTATGTGAAGCCCATTTCTGCTGTCCGAAATTAAAATCTACATGGGAGGTGCTTTCATTGTTTGCAGAGGAAAATCTATAGTTCACATTTCCAGAAAATGTAAGACTATCGGTAAAAGAGAAACGAGGTTTGTGGGTAAAAAAGTTCATTACCCCACCAATGGCATCACTTCCATAAATTACGGATCCGGGACCAAAAATAACCTCAGTGTTTTTGATAGTGAAAGGATCAATGGAAATCACGTTTTGAATATTTCCTCCCCTAAAAATGGCATTGTTCATGCGGACCCCATCAACGGAAAGTAACAATCTGTTCGTGGCAAAACCCCTAATCATGGGGCTACCACCTCCCAACTGGCTTTTTTGCACAAACACTTTCCCACTGGTCTGCAACAAATCTGCAGCAGTTTGTGGAGCTGTAAATGATATGGAACGGGCATTAATTGACTCTATTTTTTGGGGAATGTCCTTCTTTTGCTGTTCCCACTTGGAAACCGACATCACCACCTCCATTAGTTCTTCTGGTTTTAAAGTTAGGTAAACTCGGTTACCCTTTTTGGTTAATCTTGCCTTTGTTGTAGTGAAGACTTCGTAGCTAATGTGTTTAAAAATAATCTTCTCGTTCCTCGAAAAAACAGCTAGATCACTTTTACCGTTAAAGTCGGATACCGCCGTTTTGGATTTATCTTTATTGTATAGGGCTACGTTGGCCACAGGGTTGCCTGTATCAGCATCCAGAACCGTAATTTCTTGAGCAAAAACAGTTAAGGAGAACAGTAAGAAAAAGAGGATGAGACCTGTGTTGCGCATACTACTCAAATACTGCATTTAAGACCGCTAAGGACTTGGGCTTTCTAAATCCGTGCAAATGTAATTCAAAATAAAGAATGACCATTTTTAAAAGTTCTTGTCGGTGAGGCTTGTTGATTTGTATTGTTTTAAGTGCATCAAAATTTATGCCCAAAAAGTGTTTGAAATTTTTTAAATGCTCCCCTTCTATTTGTAGGTTCAACGTGGGCGTCATACTAAAACTACCTTCCAATAAATCAAAATACGGCGCATTTTGAAACGATGTGTCAGGATAAAATCCCAAATATTTGGTAAGGTTAATTAAAAAAAGTAGATGAAAATTTGAAATTGAACTGTCCTCGTCCAACCAAAACAACGCATATTCCAAATAGTTGAACAAGCTCATATCCTGTTCTTGTTCTTGAATACTGTTTGACAACATTTCGGCCAAAAAAAGTACCATACTATTTTTTATAATGTCTGTGTGAAGGGATTTATATGGACTTGCAACCTTAACCTCTTTTATACTTTCCAATGTTCCCTTGTTTCTATGGTTGGCAACAATTTCCAACTGCATCAATGGAAGAAAATAGGCTGCTTTAACCTTACCTCTTTTCGATGTCAACACTCCTTTCAACAAGTATGATTTTAATCCATCAGAAGCTGTATATGCCTTAACAATGAGACTTGTATCGCCATATTTTAAAGAAGAGAGCACAATAGCTTTTGTGGTAACTTGCATAGGTACGGCGTTCTACAGCAAAGGTTCTCTACCCTTTTGCATAAGGATAAACCTGCAAAAAGTAGGTTTGGGAAGAATCAACTGGAAAAACTGGAGTGGAGCTGTTTGATTCTGGTTTTAGAATAGGCATATTCCACATCTTCGTTTTCGTAGTAGATTTGCCTTGATTATTATTTCCTTCCAAGATAGGTTTTATATGACCTTGGTTTTTTGATTCCGTAACCAAGGCGTCACCCGAATAAAATTGTGGATATGATTTTTGGTTGAATGGAAGTTGAGAGCTCTTTTGCCCCATCAATGGAAGGGCAAAACAAAAGGTCAATACTATAAAAACATATCTCATTGCAACAACATATGGATTAAAGATATTAATTTTTAAAACAAAAATGAGGTGAAAATAACTTCCACCTCATTGTAATTGATTGATTCAAATAAAATTTATATCACCCCTTGCGCAAGCATGGCATCAGCTACTTTTACAAAACCGGCAATATTTGCACCTTTTACATAGTTGCAATATCCATTCGCTTCTTTCCCATATTCAATACAGGAGTCATGAATATCTTCCATAATTCCTTTCAATCTCTCGTCCACTTCTTCACGAGTCCAGCTAATACGCAACGAGTTTTGCGACATCTCCAATCCAGAGGTGGCAACTCCTCCTGCGTTAGATGCTTTTCCGGGGGCAAACAAAATTTGAGCTTCATGAAAAGCATGAATGGCTTCAGGGGTAGAAGGCATATTTGCGCCTTCTGCAACCGCAACACAACCATTCTTTATCAGCGTGGCCGCATCATCACCATTTAACTCATTTTGGGTAGCGCAGGGTAAAGCCACATCGCACGGGACTTCCCAAGGTGTTTTTCCTTTATGATATTCCGCGGAAGAGTATTTATCAGCATATTCTGAAATCCTTCCTCTTCGGTTATTTTTCAAATCCATCACAAAGGCTAATTTTTCCTCGTCAATTCCATCTTTATCAAACACGTATCCACCAGAATCTGAAAGTGTAAATACTTTACCACCAAGGTGCATTACTTTTTCAGCAGCATATTGGGCCACATTCCCTGAACCCGAAATCACAACTTTTTTTCCTTTAAAGGATTCCCCTTTCATCCTCAGCATGCTATCCGCAAAATAAACCGTCCCATAGCCGGTAGCTTCAGGGCGAATCAAAGAACCTCCCCAAGAACGGCCTTTACCGGTCAATACGCCTGTGAACTCATTTCTGATTTTTTTGTACATTCCGAAAAGGAAGCCTATTTCGCGTGCGCCTACTCCAATATCGCCGGCCGGAACGTCAGTGTTTGGACCAATATGTCTATTTAATTCCAACATAAAGGCATGGCAAAAACGCATTACCTCATCATCGGATTTCCCCTTGGGATCAAAATCCGAACCTCCTTTACCTCCGCCCATGGGCAAGGTTGTCAAGCTATTCTTGAAAACCTGCTCAAAAGCTAAGAACTTTAGCACACTGGCATTTACCGTTGGATGAAACCGAAGGCCCCCTTTATAAGGTCCAATAGCAGAATTCATTTGAATTCGGTATCCCCGGTTTACATGTATTTCCCCATCATCATCAACCCAAGCCACTCGGAACGAAATCAACCGTTCTGGCTCTACCATCCTTAAAAGGATGTTTTTCCCATGATAGATGTCGTTTTTTACAATGTAAGGTATTACGGTTTCTGCTACCTCTTGTACCGCTTGGATGAATTCTGGTTCGTGACCATTTCTGGCTACTACCTCATCCATAAATGCTTTAATTTTTGCTTCCATAGAACGGATTACTAGTTTTGGTCCAAAGGACTTAGTTTAGAATTAGTTTTAACGAATTATGAATTTGAGGGCAAAAATATATTATTTCAATAATTTTGCAGTCTATTTTTTATAAATTATTCAAAAACTGATAATTGAGATAGGCTTTTAACATATCTATTGAAAAATCTTTTGTTTTTCCCATTTCTAGACTTCGAAACGTAACTTTTTCTTGAATTTGGCAATTATTCTTCATCCTATCGCCTGATCCAAGTCCGCTATTAAATCATCTACATCCTCTATTCCCACACTAAGTCTTATTAGTGAGTCCACAACACCACTTTTTTCCCGTTCTTCTTTGGGAATGCTGGCATGGGTCATACTTGCAGGATGCCCTGCCAAACTTTCTACACCACCAAGAGACTCAGCAAGGGTGAACACTTCTAATTTTTCTACAATTTTAATTGCCTCTTCATAACTGCTCCCCTCGGGAACAAATGAAATCATACCTCCAAAGTCGTCCATCTGGCTTTTGGCAACATCATGGTTGGGATGGGTTTCAAACCCAGGCCAGTATACTTTTTCAATTTTTGGGTGTTTTACAAGATATTCAGCTATTGCTCTCCCATTTTCACAATGCCGTTGCATACGTACGTGCAACGTTTTAATTCCACGTAGCGTTAAAAAACTATCCATCGGCCCACAAACGGCACCACTTGCATTCTGAATGAAATACAATTTATCAGCTAGCTCCTTGTCCTTAACTGCTAAAGCCCCAACAACAACATCACTATGTCCACCTAAATATTTAGTTGCAGAATGCATAACAATGTCCGCTCCCAAATCCAATGGACGTTGCAAGTATGGAGTGGCAAATGTATTATCCACCGCCAATAATAGATTGTTCTTTTTGGCAAGTTCGGAAACTGCTTTTATGTCTATTACATTCATCATTGGGTTGGTAGGTGTTTCAACCCAAATCAGTTTTGTTTTCGTATTTACATGCTCACGTATACTTTCTATACTTTGCATTCCAACAAAATGGAATTTAATCCCATACTTCTCAAAAATCTGTTTGAAGATTCTATAGCTCCCACCATATAAATCGTTGGTAGAAATTACCTCATCCCCAGGATTTAGAAGTTTTATTACTGCATCCATGGCAGAAAGTCCACTTGCAAATGCTAATCCATACGTTCCATTTTCAATACTCGCCAAGGCGTTTTCCAAAGCGGTTCGCGTAGGATTGGCACTTCTGGAATATTCAAATCCTTGATGTCCTCCCGGTGTGGTTTGGGCATAGGTAGAAGTTTGATAAATTGGTGGCATCACTGCACCATATGCCTTATCTGGCTGCTGGCCACCGTGAATGGTTTTACTATTGAATCTTAAATCTTTCTTGCTCATTTTGTCTTAATCTACATACAAATGTATTGTTATCTTTTGGAGTAATCAACGAAGTCTTATTTTTGGTAAATCCAAAAGCCCCATCTTATGAAAACTCCTTTTAAGGTAATTTTGTTTTTATTGCTCACCATTGGTTGTGAAAATGAGGATAAACTTACTTTTGAGCCTTACGAAATAGACGAAGGTGCCTGCGGCAATTGCCCTCAAATTGAAATATCCATTCCAAAAGCTCTGGACAAAACCAGACTTGCAAAAACCATAAACACGACTTTGGAAGAAGAGATTATTGCCTTGTTGTCTTTTGATGAAGAAAAGGAAATCGTTTCTATGGAGGATGCTGTGTACTCGTTTACCAATAGTTATAGAGAGCTTATAAATAGATTTCCTGATGAAACAATTGGTTGGGAGGCAAAAGTAAATAGCGAAGTTATCTACGAGGATAAAAATACCATAAGCCTGGTATTCAATACATATACATTTACCGGGGGTGCACATGGTTATGGATCAACCACATTTTTGAATTTTGATAAGTTGAAAGAAATGGAGGTTGAAAATTGGGAGCTTTTTACAAATACAGAAGGTTTTGAGAAGTTTGCGGAAACCAAGTTTAGGATTCAGGAAGCAATTCCGCAGGATGAAAATATCAACACCACGGGCTTTATGTTTGACGGCGACGTTTTTCATTTAGCAGAAAATATTGGATATACACCAGATGGTATTCAGTTAATATACAATCAATATGAGATTGCGTCTTATGCGGATGGGCCAATTATATTGACCCTACCATATGCCGAAGCAAATAAATATTTGAAAAGAAAAGTAAGGCTTTAGTTCTTCTACAATACACATACTTTTAAATAGAAAATAAAAAACATATCTATTTTTTTAGATATGTAAATATTTAAATTATATTTGTACTATGGATATTGTTGAAATAAGCAAAGTATTGTCAAATAAAACTAGGGTTAATATTCTAAAATGGCTAAAAAATCCTGAGCTAAATTTTCCGCCACACAAAGACATTGACCATTTTAATGATGGTGTTTGTGTAGGATACATTCAGGACAAAACTGGGCTGTCGCAATCTACCATTTCCACATATCTAAATTCTATGCAAAATGCAAATTTGGTCATTCCAACGAGACATGGAAAATGGACATATTATAAAAGAAACGAAGAAGTAATTGAAGCATATGTGGAGTCATTAAAAACCGATTTATAAATTTTTTAGACAAACAAATCGATAATTAGCGAAATATAAATTTGAATAACTATGGAACATTGTTTGGATTGTGGTTGTATCAATCATGCTGAGCTAACGCAAAATACACAAAGTACTTTTGCAAAGAACATTAAAAAAATTCTTGCGTCCATTCGGATCATAGGCGCAGAAGACATGTCAAAATTTAAATAAAAAACTATGAAAACAATAGGTTTAATAGGGGGAATGAGTTGGGAATCCTCAAAAATATATTATCAATATATAAATGAAATTGTCAAAGAGCGGTTGGGCGGTTCCCATTCGGCAAAGAGTGTTCTTTCCTCGGTTGATTTTGCCGAAATTGAACGTTTCTCATTCTCGGGAGAATGGGATGAGATAGGGAAACTTATGGAGGAACAGGCCAAAAATTTGAAAAGTGCCGGGTCTGATTTTATTATTCTTTGCACCAATACAATTCATCTGGTCAGTGATGCCATTACCAATGCCGTTGATATCCCATTTTTACATATCGCAAACGCTACGGGCGAAGCTATTAAAAGTAAAGGTTTAAAGAAAGTGGCACTGTTGGGCACGAAGTTCACTATGGAAAAAGACTTTTACACAAAAATCTTGGAAGAACAATATGGTTTGCAGGTTTTAATTCCAAATGAAGAGGACAGGGATACACTTCAGTCAATCATTTATAATCAGCTTGTGAAAGGTATTTTCACTGAGGAATCCAAGGAAATTTGCCTGGATATCATTAAAAAAATGGAAGCTCAGGGGGCAGAAGGCGCAATTTTAGGTTGCACGGAATTGCCTATACTGATTCCGGAAAAGGAAGTGAGTCTTCCAACCTTCGATACCACAAAAATACATGCACAAAAGGCAGTTGATTTTGCTTTAAACTAAATCTCTTGGAAAATAATGAAAATACTTATAGTTGGAGGTAACGGAACCATCGGCAAAAAGGTAACCTCATATTTTAAAGAAGGCCACAAGGTCGTTGTGGCGAGCAAAAGCACCGGTTCTATTATAGTAGATATCACGGATAGTAATTCAATAAGGACAATGTTTGAAAAAACAGGAAAATTGGATGCTATTATCTGTATTGCCGGAGAAGCCAAATGGGATTATTTTAGTGAGCTTTCAGAAGAAGATTATTATATCGGGTTTAAAAGCAAGCTCATGGGACAGGTAAATTTAGTGAGGATTGGTCAACACTATCTGAACAAAAAAGGCTCGATTACCTTGACTACCGGAATTTTAGCAGATGACCCCGTAATAAAAACAGCCAGTGCTGCTATGGTGAACGGAGCAATTCATAGCTTTGCACAAGCAGTTGCCCTTGAAATGGAAAATGGTATCAGAATCAACGTGGTTTCATCAGGAATGGTAGAAGATGCCTATGAAAAGTACAAGGATTATTTTCCAGGACATAACCCAGTTCCAATGAACAAGGTAATTGCTGGTTATGCTCGAAGTGTCTTGGGTAAGGATAATGGAAAAATCATAAGAATTTACGAATAGCATTTAAAATCAATCGATGAAAAAAATATACCATTTAGGGAGTTGCTCCACTTGCATCCGAATTTTAAAAGAGTTGCAACCACTCGATGGAGTAGTGTTACAAGAAATAAAAACAGAGGCCATTACAAAAGAGCAAATTGAAGAAATGGCCGCAATGTCAGGAAGTTATGAATCCCTATTTAGTAAACGGGCTATGTTGTTCCGCCAAAGAGGATTGCATGAACAAAAATTGTCTGAGGATGATTATAAAAATCTAATTCTAGATCACTACACATTCTTAAAACGACCCGTTACAATTGTTGACCAGCAAATATTTGTGGGGAATTCAAAAAAAATAGTCCAAGCGGCCAAAGAGGCACTACATTCATGAGCAAACGAACATTGGCATTGTTGGCTGCCTTGGGGGCCACCACTATTTATGGCATTAACCATACCGTTGCCAAAGGGGTTATGCCCACCTATGTCCAACCCTTCGGATTTATTCTGTTGCGGGTTGTGGGTGCAGCCATTTTATTTTGGGGAATTTCATTTTTTGGGCCTAAAGAAAAAATCGAGAAAAAAGATTGGGGGCGTATCTTGGTTTGTGCCATTTTGGGAATGGTCATAAATATGCTTGCCTTCTTTAAAGGACTTCAACTTTCCACGCCTATCAATAGTTCTGTTTTAATAACCATAACCCCTATAATTGTAGTTGTATTATCCGCTTTTTTCTTGAGTGAAAAAATAACCTTGAACAAAGGACTTGGCATCTTATTAGGATTTGTGGGAGCTGTAGCCTTGATACTTTTTGGAGCAGAAATACGCCAAGATGCGCCAAATATTCCTCTGGGAAACTTTCTATTTCTTGTAAATGCTACCTCCTATGGAGCTTACCTTATTGTGGTTAAAAAATTGATTGAAAAATATCATCCGTTTACATTAATGAAATGGTTGTTTACTATTGCAATTATTATTAATCTCCCCATTACGCTGCCCGAATTTTTAGAAATACAATGGTCAACTATGCCTGTATGGGTATATGCAACAATCGCGTTTGTAATTATTGGTACCACATTTATGACCTACCTTTTTAATGCGTTCGCGCTTTCAGAATTAAAGGCGTCAACCGTTGGGGCCTTTGTATATGTACAGCCATTATTTGGAATCATCTTTGCATTATTTTCCGGCAAGGATCAATTGACATTAGTCAAAATTATTGCTACGGCTTTGGTCTTATTTGGAGTATACCTTGCAAGCAAAAAACCTAAGCCAAGTACTTAAGGTTTCTACTTTATCTTACTTATTTCATTCTTGGTGAATTGAAACGGATTTTTGCTGGAATCATGCCCTTGGGCGCACAAGGCTGTGCTTTTTTGCATGGATTAGTTATAACCGGATCTTTTAAAGTTAGAGTAATCAACTTTGAAAAGTCTGCTGAGTTAAAGCCCTTGTTCGCCCATGAGAATAACTTTTTGGATTGGTATGAAAGATGGTTGGATGAAGTTATAACGGGCAAACTCATTTCAAATACACCCAGTTGGTTTGGTTATGCAAAGAAAAACAGAGGCTAGCAAAATATCCATTCTTACAAAATCTATCCGGCTGATGAAGCTGATGTTTTTTAACTGATTTGGACAATTCATCAATTTATAAATGTGAACTGTCAATTCATAAGCCAGTTATTTTTAGGGTTACTTTATAATTGCTCTATCAATATAATCTAATTATGGATAGAGTAAAATTTCTTCTGTTTATTGTGTTGGTAGCTTTTAGTTGTGGAAAAGATGAACCCAAAGATCAGGATGTACTTATAAACACCTTAATAGGAACATGGAGGTTTGAAGATTCAACAGACAACTTTTCTTATGAATTGAAATTCAATGAAAACTTGACAGGAAACAGGATAGATTCTGAAGGAGATGATGACAATTTCACTTATACCTTTACAGATAAAAAAATCAACTTCACAAGTGGTTTTCCAAGTGGAGAATATGATTATTCCATTGCAAATGGGAAATTAATGCTGTTTGGGGATACTTTGACAAAACAACCCTAGCAGCAATTTATTTACTCATGTTAAATCCTTGGGGATTTGAACATGCTTTCTAGTATCTGCCTTGGTCAAGATTTTAAAGTCGGTTGCCTTCTCCATTTTGTTAAATGCATCCATAAATAGCTGAGGTAGGGCCATTAATTTACGTTCCTTTAGATCCATCCAAGCACCCATCATTTCACAACGGGCAAAATTTTTGCCATCAGTATCGTAAAAATCATGCTGAAATTCGAAGAACATTCCATCCGCGCTCATCCCCTTAAAACCAAGTGAAACTTTTACAGGTTTTCCAGGGAAAACTTCTTTAAAGTAGTACATATGTTCGTAAAAGACCACCGGCCCAATACTATACTGCTCCATAGATTTTTGGTTAAATCCCAATTGTCCAAGATAGGCCATACGTGTATGACTCATAAAATTAATGTAAGCCGAATTGGCTAAATGGCGATTTGCATCCAAATCGCTCCATCGTATCTCAAATTCCTTAAAAAACATAGTCCGTTATTTGTTATGCGTGCATAATAATTGTAAAATTACCATAGTTTTCAAAACTGATTCCAATCAAAAGCCATAATTAGCCTTATTTTTAATGATACTTTAACATAAACAAATGAGCCACAAAGCCGAATTCATCAAAGACCTTTCCCTACCTGCTGTTGCAGCACCCATGTTTCTAATTTCCGGGCCCAAGCTTGTGGTTGAATGCTGTAAAAATGGAATCGTTGGTACTTTTCCGGCTTTGAACCAGCGCACGAGCGAAGGTTTTGAAGAATGGCTCATCCAAATAAAATCTGAGTTGCAGGAGTTTGAGGAAGAAACAGGTAAAAAGCCAGCTCCATTTGGGGTCAATCTCATTGTTCATCCTACAAACCCTAGACTGGAAGCTGATGTAAAACTTTGTATGAAGCACAAAGTCCCCTTGGTCATTACCTCTTTAGGAGCAGTTAGCATGGTTGTAGATGCCATACATAGTTATGGTGGCTTGGTTTTTCATGACATCATTAAAAAAAGACATGCCGAAAAAGCTTCTGAAGCTGGTGTTGATGGGCTCATCCTTGTAGCAGCTGGTGCCGGGGGCCATGCGGGCAACATAAACCCCATGAGTTTGATTGCCGAAGTAAAAAAAATCTTCAAAAAAACCATTTTGCTTTCTGGATGCATTAGTACGGGTCAGGATATTGCATCAGCTATGCAAATGGGTGCAGACTTGGCCTATATGGGAACACGCTTTATAAATTCTGAAGAAAGCAAAGCTCCTGAAGAATACCGAAAAATGATTATTGATGCCGGTGCAAGCGATGTTGTTTATACAGCGGCTATCTCTGGTGTACATGCGAATTTTTTAGCACCAAGTTTACAAGCAGCCGGAATTACCCAAGAAGATCTTAAAAAAGACCATAAAATTGATTTTGGCAAAGAACTGGATACAGAAGCCAAAGCTTGGAAAACCATTTGGTCCGCAGGGCAGGGTGTAACCACAATTGAAAATGTAATGCCAGTTTCTGAACTTGTAGAAACTTTAAAATCAGAATTTAAAGAAGCTATCGAGGAGCAAGCAAAACTATTAGAAACGTATCCTAAGGAATAGTAAAAACTAAGCTTCTATAGCTGTTGTATTCTTTAAATCTGCCAAAAATTGATGAACTTGGCTCACGCACATTGATCCTTCCCCTACTGCAGATGCAACGCGTTTTACAGACCCTTTTCTCACATCGCCCACAGCGAAAAATCCAGGAATACTGGTTTCCAAAGATTGAGGCTCTCTTCCACTATAAATAGAACACTTATGTAGTTCTTCTTGTTTTATTCCGGGACCCGTGCATATAAACCCTTTATCGTCTGTTGCTACTAACCCTTGTAGCCATTCCGTGCATGGCCTGGCGCCAATAAAAGTGAACAGATTTGTAATGTCTTTCGGTGTTTTTTCTCCCTTTTTATTTTCTAAAACCAAAGACTCCAAATGATATCGACCATATAACTCTTTTACTTGGGTATTTAGATGTACAAATATATTTTCTGCTGCTTCAATGCGCTGTACTAAATAGTCGCTCATTTTCGCACCCAAATCCCCTCCCCGTAATATTACATGTACTTCTTTAGCATGATTGGCAAGAAACAATGCCGCCTGTCCTGCTGAGTTTCCTCCACCAACTACGCCTACCAACTCATTTTTACAGGCTGATGCATTCATTCCAGTTGCTGAATAATACACCCCGCTTCCTTCAAATTTTTCAATGTTATCAATTGGCAAACTACGGTAATTTGCACCCGTTGCTGCCATAATGGCTTTGGTCTTTATGGTTTTATCATTGGTTGCATAAAGAATAAAATGACTCCCCGTATGCTCTATCTTTTCCGCTTTATGTGGAATAGAAATATTGCACCCAAACTTTTGAGCTTGCACATAAGCTTTGTTTGCCAAGTCACTCCCAGAAATTCCCGTGGGAAAACCTAAATAATTTTCAATTTTTGAGCTCTTCCCCGCTTGTCCACCTGGTGCTTTACTATCAATAGTAACCACACTTAACCCTTCTGAAGCGGCATAGACACTTCCTGCCAATCCTGCCGGTCCAGCGCCTATGACCAAAAGGTCAAAAACCTTATCCTCAAAATCCATTAAGACTCCCGAGTAACGTGCCAGTTGCTCCAGTGAAGGATTTGGACACACTTTAGCTTCACTATTGATCAGAAAAGGCAAATCTTCTTTAGAAAGATTAAAGTTCTCTAAAAGCTCGAGGGCGGATTCTGATACATCAACATCCAAAAAGTTATACCAGATATGGTTTTTATCCATAAAATCCCGGATAGCATACGTTTCTTTTGAGTTACCGGAACCAACAAGTTTAATTCCACCTGTAAACTCTGTTAGTACGGTTTCTTGGCGAAGCAAAAATGCATTTAATAATACATCGCTAATATCACTATGTCTTGCTATAGCTTCTTTCAGCTTTTTTGGAGCAATCCGAAGTACACTCGTGTCTCCTTTGGTAATGGCATGAAATTGTGCTCCACGGTTAGAAAGCATCCCACTATCCCCAGTAAATTCATTCTTTTGATGTGCTACGATAACTGCATTATCATTATAAGGGTCTTCAATAGAAACCTCACCATCTAAAACCACAAAAAAATCATACTGTAAATCTCCAAGCGTAAATATTTTTGCCTCTGATGGGTGATTCTCGACTTCTCCATAGGCCTTTAGAATCCTTATTTGTCTTTGGGTAAGTTCTGGAAAACGAGGATCTTTCATTTTTTAATATTTAGCGATTGATTCATGAACGTAACACCACATTCAATTTTCATTGGGTTCTGGGGAACTAACAACGGTATGATTATGAGAATTGGCATGTTTACTTGCATATTTTTTGAGCGACTATCACAACATGAGGTTATTCCACATTCTTGCCATTCGTATCCATTATCTTTTTTCACTTTAGAAATAACCTGAAGATGCTCACATTTTGCCCGCTTAACTCCATTACTTAAAAATACGATAAACTTTACTTTCAAATTTTAAGCCAATGACAAATATGAAAGATTTAAGTATTTTTAGAACATAATCAACCAACATGTACATCAAAAGAAATATTAGTTGGAACATCATTATAAGATATGCTTGGAAAAATCTTATTTTTTTCACGCTCTACGCCGGAGTTATCTTTTATCTCTATCATTCATTGGATTGGAAGCATATTGATATCCCTTTTCAGCCGCTTTCCGTAATTGGTATTGCAGTTGCTTTTTATATTGGATTTAAAAACAGCCAGAGCTACGATCGTTTTTGGGAAGGGCGAAAAATTTGGGGTGGAATTGTAAACTATTCCCGTACCTGGGCCAATAACGTACTTAGTTATGTTGAGAATGACAGAGATGCACAAATTATATTGATTTACAGGCATTTGGCTTGGATAAATGCACTGCGAATCCAGCTAAGACAACCTTCCAGTTTTTCAATTCGGGAAAATAGGGCTGTGGAACGTTTGTTTGATAGACACGGCGAACGAAATCCTGTTTGTAATGGAATGGATATGTTCTTATCCCCAGAGGAAGTTGACGGACTGGAAAATAGAAAAAACGTTGCCACTCATATCATAAAAAAACAGGGGCTACATCTAAAAAAGCTGTTGAAAGAAGAAAAAATAACAGAATTCGATAAGCAAATTTTCCATAATAATCTTGAGGAAATGTACAACCTACAGGGCAAGTGCGAACGTATAAAAAATACACCATTCCCAAGGCAATACGCATATTTCAGTACTCTCTTTACCTGGATTTTTGTTTTATTGCTTCCTTTTGGCCTATTAAATGTATTTGAAACCCAACTCAGTGAACTGAACAATGGACACAACTGGTGGTACATTGTTTTAATGATTTTCTTTTCCGTCCTGATCTCTTGGATGTTCGTTACCATGGAAAAAGTGGGAAGCAATAGCGAAGACCCATTTGAGGGTCGCATCAATGATGTGCCCATGACCGCTTTATGCAGAACCATTGAAATTGATTTAAGAGATATGCTGGATGAAAAAAATCTGCCAGAAAAGATAAAACCCCAGCACAATATTTTGTATTAATGCCCCAGGTTTCTTCAAGCTATAATCCCCCTCTTTTCTTTAGAAATGGACATTTTTCGACAGTTTATGCAGGCCTTGTTAGAAAAGTACATGGGATTATGCAAAAAAGGGAACGACTTGTATTGCCTGATGGAGATTTTTTAGATTTGGATTGGAGTAAATCCAACACCTCAACACAAAAGTTGGTCATTCTGCTCCACGGACTTGAAGGCGATGCACAACGCCCGTACATTACAGGAAGTGCCAAACTGTTTAACCAAAAAAGATTTGATACCTGTGCCATTAACTTCCGAGGGTGTAGCGGAGAATCGAATCTAAAATATAGGTCCTACCATTCTGGGGCAACGGAAGATTTAGTGGAAGTTTTGAACCATCTTCTCAATAACAACAACTATTCAGAAATTTATTTAAAAGGATTCAGTCTGGGTGGAAATTTGTTACTTAATTATTTAGGTGAAGGAAATCAGGTGCCAAATGAAGTTAAGGGAGCCGTTGCTATTTCTGTGCCATGCAATCTGCAAGATTCATGTTTGGAATTGTTGAAGCCCAAGAATATATTATACGCCAACCGGTTTAAAAAAAACCTCATTGCCAAGCTTAAACAGAAGCAACTTCTGTTTCCTGAGCTTTTATCGGATACTGATATTGCTTGCATTAAAACCCTAAAAGATTTTGACGATATTTATACAAGCAAGGCGCATAATTTTAAAGATGCATTGGACTACTATGCGCAATGCAGTTCCAAACAGTTTTTGCCTAACATAAACATTCCAAGCCTTATCATTAATGCAAAGAATGATTCTTTTTTGGGAAATGAATGCTATCCGTTCCACGAAGCAGAAAAACATAGGAACATTTATTTGGAGGCTCCCAGTTATGGAGGGCATGTTGGTTTTTGGGGAAAAAACAATACCACCTATACAGAAACAAGGGCTTTGGAATTCTTTACTTCCAACTAAATCGATTTCGGACCCCTATTGATTAAAGCTTAACAAAATCAAAGGAAAATTCGTCGCTAATTAACTATCTTAGTAGCTGCAAATACATCAAATTACAAAGAGCTAAACAAAATGAAAAAACTATTCCTATTCTTGGCATTGGGTGCCTTTCTAGCAAGCTGTGGTGGAAAAAAAGAAGAGAAAAAAGAAGGTTTTGAGGTAAGTAGAACCAAAACCGAAGAGAAAAAAGCACAAACTACTGAAGGTGTGCCAGTAGATTTGACCAACAAAGGAATTGGCCCAATAAAATCAGTTTCCTTTGCTGATGAAATTGACACTGAAATGGCAGCACGTGGTGAAGCTAAATTCAATGCTATCTGTGTAGCATGTCATATGGTGGATCAGCGAATGATAGGCCCTGCAATGGAGGGTGTATACGAACGCCGGAGCCCAGAATGGGTTATGAACATGATTCTGAATCCTGACAAGATGCTTCGTGAAGATCCCATTGCCAAAGCCTTATTAAAGGAATATAACAATGCTATAATGCTCAATCAAAATTTGAGCGAAGCAGAAGCTCGTGATTTGGCTGAGTATTTACGTACGCTGTAAAACATATCGTTCTATGGTATATGGATTGGTGTTGCTGCGCTAGCTCAAAATCAATTATTATGAAAAAGATGTCATTGGTTATCCTTGCCCTAGGACTCTGTGCTTCAATCCAAGCCCAAACCCTGTTGGGAGCATGGGAAAGTACAGGAACTGACAAAGAAGGTCAACAAATCAAAAACGTGGTTATATTCTCCGAAGGGCATCAAGTTTCCACTTGGTTCGATGTTAAGACAGGAGCTTTTATGGATACGAATGGGGGCGAATGGTTTCTTAATGGCAGTACTATTACCGAAACTGTTGAATTTGATACCAAATCCCCTGAAAGGGTTGGTACCCAAATATCTTTTGAAATTGATTTATCTGAAAACAAATTGAAAACTAAAGATTCCAATCGGATTTGGACACGTATCGATAATGGCACTCCGGGACTGCTTTCCGGTGCATGGATAATGTCCGGCAGAAAACGAAATGGCGAACTTCAATCACGGGATACCAGTCGTCCTAGAAAAACGATGAAAATTTTATCTGGAACCCGTTTTCAATGGATTGCATATAATACCGAAACAAAACAATTTATGGGTACTGGCGGAGGGAGCTACACCACGATTGATGGAAAGTACACGGAGAATATAGAGTTCTTTTCAAAAGATGATTCTAGAGTTGGGGCTAGTCTTGAGTATAATTTTGAATTAAAAGATGACGATTGGCACCATTCTGGTTTAAGTAGCAAGGGACAGCCAATCTATGAGGTTTGGAGTAAGCGAAAATCAATGAAATAGGCTAGTATCATCATTAATTGATAGCATATGAGAGTTTTAATTTTTTTACTTTTTCCATTCTTTCTTCTTGCCCAAGAAACCACCCCAAAAACTGACCAATATTTTGTTGCGCTGTACACGGTTGGGGAAAATTGGGATGCTGAAAAATCCCCTGGGGAACAACACTATTTTAAGGAGCATTCCAGTTTTTTGTCCCAATTACGAAAGGATTCGGTAATTGTAACTGGAGCGCGCTATAGTGACACGGGCATGTTGGTTTTAAAGGCAAAGGATTTTAAAACGATTAACGACATGTTACAACAAGACCTTGCCATCCAAAACAAACTTTTTACATTAGAAATACATGCTTATGCACCTTTTTACAAAGGATGCATCGAATAATTCCTATTTTATGAAAAACCTTTTAGTACTATCAATATTTATTTTAGCAAGTAATCTTCAAGCACAACATATGGAACTCCCCTATCATCAAATCCCAGATTATCCTGAAGATTATGGTTCTGGAAATGTAGTGGCCAGAATGATAGATGGTCTTGGCTTTAGATTCTACTGGGCCACAGAAGGATTGACCCAAAAAGATTTGGATTATAAGGTGTCCGAAGATGGGAGAACCATTTTTGAAACACTTCAACACATCTATGGCATGTCTGAAATGATCAAGAACGCTCCCGAATCCAAACCCAATGTTCGTCCCATGAATCTTTCAGAGCTTACCTATAAAGACTTGCGAGAAGGGACATTAAAAAATCTTCAAGCGGCAAGCCAAGCAATGGCTGGTGCAACTGCTGACGATTTTAAAGATTTTAAGGTCATTTTTCAACGCGGAGAAAATCAAACTCCATACCCCTATTGGAACATGATCAATGGAATGTTATCCGATTGTATCTATCATGCAGGCCAAATTACCATGATGCGGAGAGCTTCCGGTAATCCCATCAATCCTAAAGTGAGTGTTTTTAATGGTAGATTGAGAGAATAGCCCACCATAACGCTTTGTAACAAAAAGCTTTTTCCTGCTACCTATAATTAAACCTAGAAAATTATGGGATTCGCAAGTCACTCAGTATTGGCATCAAAGCAAAATCGTTCATTGCTTCGTAAGAGACAAAGTTATAGTGATATTCGAGAGACTTATGAAGGTTTTACAAATGATGCAAAACTCCACTTTAAAGAACTTACTCCTTTTGAGCAGAAGAAAATTAGGGACAAGATCATAGCCCAAGCAAAAAAGGACAGGTTGCAGGAAATATTTGTATACCTTCTTTCTCTATTCCTTGTAGGCCTCTTAGTATTTGAAGGGTATATGCTTCTTTCGAACTAAACCTTGTCCACAACCACTTTATAGGTTGGGTCTTCCAACATATTAACCTCAATAATATCTTCAGCATTTTTTAATAAGCGGATACAATCTTTGCTCAAATGTCGTAGATGTACTTTCTTGCCTGCTTTGGCGTAGCGTTCGGTAATCTTGTTCAAAGCTTCAATACCGGACATATCGGCTACACGGCTTTCTTGAAAATCAATGATTACCTCACTTGGGTCATTTTGAACATCAAATTTTTCAGCAAATAATGTAGTAGAGCCAAAGAATAAAGGACCATAAATTTCATAATGCTTTACCCCATTTTCATCTGTATGTTTTCTGGCCCGAATACGTTTTGCATTCTCCCAGGAATATGCCAATGCAGAAATAATAACTCCCAATAAAACCGCCACGGCAAGATTATGGGTAATTGCCGTAATCAAAGTCACCAAAACCATTACGATGACATCTGAATTTGGCATTTTCCGAAAGGTTTTAAAACTAGCCCATTCAAACGTTCCAATGGCGACCATAAACATTAATCCAACTAAAGCCGCCATGGGTAATTGCTCAATCAAGCTACTGCCAAACATGATAAATACCAATAACATTACTGCTGCAGTAATTCCAGAAAGTCGTGCTCGTGCCCCTGACGAAGTGTTGATCAAACTCTGTCCGATCATAGCACAACCGCCCATACCTGATAAGAATCCAGATAAAATATTAGCGGTGCCCTGGGCAACACATTCTTTGTTTCCACTACCGCGGGTTTCCGTTATTTCATCAATAATATTAAGGGTCAATAAACTTTCAATCAAACCAACTCCTGCTACAATACCTGCATATGGAATTATGATTAAAAACGTTTCCCAGGTCAAGGGAATGTTTGGAATGGACAGGGGAGGAAAACCTCCTTTGATACTTTCTCCTTCTTGAATAGTATCAGCTACAGTGAGTGTGTCAACTCCAAAACCAATAACAATTGCTGAAACAACAATAATGGCCAATAAGGATGAAGGAACAGCCTTTGTAATTTTTGGAAAGCCCCAGATAATGAGCATGGTCAATAGGGTTAAGCCCAACATGGTATACAGGGAAGTTCCAGACAACAGTACGTCTGTTCCTTTTTGATAAAAATTAGGAAACTGGGCCATGAAAATAATAATGGCCAACCCATTTACAAATCCGAACATTACTGGATGTGGTACAAGGCGTATAAATTTTCCCAAACGGAGTAGTCCTGCCAAAATTTGAATGACTCCGGCAATGATGACCGTGGCAAAAACATAGTTCAAAATAGTCGTAGGTTCTATTCCAGGAAAAGTACGTTTAAGCTCTAAAATCAAGCCGACAAAAATAACCGCAACCGCACCCGTAGCACCAGAAATCATTCCGGGACGTCCTCCAAGGATTGAGGTTACCAACGCCAAAACGAAAGCGGCATACAAACCGGTTAAAGGTGAGAACCCCGGAATCAGTGCAAAAGCAATTGCTTCGGGTACGAGCGCCAAGGCTACTGTAAGACCGGATAAAACTTCGGTACGATAGTTCACCTTTTGGGAAAAGTCAAAAAGATTTAGATATTTTTTCATCTCCTGATTTTAAGGGCGCAAAAATACCATAAATCCTTGGCTTGACACCATATACGCAAAGAATTAAAGATTATATAATTAATATGTGGAGAATTGCAAAATTCTTAACTGCCTTATATGTGATTTTGAAATCTATAAAAAGAGCCGCCCCAAGCTAAATGCTTGAGGCGGCTCCAACTAAATAACCAACCAAAAAACTTGTCTATATAGTCGAACACTAAAGTTCTTCCTTACATTTTTCTTTGTCTTGTAACGTTCATTACAGAATTTTTAACTTTTGAACGTTTTTTACCTGTTTTACTTCCAGATTTTAAATATTGAATGTATCCTCTACCTGTAAATTCATATATCGTTCCGCTGTCAACATGATACAGTTCAATAGTACTATCATTAATAACGTAGAGCTCAAAATAATCATTGCCCAAAAAGTCATAATCCAGTGTTAAAGTTTTCAATGTCTCATCGTTTGCGACATCAAAAACTTCAAAATCGCCTTCATAATCCCATTGTATGTTTGAAATTGGGATTCCACTACCATCAATTGAAGACCTAAAAAATTCACCATTGTCCCCAGATAAAAATTGAAGATAATTTTCATCATCAAACTCATTTATAGCACCTACCTCGCTGGTAAAGGTTTTTTCCCAAATTTCATATTCCTGTAAAAAGTAGTTGATGTTGTCATAAAAAACCATGTCATAATCAAAATTAGAACGCTGGTACCCTCTCAATATATAGGATGTTTTGGAACGGGAATCGTACAGTTCCAATGTGCTATTATTTACCGCAAATACCTCTAACAACCATAGGTTATCAATATCATGGTTTATCTCAACCGCTCCATTCAATGTGGCATATGAACCTACATCTATTCCCAAACCATTTCCGGTTTTACCAATACCAACCATATTGTTATTGGCATATACGACTCCACGGTCAAAGGAAATTGTAAATGCACTTTGTAAAAAAGGTACCTCACCATTTCCCCTTGTTTCATTTATATCAATGTACCATAAATCATAGGCTTCCAATACCAATGCTGTATTATATGACGATTCTTCTATAAAATCATCTTCAAATACAACTTCAGTGTAACATGAGCTGGCCAAAAGACCTATAAATACAATTCCGAATAGTAGTTTTCCAATTTTCATACTTCTGGTTTTTCAATTCAATACTCATAAACCAAGCACCATGCCAAAAAACATAAGTTATTGATATTCAGAATTTAACAATCTAATTGTTAGAATGTTTAGTTTTACATTTTAATTCTTGTAAATGGGTGACAAACTTAGATTTGGTATTTTAGGAGGAGGTAGTTGGGGAACGGCGTTGGTAAAGATGCTTTCTGAAAATCTAGAAGACATAGCCTGGTATATGCGAAGCGAATCCGCTATTGCACATTTGCATCATGAAGGCAATAATCCCAATTACTTAAGTTCCGTTCAGTTTGATGTTTCAAAGCTTGAACTAAGTAATGACATTAACCATATTGTTGCATCTTCCGATATTCTCATTTTTGCAATCCCATCGGCTTTTTTAGAAAGTGAGCTAGGCGGACTTACAGTTCCCTTGGCCAACAAAATAATCTTTTCTGCTATTAAAGGAATTGTTCCAGAAAGTGGATTGATTGTTGGGGAACACTTTCATGAACATTATAAAATCCCGTTCAAAAATATTGGGGTCATTACAGGCCCATGCCACGCAGAGGAGGTGGCTTTGGAACGTCTATCCTATCTCACCATTGCGTGTGCCGATGAGTCAAAAGCAGAATTGGTGGCCAATGAGTTGAAAAGCCATTATATCAGAACAAAAATTTCTGATGATATTATTGGCACCGAGTACGCAGCCATGCTGAAAAACATTTATGCCATTGCTGCAGGTATTGCCCATGGATTGGGTTATGGAGATAACTTTCAGAGCGTATTGATGAGCAATGCAATACGGGAAATGAAGCGATTTATAGATAGTGTTTACAAAATGAAGCGCAATATTAATAATTCGGCTTATTTGGGAGATTTATTGGTAACAGGCTACTCAACTTTTAGCCGTAACCGTATGTTTGGTAATATGATTGGTAAGGGGTATACCGTAAAAAGCGCCATGATGGAAATGAATATGGTTGCCGAAGGTTATTATGCGACCAAAAGTGCACATCTTTTACATGAAAAGAACGAGAAGAAATCCAAAACACCAATAATAAATGCGGTATACCAAGTGCTTTATCAAGAAAAAAATCCAAAAAAAGTTTTTAGAAAATTAACCGAAAGGCTGGATTAGATTCAATGTAGCAACACCTCATCCGAAATGCTTTTTCCTCTTGGAATGGCATTATCCTGAATATCAATGGTCATGGCATCGTATGATTTTATATATGCTTTATTCACTATATAGGATTTGTGAACGCGCCTAAAATTATCCGGCAACTCCTTGAGTGTGCCCTTAATACTCCCATAGCTTGTTATTTTTGATTTATCTACCAAATGATAGGTAACATAATTCCCCAAGCCTTCTACAAAAAGTATGTTCTTTAGGGGAACACGATGTGTTCTTCGGTTGGACCTAATTTCCAAGATTTCACTTTCTAAACTTTTGTTCTTGTCATGCTCAAGGGACCAGAGTTGAAACAACTTGATTCCAAGAATTAACAAGGTGGTTGTGTTAATCAAAATGATTGCTTTTACCAACGACATAATATTGAACAGTCCCGTAGTTGAATCATTCAACAATAATTCCTCATAAAACAAGTGGATAAAAACGCGTTGTAGTATTCCTCCAAGAAGCATTGTCAATCCATATCCAATAAAAAAACTTCTAAACTTTCTTTTAAGCAAAAATCGCGGAAGCAAAAAATAAATAGTGACGTACACAGCCAAAATCCGAATTGGCAATAAGACAAACTCCAAATAAAAAGAAGCCAAATACCCTTCCTCGCCAACCCAAATCAATCCAAATAGCAGATAGTACAATACCCAAAAAACACTATGGGTAGCTATTCTTGAATTAAAGAGATAAAAGCTATTTGTGGATTGCATGAATATTAAATCATTGTACGAGCCCTGTTGACATAAAAAACAAGTGCCTATGTATAAATTATCCTCCAGCTAAAAATAGGCAATCTAATTTTAAAGAAAACTTAAATCCATATTGATGAAACTTAAAAATAGATTCTTGTTCTTTTGTCTTATTCTTCTTTTTTCAATTCCAAGTTCACAATCACAATACCTTACCAGAAGAAGCTCTTGGGAAGCAAAAATAAGTAGTCCAAAGGCGGGTGTTCCAGGTGCGCAGATTGTAGAGATAACGAAAAACAGCCCGCTTGCAAAGGCAGGATTTATGCCCAATGATATTATCATAGAAGTGAATAATGTTCTATTAAAAGACGAAGAGGCTTGGAGTGATGTTTCTTATGGCCTACGAGCAAGTGTCGATATAAAAATCAAAGCACTACGGGACACTCAAATTGTTGAAGCCAATGTAAGGTTCAATCCATTGGGCAAGGAAAAGCACGAAGGAATCGATACTTTTTACGAAGAGGTCACGAGCACCTATGGAATTACGCAAAGAACCATTATCACCAAACCTAAAAAATCTGGAAAACAGCCTGCAATTGTTTTAATTGGTGGACTAAGCTGTTCAAGTATTGAAACTTATAAAGGGCGAAGAGGTAACAATTGGGGGCAAACCATCAAGGATTTGGTGGAAAAGTCGGGAATGGTCGTAATGCGCATTGAAAAACCCGGCGTAGGTGATAGTGAAGGTGATTGTAGTACTTCAGATTTTTTAATGGATTTGGAGGGATATAGGTCAGCCATTAAAAATTTGAAGTCAAAACCTTATGTTGATACATCGAGAATTATCGTTTACGGCTCCAGCATGGGAAGTGCCTTAGCGCCGCTGCTGGCCAACGAATTTGAATTGGCCGGGGTTATTTCTGATGGCACCTTCTTTAAAACATGGTATGAGCATATGCTGGAAATTGAAAGAAGAATTCTTCAGTTTCAAGACAATACGGAATCGCAAATCGTTGAAAAAATGAACAACTTTTATATTCCTCTTTATCACGGAATGTTGATTCAAAAGAAAACCTATCAAGAAGTGGTTAATGAATATCCTGCACTTGCCGAATACAATTATCATTCCGCAGCACATATGTATGGAAGGCCTGTTCAATATTATCAGCAGTTACAGGATTTTGATTTAGCAGGGCAATGGGAGAAACTAAAAGTTCCCGTAAGAATTTTAAGGGGAGCCCACGATTGGATAATGTCATCTTTCGATAACAAAATGATTATTGAAGTCTTAAAAAGAAATGGGCACCAAGACCACTTACTACATGAATATCCGGGTTTGGACCATTGGAACACTATACATGAAAGTCCAAAAAACTCCTTTGAGGGAAAAGAGGGCAAATGGGATGAGGGTACAATTAACCTGATTATTGGTTGGGCACAAGAAATGGCAGGATTATAAAACTAGACGCGCTCCAATGAAAAACTGGAGTGCGATTCCAATTCTTCCTCCATTTTCTCCTTAAAAAATTCAAGTTGGGCAGTATCATACCCAAATGCTTTCTTGAATTCTTCTTGGATGGGCTCCATATAATTTCGGATGCTGTCAATATCAAAATATAATCTTCCCGTTCTTCTGATAAAGAAATCCATTGGGTTCAAAACCATTTCATGGGCAATGGCAAATTGTGCTTCGGCACGAAGCATTCTAAGATAAACATCCTTGTTCCGTAATGCGGCATAGTTTTCTAAAATAGCTTCGGTTTGTTTTCCATAATTGGTGACCAAATACCATGCATCATATTCCGAAAATCCATCTTCCTTAATCCGGTCAAAAACCTCACTGATGTATTTTTTTACGTGCTTATATTTTTTAAAATCACTTCCACAAAGTGGAATTTTATCCGTGGTACATTCTGGGATTTTTGTACCATCATCTTCCTCCATTTTCCTGGCAATTCTGTTGACAACACGTTCAGCCATCTTGCGATATCCCGTTAACTTCCCTCCTGCTATACTGAAAAGCCCTGTGTCCGAGGTGAAAATTTCATCCTTTCGGGAAAGTTCTGAAGCTGATTTTCCTTCTTCATGAATCAAGGGCCTCAACCCAGCCCATGAAGAAATAATATCTTCCATTTCCAAATTGATGCTCGGAAACATATTGTTGACTGCTGAAATCAGATAAATAGCATCGGCCAAATCAGTTTTGATATTATCCTTATCCAAGTTAAAATTGGTATCCGTAGTTCCAACATACGTAATTTTCCCCCTTGGAATGGCAAACATCATTCGGCCATCAGGAACATCAAAATACACCGATTGTTTTACCGGAAGTTTTTCCCTTGGAAACACTAAATGAACTCCCTTGGTCAAGTGCAGTCGTTTTCCCTTTTTAGAATTGTTTAGGCTTCGTAATTCATCAACCCACGGTCCCGCAGCGCTAATTACATATTTTGATTTGATGTTGAACTCATCCCCTAAAACCTCATCCTTTACTTTTACCCCTGCTACTTTTTCGTCAGTATAAATGAAATCTGTAACCTTGGCATAGTTCAACGCCTTAGCGCCAAATTGCAAACTGGTTTTTATATTTTCAATGGTCAATCTTGCGTCATCTGTCCTATATTCTGCATAGTACCCCGCTCCATTCAATATTTTTTTTGGCAAAAGCGGTTCCAGTTTTAATGCTTCTTTTTTCTCCAACATCTGCCGTTTGTCATCCCCTGTCACTTGGGCAAGGATGTCGTATACTTTTAGACCAATGGAAGTCAACCATTTACCGTAAGAACCTCCTTCAATCAAGGGAAGCAACATTTTTTCAGGAAGGACCAAATGCGGTGCCAACTTATGTACAATGGCTCTTTCCGAACCTACTTCTTTTACCAACCAAAAATCAAACTGTTTGAGATATCTAAGCCCTCCGTGAATTAATTTGGTTGATTTGCTACTGGTTCCGGATGCAAAATCTCCTTTTTCCAACAAGGCAACTTTCATTCCCCTTGAGGCTGCGTCCAAGGCAATTCCACCACCAGTAATTCCACCACCGATGACAACCAAGTCGAATGTCTCTTGGGAAAGTTCTTGAATGGTTTTCTTCCTATTCAAGTTTGAAAATTCAACAATCTCTTTCATCTTATAGCGATTAGTTAAAGGAGCAAACATCAAAATTACATAAAATGTAAACGTTTACAATGTAAAAGAAATTAAGTTTATATTAAATCTGATAATCTGGCTAATCTCTTTCAAAGGATTTGTTATATGGTAACCTATTCAACTTCCAAGTTCGCGCCTCAGCTGAAGTTATTGAATATATTTTTTTTCTAAAAAGTATCCTACCAACGCCTCCTTCATCAAAACGGACTGCTCCCCGGCTTTTAATGGGGGTAATTGTTCCTTTACGATATAGTGGGGCCAACCATCCTCGTCAAAAAAATCAAAATCATAATACCCATAAGGCTCCAATAACCTACAAATGGCGATATGCATTAAATTGACTTTTTCATCTTTTTTGAAGTCCCTTTTAAAATTGCCAAGTTCCTGTACCCCCACCAAATAGATAATGCCATCCATTTCCAATGGGTCTCCATCAGAAAATTGATTGGACAATTTTTCCACCAATAATTCCCATCTTTCCTTAAGTTTATCGTCTCTTGACATGTCATTTTTTAGGAGCTTCAAAGGTACAAATCAATATCCTATATTTGTTAAAAACCCATTTATGAGCTTTTTAGATATTGTTATTGGGATATTGTTGGTTTGGGGACTATATAAAGGTTTAAAAAATGGATTGTTTGTAGAAATAGCCTCCCTATTGGCTTTGATTGCAGGAATCTACGGCGCCATACACTTCTCCTATATTGCTGGCAACTATCTTGCGGAAAACCTTAACTGGAACGAACAATATCTAAAAATAACTGCTTTTCTGATTACATTTTTTGCAATTGTACTCTTGGTAAATTTTGCTGGTAAATTCCTGACTAAAATAGCGGACTTTGCGATGTTGGGCATTTTGAACAAGATTGCCGGAGGTGTCTTTGGAATGCTTAAGGTTGCTATTATCGTTGGGGCCCTTTTGATATTCTTTGAACGCCTTACATCTTCTTTTGACTTTGTGGGAGATGACACGAAGAGCACTTCCATCTTTTATGAACCCGTAAAGGAAATTGGTGCTTTTGTTTTTAGCCTTGTCCTTGAAAGCGAAAAGGAAAATTCTGAAGAAGCTGAAAACTAAGTCCTGTTCAAAATCCTTTAAAAGGGCATTTTTCTTCGATAAAAGGAAACTACTGCCAGACCCTATTTGACCCAGTTTAGTTCAATTTTGCAACTCATCGGATTAATCCGTAATCATATGGATATTTTCTGGCAGACCTGTTGTCTGAAAGTAGTTTAGCAATAGAACTATAGGAGATTTTTAGAACCAATCTCCACAATTACCCCCGAAAATGAAAAAATTATTTTACGCTTTATGGATTATTGCTTCGGCAATTGGAGTAAGCATGTGCAGTAAGACTTCTTCCCTTGAAGAGGAACAAATTATTACCGAATCACTTTTTGAAGGCGAAAAAGTTGTTGTTGATCCAGTTCAAATGGAAAAAGATCTTTTTGATTTAGTAAATGACTATAGGGTTTCAGTTGGGTCTTCCAAATTGCAATCAAGTCCAACATCATACAAGTATGCCGAAGCGCACAATAATTACATGATATCAAAAAATAAATTGAGTCATGACAACTTTGAATCAAGAGCATCAGGTATAGCATCCGAAATAAATGCTGTAGATGTAAGTGAAAATGTAGCACGATTTTATAGCACTGCAGAACTTACTCTTGATGGTTGGTTAAAGAGTGCATCACACAAAGAAGCCATTGAAGGTGAATATACCCATACTACCTTGAGTGTTCAGTTGGATAAAGAAGGTTTGCCTTACTTCACGCAAATTTTTATGAAAGTTCAATAAATAAGTTTTATTAGGTTACACTAAATAAGTGTTTGATAAGACCTGTGCTTTGCACGGGTCTTTTTTGTTAAACCCTATGCTGCAACAAAGGTTTTTTATACCTTTCTAAAAACTTTTGCAATGGCAATAAAGGCTCCTTTTAACCTAAATAAATGGATAGAAGAAAACCGCGACACCCTAAAGCCCCCTGTTGGCAATAGAAATCTGTACAAAGAAGCAGGTGATTATATTGTAATGATTGTAGCTGGGCCTAATGCTCGCAAAGACTATCATTATAACGAAACCGAGGAGCTCTTTTATCAATTAGAAGGGAGCATTGAAGTACATATACAGGAGGATGGACAAAAAAAGACAATGAAACTTGGTCCAGGAGATATGTATCTTCATCCTGCAAAAGTACCACACTCCCCTGTTCGACACGCTGGATCTATCGGTCTTGTTGTAGAGAGAAAAAGAGCAGATATGAATGTGGATGATGGCCTGCTATGGTTTTGCGACAGTTGTAACCATAAACTTTATGAAGCCTATTTTACCCTGAATGATATTGAAAAGGACTTTTTAAGTCACTTTAAACATTTTTATAGTTCCGAAGACTTACGCACATGTAACAACTGCGGAACAGTAATGCCAGTTGATGAACGATTTATAGCAAAAGATTGAATTATGATTATAGCCGCTAAACTTATTATCCTGATTGTTGCCATTTTACATTTCTATTTTTTATGGTTAGAGATGTTTGCATGGACCACGAAAGCAAAAAAAGTCTTCCGAAATTTTCCCGAACATTTGTTTGAACCCACCAAAAGTATGGCAGCCAACCAAGGGCTGTATAACGGATTTTTAGCAGCTGGCCTTGTTTGGTCACTTCTGATCCAAGACACATTATGGCAAATTTATGTTGGCCTATTTTTTCTTGGGTGTGTTACCCTGGCAGGAATCTATGGGGCAATTTCTGTATCAAAGAAAATATTCATGGTACAAGCACTTCCGGCACTCATAGGAATTCTATTGCTCCTGTTGCACAATTTCATTTGATAAATCTTTGCATTCTCCATCAGTATTATTATTTGTAATTTTGAAAAAATATAACAATTAACTCATCAAAAGTTATAAATGTCAAAAATTGCAGAAAACTTTCGTATACATGAAGCCCTAAAACAACTAGGGTTAGCCCAAATAAATGATGGTACATCTACCGGCTCAAAGAATTTTGGTTCTGGAGAAACAATTTCCTCCTATTCTCCTGTAGATGGGGCACTTATTGGTAAAGTTACAACCACCTCAAAAGCAGATTTTGAAAATGTCATGGAAGCCGCTACTTCAGCATTTAAAGATTGGCGTTTAATGCCTGCTCCCCAGAGAGGCGAAATTGTAAGACAGTTTGGTGAAAAACTTCGTGAATTAAAAGAACCTCTTGGGAAATTGGTTTCCTATGAAATGGGAAAATCCTATCAAGAAGGGTTGGGTGAAGTTCAGGAAATGATTGATATCTGTGATTTTGCTGTAGGTCTATCAAGACAATTGCACGGATTGACCATGCATTCTGAACGACCTGGACATAGAATGTATGAACAATACCATCCATTAGGCGTTGTTGGTATTATCTCTGCCTTTAATTTTCCAGTAGCTGTATGGGCATGGAACACAGCCCTTGCCTGGGTCTGTGGAGATGTTTGTGTTTGGAAACCATCGGAAAAAACGCCAATGTGTGGAGTAGCCTGTCAAAATATAATAGTTCAAGTTTTAAAAGAGAACCATTTGCCAGAAGGCATTTCCTGTCTTATCAATGGAGATTACAAAGTGGGAGAAATGATGACCTCTGATAATAGAATTCCATTGGTATCGGCTACGGGATCTATCCGTATGGGAAAAATTGTGGCCCAAGCCGTTGCCGCAAGACTTGGAAAATCACTCTTAGAACTCGGTGGAAACAATGCCATCATAGTTACTCCAGATGCGGATATAAAAATGACGGTTATTGGAGCGGTATTTGGTGCAGTGGGTACAGCTGGTCAACGTTGCACTTCAACTCGCCGACTTATTGTACATGAATCCATCTACAATCAGGTAAAAGATGCCATCGTTTCTGCTTATGAACAACTTAAAATCGGAAATCCTTTGGATGAAACCAATCATGTGGGCCCCTTGATTGATAGTGACGCCGTAAAAATGTACGAGGCAGCATTGAAAGAAGCTAAAAATGAAGGCGGGAAAATTTTGGTTGAAGGCGGCGTTTTAAGCGGTGATGGTTATGAAAGTAGTTGCTATGTAAAACCTGCAATTGTTGAGGCAAACAACTCATTCAAGATTGTTCAGGAAGAGACTTTTGCACCAATTTTATATGTATTAAAATATTCTGGAGATGTTGAAAATGCCATAGCTCAACAAAATGGAGTTGTGCAAGGCTTATCTTCGGCCATAATGACAAATAACTTGAGAGAAGCTGAACATTTTTTATCTTCCTCAGGCAGTGATTGTGGCATTGCAAATGTGAACATAGGTACCTCAGGAGCGGAAATTGGTGGTGCCTTTGGTGGCGAGAAAGAAACAGGAGGAGGACGTGAAAGTGGTTCGGATGCCTGGAAAATCTATATGAGAAGACAGACAAACACCATTAATTATACCACAGAACTTCCCTTGGCTCAAGGCATAAAATTTGATTTATAAAAAAAAGAGCCGATTCTCGATGAACATAGAATCGGCATTCTTTAAACCAACTTAACTAACTCAAATTTAAATTTAACCCTATTTCAATGCCGGAACCTCGTCGGGAGAAATAGGGTTACTTACCTAATATATACCCCTAAGTTCCTTATAATTTCCATTCTTTTTAAAGCTTATATTATAACTGGTTAAGAAAATTGTATGGTTGGTATTTTTTATTGCATTTTCTGTTTTCAAAAATATATAAGGATTCTATTTTTTTCTAATCTCCTCAGATTCTTAGGGTTAAATCCCAAATTTTAGCGTTTTTTTAATATTTTGGTGTTCTAAACACTAACAATATTTACTAATGACAAGAAAGACCACCTATTTTCTGGGAATACTTGCTGTAATTATTATTGGTACGTTTCTCTATCTAAACCTTTGTAGTGAATGTAAGATTTCACAAAATAGTGTAAACGTAATTCAAGATGAAACAGTACCTATCATCCCATCAGTCGATCCAACATCCTATCCTTTTTCGGTAAGTGACGGGGATTATTCGCTTGAGGTTAATGACAACTTTAACTTTAACCATTCCAATCCATCTTTTTTAATGCCTATTTCAAACAAATTAAAAGATGGTATTTCTAACTTAGAGGGCTATCTAAGCGCCAACACCGCAAAGATCCTCAACATCACAGGTTTTTATGCACCTGATGAAGAAAACCATACTGCCTATCCCAATCTTGGATTGGCAAGGGCAAATTCGGTTAAAAACCATCTTATTTCCAGTGGAATTCCATCAGCCCAAATTAATACAATGGGAAAAGTGATGGAAGACATGATTCCAGATGAAACTGTTTTCTTAGGACCAATTTCTTATGGTATTTCAAAAGAAGCAGAAGATGTTGATGAACAATTAAAAGCACTTTATGAGAAAATAAAGGACAATCCTTTGGTGCTATATTTCCAAACTGGAGAAGCAGCTATCAGTCTTACTGCCGAACAAAGACAAAAAATCGCTGACATTTCCAGCTACCTAGATAAGGTTGATGGAGCTGTTTGTAATGTTGTAGGGCATACCGATAATACTGGAGTAAGGGCAACGAATATTCAACTTGGTCAGGAAAGAGCAGATTTTGTAAAGGGATATCTTATCTCAAATGGAATTGCTAAATCTAAAATAAGTACATCCTCCCAAGGACCGGATTCTCCAATTGCCTCGAATGACACCGAAGAAGGAAGAGCCAAGAACAGGAGGACAATTGTAACACTAAACTAATTATATAACCATTAATTTACTACTATGAATTTTGAAAATCTAAATATCTGGTGCTGGATCATTCCTGCACTTGTTGGAATAATTTCAGGTATTCTGGGATACCTCATTGGAAAAGGCAAGGACTCAACATATGTTGATAATTCAGAAGAACTTAAAGCTCTTGAAGAAAAAAATGAAAAATTAAAAGCTGATTTAGAGGCTTGTCAGAAAAAAATCAAAACAGTTGGTTCAACTTCAAAAAGTAAAAGCGCAGCTTCTTTAGCCGCTGCCGCACCTGCCGCCATAGCTTTTGACGCGAATGCCGCAAAAGTTGCTTTCGGGAAAAAAATTAAGCAGGACGACCTTAAGGTTGTTGAGGGAATTGGGCCTAAAATTGAAGGGCTTTTCCATAATTTCGGAATCAAGACCTGGAAGGCTCTTTCAGAAACTTCTGTGGATAAATGCCAAGAAGTCCTTAATTCTGGTGGGGATCGCTACCGAATCCATGACCCTGCCTCATGGCCTATGCAATCTAAAATGGCCTATGAGGGTGCTTGGAAAAAATTAATCAAATGGCAGGATGAACACAAAGGAGGTAAATTCTAATTTTGTGGTTAAATTATTATAAAAAAAGACCGGCTGTTTGCCGGTCTTTTTTTATAGCATTCCATTTGCCTCAACCCATTTAAACTTATATTGTTCTTGGCCAAACTTCATCCGTTCAGAAATTCGTTGAAGCCTATCTGGAAGTTTCATTAAATAATCGCGGGCTTTTTCAGCTTGTTCTGAAAGACCACGTAAGTTGCCGACTTCCCAATATTCATTCAATTTTTTCAAAATATCAATATAATCCTGAGCTGTATAAACTCCCAGTCGTTGTGCACAATCTGAAAACTGTTCAAAGGCAGTTCCAATACTCTCCCCTGATTCCCTTAAAAAATGGGCCGGCATAACAATCTTTTTTTTCATCATATCGGCAAAAGCTTCTATCATTCCATTGGGATCTTGTCCTAAAATGGTCTTTACAAATTCCCGATACGCCAAATGATGCCGCATTTCATCTCCCGCAATAATAGTACACATTTTTCCGAGTAGTACATTTCCTTTTTGACGTGCCATTTTTCCAACACGTTTATGGGAAATATTAGTGGCCAGTTCTTGAAATGTAGTGTAGACAAAATTTTTGTACGGATCTCTATCCGTTCCAATATCAAAACCGTCTGAAATTAAATGTTGTGTTGTCATTTCAATTTCCCGCATATTAACACGTCCAGATAAATACAGATATTTGTTCAGCACATCGCCATGTCTATTTTCTTCTGCGGTCCAAGCTCTTACCCATTTGCTCCAACCATTTTCTTTTCCACTGTGTTGATCAACTCCCTCAACATCCATCAACCAAGATTCGTAAGTAGGCAAAGCTTCTTCAGTTATAGTATCGGCTACAAGGGTAACCCAAAAATCATATCCCAGTTCTTTTGCCTCCTCCCGGATCTGTTCCGTTTCACTAAAAAAGTTATCACTTTGTGGGTCTGGTAAAAAATCACTCGGTTGCCATATTTCCTCTATAGGTATAAGAAATGAGTCCATGAATCCCTTTACTTGTGGTTCTATGGCCTGCATTACTTCTAACCGAATATTTTTCAACGACATATTTCTATTTTTTTGATAAAGGTCTCCATTATTATTTAATAAAAAGCTGTATTCTGTTAGTTTCTGCCTTTTTCTCCAGGATAAAGTAAATGCACGGGGTCACTTTGCCAAAACTCCTTTGTTTCTACATCCATTATGGTCAAAGCTCCCTTGAATGCTGCCCCTGTATCAACATTCCAAACATTTGCTCCCTTTTCTGGAGGCACCACACTCGTTTTTGATAGTGGTGTGTGGCCAATGAAAACCTCTCTATAATGTGTAAGCCTTTTTGGGAAACTGGTGTCTGTTATTGTCAAGTTTGGATCAATTGCCTTGGCAAGTTCCCAAAGTGTTCTATCCCAATAAAACAATTGATCAAAATATTCATGCTCAACGCCTTTTAAATTAGTATAGCCCGCATGCAGATAAAGTCTATTTTTTTTATCGAGATGGTAGTTCTCAAGATTGGCATAAAAATCCAGATGGTGCTCCCAATTTTCTCGATTTGCACTCAAATATGAATCTCGAGTGGCCGTTCCTCCATGTGCTAACCATTGGGGGTTTTCTTTCTTGGTCAATAACCATTCCTTACAAAGTTCATCGTGATTTCCACGGATAAAAGTACACTTGTATTGTTGTTTTAAGGCAATCAAAAAGTCTACGGTTTCAACAGCTGTGCTCCAAGAATCCACATAATCTCCTAAAAAAATGAGATCGTCATCTTGGTTAACTTCGGCACGAATCAAAAGTTGTTCCAAAGCTTTTAATCCTGAATGGACATCACCTATCACTAAGGTTCTCATGCGGTAAATTTTGAGCAATTATACACAACAAATGTATCACCGCATTAAAAATCCACGTAAAGTTTAAATTATAGTTTTTGTTGTTGGGCCTCAAGACAATTTTGGGTTTTATTTAATACCTCATTTCGTCGATCTTTGTAGGAATAATTTAACAATCCATTGGATTTTTGTTATATTGAAAGGCTAATTCATTTAATCTCAACCTTATGAAAAAATCTCTACTCACTAAACAGTTTTTCCTAATTTTTTCTGCTTTTTTCCTCTTTTTTTCAGGGATTCAAGCGCAAAACTTAAAAAAGACCCATGATGATGCTCCGCAAAAAGGACAAGATCTATACAAAAAATCAAAAATTTATGATAGTAAAAAAGGCCCTGTAGGCGTTACCCCAATGGCTGTTGGAGATCGCGCTTTAGATCGGCTTGCTTACGAATTTAGACAGGTTCAAGATCCTTTTACCCATCAAATTCCAGATAATATTCGCTTAAAAGAAGCCGCTTTTTCTGAGAAAATCGATTCCACAGATATTCAACAAGAAATGGCAAAAACCTATGGTGGGGAAGCTTCTAAAAAGAACTATTTCTATTTCAGGGAAAGAGGACCCGTTAACGTTGGCGGAAGAACAAGAGCTTTGGCAATTGATCGTAGAAATGAAAACATTATTTTGGCTGGAGGTGTTTCAGGGGGACTCTGGCGCTCTACTAATGCTGGGGAAACTTGGAAACGAGTTACCCGAAAATGGCAAAACCCCAGTATTACGGCTATAGTCCAAGATCCGAGAAAATCAAGACAAAATATTTGGTACTACGCATCAGGTGAACGTTATGGAAATTCCGCCGGTGCGCCTGGAGCATTTTATCAAGGATCAGGTATTTACAAGTCCTATAATAATGGTAGAAGCTGGTTTAGAATGCGAAACACTTCTGATAATGATGTTACCTCGATTACTTCTTTTGATTTGATAAACAGTATAGCCGTGCATCCTGCAAATGGTGATGTGTACACCGCCACTTTTGATGGTTTGTTTAAATCGGAGGATGGGGCAAGATCTTTTGAAGAAGTCCTACCCAGCGGATTTGACAGTCAAACAGAAGTTATAATAACCCCTAACGGAACCATTTACGGAACCGTAGATATTTTTGGCGGTGAAAATGCCGGCTTTTTTACTTCTCAGGACGGTGAAACCTGGACGAACATTACACCAGCTGGTTTGTTTCCGTCTTTCGGAAGAACAGTCATGGCATATGACCCTTCTGATGAAAACCGTGTATATTTTTTCTCTTATGACCTTAGTGATGCTGGTGAGGCATTCCTATGGAGATATCAAGCTGATGCTGAAACCCCAGAAGAACAATGGGTAGATTTAACCACAAATCTTCCCACTAATATCGGTGGCGTGGCAGGAGACCTAAATCTTCAAGGTGCATACAATATGACTATAAAGGTACATCCCACAAATCAAGACTTGGTATTTCTTGGCGGAACCAACCTGTATAGATCCGAAACTGGATTTACCACCCCTACTGGTTTTGAGGGTTGGATTGGTGGTTATACTATTTTTAGTGATAGTTTTGCGCTTTATCCCAATCACCATCCCGATCAACACAATCTTCTTTTTTTACCTTCAAACCCTAACAAAGTCATTTCAGCCAATGATGGTGGTGTACAGGTAACTGAAGATATCTCCATTAATACAGAACCGGTAAGCTGGACATCCTTGAACAACGGGTATATTACCACACAGCCATATGCTATAGCCATAGATCCAGAAGGAAACACGCAAGATGTTGTGGCTGGGTTTCAAGACAATGGAACATGGTTTACGAATTCAACGAACGAAGATGACCCATGGGAAGAAGACTTTGGTGGTGACGGTACGTACAATGCAATAGCAGATGGCGGCCTTACCCGATACGTTTCTGCCCAGTTCGGAGTTGTATTCCGATTTAATTTTAATGAAGACGGAGAATTCATCTCATTTACCAGAGTGCAACCTTCGGGTGCAAGTGGTTTTGACTTTGTAGCTCCTTTTGTGCTAGACCCTAACAATGACAATGTTATGTATATGCCAGCGGGCGACCGTATGTGGCGCAATAACAATTTGGATGAAATTCCCCTATTTTCCAATGCCCCTACATCTGTGAATTGGGTAGAGCAAACCCAAACGGCAACTCCTGATGGCTCTCTCATTACCGGATTGGATGTGTCTAAATATCCAGTGGCCAATAGGCTCTATTATGGAACTTCTAGTGGTATGATATTTAAAGTGGAAAATGCAAACATAGATGACCAGCCCGCTGTGGATATTTCTTCCGGAAAAGGACTTCCTGAAGGGAACATCAACCAAATATATGTAGATCCAAATAACGCTGATCGAGTTTTTGCAGTATTCTCCAACTATAATATCCAAAGTCTTTTTATGAGCAAGGATGCAGGAGAGACCTGGGAAAACATTAGTGGTAATTTGGAAGAAAATGCGGATGGAACCGGAAATGGCCCATCTGTGAGATGGTTTTCCATAAGTGGTAATAACAATATCTATTTTGTTGGAACAAGTACGGGACTATACGCATCATTTTACTTGAATGGAAATCGCACACGTTGGTATAGAGAGCCTGCCATTGTTGGTGATGTTGTGGTGCCTCAAGTTAGAACAAGAGCAGATGGATTTGTCGCTGTTGCAGCTCACGGGAATGGAGTATACAATGCTAGATTTTATGCCTCTAAATCTCCTGAAGCCCGACTAAGTACAGCCTATTTGTTACCAGATTTGTTACTTCCGCTGAATAGTCCTGACAAAGAGGTAAATGTACAAGACTTATTTGTTAGCAGCTCAAAGCGGCCGATTTCCGTTGAATTGACCAACTCAAATCCTGATTTGGTGACTGCGGTATTAGATGGAGATATTATCACCCTTTCCTTTGCACCGGATGCTGAAGGCTCTGCGGCAATCGGACTAATTGCAACATCTGGAAAGGAGCAAGTTTCTGAAGGGTTTACAGTTACACTCACTGAGTTTCCTATTTACGAACAAAACGACGCTGTTAGCAGTAGTTTGCCATCCCAGTTAATTCCCGATTTTGGAGGTGCACTTATTCAATCTGCTGATGATTTTATAATCCCAGAAGGCAGTCAATGGACCTTAAGTAACATTACGGCATTTGGTGCTGCAAATAACAGTCCGTCCTTAACTAGCGCAACAGTGACCATTTTTGAAAATAATGGTGGAGTCCCTGGTAATGTGGTTTATAGTAGTGGTGCCATTGCTCCCGCTTCAGCGGCGGCTGATACAAACATAAGTTTAGATCTTCCAGAGCCGGTGGTATTGGGGTCAGGGACCTATTGGCTTTCGGTTTATACCAATTTAGATTTCTTCCCTAATGAGACACAATGGTTCTGGCTAACGCAAATCGGATTGATTGGAAATGAGAGCATTTTCAGGGATACTGCAAACTTATTCGGGATTGGTGCCGTGGACTGGACCCCGTCAAGTCTTGTTTTTGGAGGTGCTCCAGAAGATTTAGTGTTTCAAATTTTTGGAACCGTTGATATTGAATCTGCCGGGGATACAGCAGTTGAAATTGCCCCTGTTGGAACTGGAGGTGAAATTCCACAGAACCTTGCTAGTATAGAAACTGAAGTAATTACGGCAGTTTGGCCCAACCCTTCTACCAACGAATTCTATTTTGCTTTAAAAGATGCACAAGATACCATGGTAAACACTCAGATATTCAATATTCTTGGACAAAAAGTGTTTGAAACTGATGGAACGAATAGTTCCAAGCCTATAATTTGGAATGCTTCCAATAGTCCAGCAGGTGTTTATTTTGTTAAAATCACCGGTGCCAATACCAATGAGAATTTTAAAATCGTAAAAAAATAATCTTAAGGCAAAAACCTTAAAAAGGCGCGAATTAATCGCGCCTTTTTTATAACATCTGCATCACTAATTTATTCGTATATATCTAAAAACAAAATATTTATGAAACCCATTATTCTTTTAGTGTTTTTTCTTTTGGGCAATTCATGCAATGAAGCAGATCAAGTACCGTCTTCGGAAACGTCTCAAAATGAAGAGGCGAGCCCAAATGAAAATATTGGATTGGACCAACAGTTATTGGGACCTAATGAAATCATCTTCAAAATCAAAGTTCTTGGAACATCACAGGATAATAAGAACATTTGTGGAACTACCAAACCGAATATATACCAAATGGAAGTTATGGAGGTTATGGAGTTGGGAAGTAGTTTAAACCAAAAGATATCCAAACAACAACAAATGAGTGTTACCTTTCTTTTCGATCCCGGTCAATTGGAAAATGACATGATTTTGGAAGCCAAAGCAAAAGAAAGTCTATGCCCAGATGCTTCAACAACTTATTTTACTGTTATTGGACATAAAATTATCGAATAACAACTTTTTATCCTTACATTAAATTACCTTATATTCAATCCTAGGTATGAAGAAAGTATTTTGTGTAGGAGAATTACTTATAGATTTTGTTGCTGAAAAACAGGGCAATGACCTTTCCAAGGCAACTGAGTTTAGCAAAAAAGCTGGCGGTGCCCCTGCAAACGTGGCCTGCGCAATATCCAAACTAGGAGGAAAGGGAGTTTTTGTTGGAAGTGTGGGGAAAGATCCTTTCGGTAGTTTTTTGCTCAATGTCCTTAAAAAGGAAGGGGTAGATATTTCTCTAGCACAAGTATCCGATACGTTCACTACCCTTGCCTTTGTTTCTTTGGCCGAAGACGGGGAGCGTGATTTCGTTTTTAGTAGGGGAGCGGATAAAGAATTGATTTACGACCCTGCTCTTAAGAAGAATTTTCATGGCAATATACTACATCTTGGTGCTGCCACAGCCCTACTTGGTGGTTCCTTGGAAAAAGCCTATGCCAAATATTTGTTTGATGGGCTCATTAAGGAAATGTTCATAAGCTTTGACCCAAATTTTAGAGGTGATCTTTGGAAGGATAATGAACAAGAGTTCATTAAAAAGTGCATGCCATTTATTGAAAAATCGCATTTATGTAAATTTAGTCTGGAAGAAGCACAGCTACTATCTGGTAAAACTGATATGTATGAAGCTTGTGATATTTTACACGAAATTGGTGCAGAGATTATAACCATTACTCTTGGTAAAGAAGGCACATTGGTTAGCTCAGAAAATTTCAAAAAAATAGTCCCAAGTATAATTGTCAAACCTGTTGATACCACAGGTGCTGGAGATGCCTTTATTGGTTGTTTGCTATATCAAATTGCAAATCTGGATAGTTTTAACCAAGTTTTTGAAGACAATAACCTATTATTGAGTATGGTGCAAAAAGCCAACAAAGCTGGAGCTATCACCACTACTAATTATGGCGCCATTATAGCGTTGCCTACAAAAGCACAGCTAGAAGGTTAGGTTAACTGTTTTGCTGAAAAGCTAATTATACCTTACTTTTCTAAGGATTCGCAAGGATTCCTTGAGCGAACCATAAATTCTTTCATTTGCTGCTTTCAACAATGGCCGGGCATGTTCCATCTGTTCTTTTGCTTCTTCAAATCCATTTAAATAACATATAAGATACGTTGCGGGCAAATGCGTTAAATCAGTTTGATCGGCTTTTGTCAATGAAATTCCCTTTTCCAGTTTTTGTAAAAGGGAGTTATTGGTATTGAATACGTGGTGCAACGTTTTTTTATCGTACTGAGGTGGTTCAAAAAGTAACTCACTATTTATAGTGTATTTTCCATTATCAGAAAATGTAATGATCATTTGTTCCAATGGAAAATAATTTTGTTGTGAGCCCAATCCAAGCTGTACATATTCCAAGGTGCTAAATGAATGTTCGTCATAGGTAATTGTAATTTCGTCCAACGCGGAATAAAATAGTTTTACTTGCTCATTGATCAATTCGATATCCACCCTAGAATAATAGGTCTTGTTGTTTACTTTTTTCTTGTTTCCGGCCCAACAGACCACAAACTGTTCTTTGAACACTTTATAATTACTAGTTAAATCTGCATGTCTATTGTTGATGAAGTTCATGACCGCATCCAAGGTCAATTCAATATTATTTCGGGCATGCTGTTCTATCGTAGCAACCGCTTTGGAATTAATGTCCTTTAGCTCAATATCAAAAGCCTTGGGAAGGCTAATACTACCCTCACGAAAGAATACCGCTCCCCCATAATATTTCCATATATTTTTTCTGAGCGCACAAACTTTTCCATTTGATTTTATGGTAACCAAACCCACTACCTTACCTTCAGGTAAATGCGGAAATGGAATGTTTTCGTAAGAAATAATCGGTGGGTTGTCCAAATAGGCATTCACCAAGTTCTGAATCTTGCTATCGTCAAAGAAATCGACACCGACTATTCTATTGTCTTCATCCTCAACACCAATAACAATAAAAGAGTTGTTCTTGGGATTACTGTTTGCCAAAGCGCAAACATGTTTTAGAAACTTTGCCTTTCCTTCTTTCTCGCCAATGGCTATGAACCTCTTTTTGTCATAAAAACTATTCTCATCATTATGCGCTAAAAGGTTTTTTACCAGCAGGCGTTTATTAATCATAGTTGTCTTTTCACAATAGTGCTGCTTGCCTGAGCGGTTGGCATTACCACCAAATCAGCAATGTTCACATGATAGGGTCTTGTAATTGCAAAATGAATGATATCAGCAATATCTTCAGGTTTTAAGGGTTGAAATCCATCATATACCTTATTGGCTTTATCGGAATCTCCCTTAAAGCGTACCTCACTAAACTCAGTTTCAACCAATCCTGGGTTTACCGCCCCAACTCGGATTCCATGTGCGTTTAAATCTATCCGCATTCCTTTATTAATAGCATCCACAGCATGCTTGCTTGCACAATACACATTACCTTTGGGGTACACTTCCTTCCCAGCTGTGGACCCAATATTTATGATATGCCCCGATTGGCGTTCCACCATTTGAGGAATAATTGCCTTTGAAACGTAAAGCAGTCCTTTTACATTGATATCCATCATGGCATCCCAATCTTCCAAACTACCTTGGTCAATGGTGTCCAAACCATGAGCGTTACCGGCGTTATTGATCAAAACATCAATTTGGGAAAAAGAATCGGGTAGGTTGTCAATAGCGTTCAAAACAACATTTTTGTCCCGCACATCAAAATTCAATGTATGCACTTTAGTAATCTTGGAAAGTTCTTCTTGAAGCTCATCAAGTCTTTCCTGTCTTCGTCCAGAAATAATTAAATTAAATCCATTGTTCCCCAGTAGCTCTGCAGTAGCTTTTCCTATTCCACTGGTTGCCCCCGTAATCAATGCCGTTTTCTTATCTTGCATTTTACTTGTTTCCGTTTTATCGTTGCCTTAAATGGCAACTTGACCAAAAAATAATTCCCTTTTTCCATTTCCGGAATATTAAACCATATATTGCGAATGGAATGAAAGTATAAAAATAAACCCTTAAATACTTCATAAAACTAGGGCTTTACAGATTTTTTTAACCATAAATTAACAGACAGATTTTAAATTAATTTTCATTTTGCGCCTTTAGAGAAACTACAATCAATAACTCATAACAATAAAAGATTATATGGAAGAAAACACTACTATTGATATTAGTGCTGTGAATGAGAAAATTGCCAAGGAAAGTGCGTTCATTGATTTACTTATACTGGAAATGAACAAGTCCATTGTTGGTCAAAAACACATGGTGGAAAGACTCCTTATTGGATTATTGGGCCAGGGTCATATCTTATTGGAAGGTGTTCCAGGACTTGCAAAAACTTTGGCCATAAACACTCTTGCAAAAGCCGTTAAAGGAGCTTTTAGCAGGATTCAATTTACTCCAGACCTTTTACCTGCGGATGTTGTTGGTACAATGATTTATAACATGAAGGAAAATGATTTTTCCATTAAAAAAGGTCCCATTTTTGCCAATTTTGTTTTGGCAGATGAAATAAACAGGGCTCCCGCAAAAGTGCAATCGGCCTTGCTTGAGGCTATGCAGGAGAAACAGGTGACCATTGGAGATGAAACTTTTAAGTTGGATGCTCCCTTTCTGGTAATGGCTACCCAAAATCCGGTTGAACAAGAAGGAACATACCCTTTACCAGAAGCGCAAGTGGATCGTTTTATGCTAAAAACAGTCATTGACTATCCAAAACTCAATGAGGAACAGCTCATTATGCGCCAGAACCTAAGTGGATCAAATGAGCCTATAAAACCCGTGGTGACCTTAAAACAAATTTTAAGTGCGCAACAAGCGGTGCGTGAGGTCTACATGGATGAAAAAATAGAAAAGTACATTTTGGATTTGGTGTTTGCCACACGATATCCAGAAAAATATAACCTTGAAAACCTAAAGCCCCTAATCAGTTTTGGCGCTTCCCCAAGAGGGAGTATCAATTTGGCCAATGCCTCCAAATGCTACGCATTTATCAAAAGAAGAGGTTATGTTGTTCCTGAAGATGTTAGGGCCGTAGTTCACGATGTGCTTAGACATCGTATAGGAATAACGTATGAAGCCGAAGCCGAAAACATCACATCTGAAGAAATCATAAACAAGATTGTCAACGAGGTAGAAGTACCATAGAAAAGTTAATCGTTGGCAGTAGATGGTGTCTTCAACAAACAACCTACCATCACTGAATACTAATAGCAGAACGCTGTTTACTTGCAGATGGATACAAAAGAACTACTTAAAAAAGTACGGAAAATTGAAATAAAGACAAGGCGTCTTTCCGACCATATTTTTGGTGGGGAATATCATTCTACCTTTAAAGGTAGAGGTATGACCTTTAGCGAAGTGCGTCAATATCAATTTGGCGATGATGTTAGAAGTATTGACTGGAATGTAACTGCTCGTTATAATGAACCCTACATAAAGGTTTTTGAGGAAGAACGGGAACTGACAATGATGTTGATGGTTGATGTAAGTGGCTCCGAACTTTTTGGAACCACCAACCAGTTCAAGAAAGAAGTAATTACTGAAATCTCCGCAACCCTGGCTTTCTCCGCTTTACAGAACAATGATAAAGTTGGCGTAATCCTTTTTTCTGATGAGGTTGAGTTATTTATTCCGCCCAAAAAAGGAAAAAGTCATGTCCTGCGTATCATTCGGGAACTATTGGAATTTTCACCCAAAAGTCGCGAGACCAATATCGCAGAGGCCTTAAAGTTCCTAACCAATGTGATGAAGAAAAAAGCCATTGTCTTTATGCTGTCAGATTTCATTGCCGATGATTATGACAACACGCTTAAAATTGTTGGCAACAAACACGATGTGACTGGTATAAGGGTTTTTGACGAACGTGAAGAATCCATTCCAAATTTGGGGATGGTACAAATGCAGGATGCTGAAACAGGAACATTACAATTGATAAATACACGGTCAAAAAAAGTACGTAGTGCGTATGGGCAATTTCACAAGGACAAGGTGGAATACTTTTCAGATTCATTTACCAAATCTGGTTGTGGAGTTATTCATTGCCGAGTAGATGAAAGCTACGTGAAAAAATTGTTGGGTTACTTTAAACGAAGAGGATAATGCAAGTTGAAATTTTAAAGCCAGAAGCTAAACATCTTGCTTCGCTGTTGAAGCGAGTGGTCTTGTTTTGTCTTTTGATTTCACCTCTTGTGGGATTTTCACAAAACGAATCAAAGGTTTCTTCAGAAATTGATACTACGGCAATTAAAATTGGGGAGCAAATTCAATACAAAATCACAGTAGAAACAGACTCCCTGAATGTTGTTCATTTTCCCGAAGGCCAAACATTTTCACCATTGGAAACTGTTGAGGCCATAATGATGGATACGGTTAAAAATAAAAATAAGGTAATCCTTCAAAAAGTTTATGCACTTACTCAATTTGATAGCGGCGCCTATACCATTCCCTCGCAACGAATAGCTATAAACGAACAACCTTTTTTCACAGACTCCTTTCAAGTAAAAGTTGCAGATGTTGTAGTTGATACCACCAAACAAAAGATGTTTGACATAAAACCTTTGATTGAAGTTGAAAAAAGCTATGCCAAGATTTGGAAAATTTTACTTTGGATAGTAATCGGTCTAATAATTATTGGAGGACTGGTCTACTGGTTCTTCTTACGAAAAAAACCGTTGACAGAGGAAGAAAAGGTGGCATTGTTGCCTCCCTATGATCGTGCACTTCTGGAGCTAAAAAAGTTGGAAAATTCCAAATATCTAATTCAGGACGAGTACAAAAAATATTACTCTGAGCTTACAGATATTGTACGATCTTATTTGGAAGAAGACGTTCATGTTTCTGCTTTGGAAAGCACAACAGGGCAATTGATTGCCAAACTTGAAATGCTCAAAGATGCTGGAGAATTGAAACTTGATGACGAAACCTTAACTCAGTTTCAGAACATATTGCAGACTGCGGATTTAGTCAAATTTGCAAAGTCCAAACCATCAACCTCAATTGCGGAACAGGACAGAAAATTAGTGGAGCAAATTGTAGTAAAGACACATGACGCCTTGCCGGAACCCACCGAGGAAGAACTGCTTCAAACCGAAGAATATTTAGAGGAACTTGCCAAGAAAAAACAGCGTAAAAAAATCTATTGGGCAGCCGCTATTTTTGTGGGAGTTTTATTTTTAGGAACAGGATTGTCAATTGCATACTATGGCTTCAAAGAAGTTAGGGATTCCGTTTTTGGACATCCCACCAAAGAACTTTTGGAAGGCGAATGGATTTCTAGTTCATATGGCTATCCCCCAATAGAAATAGAGACTCCAGATGTGCTGATTCGCCAGGAAGTGGATTTACCAGCAGAAACCCAAGAATTGATTAAAGAACTACAAACTTTCTCCTATGGAAGTTATGTAGGGGTGTTTTCTGTTGCTACCAGTTCGGTGACCTATAAAGAAGAGACCGATCCAAACTTTGATGCTGCAATTACGAATACCTTGGGCGCATTTGAAAGTTTAGGTGTAAAAAATATTATTACCAAACAAGAGGAGTTCGCTACAAAATCTGGTGTAAAAGGGTTAAAAACATACGGCACAGGGAATTTAAAGAGTCCTGTGAGCAATGAATCCAAAAAAGCAAAGTACGCCATCCTATCTTTTGGAGGAAAAGGTTTTATGCAACAAATAGTGATCACTTGGGAAGATGGTGATGATTATGCCGAAAAAATAGTGAGTAGAATATTGAGCACCTTAGACGTAAAAACCCAGACCTAATGTTTGAAAATATAGAATTTGCAAATCCTCAGTTCTTTTGGTTGCTTCTTTTGCTTCCATTGGCTTTGCTATGGTATTTTTTCAAACGTAGGGAAGAAATAGCATCCTTAAGAATTTCAAGTATCAAGGGGTTTACGGTTTCCAGTCTGGCTTCCAAGCTAAAACCAATACTTTTTGCAATTCGTCTTTTGGCTTTGGCAGCAATAATCACCGCTTTGGCCAGACCACAAACAGAAGATATCTCTACAAGAACAAAGACTACCAAAGGAATTGATATTGTAATGGCGATTGATGTTTCGTCCAGTATGTTGGCCAGAGACCTCAAACCCAATAGACTTTTGGCACTTAAGGAGGTAGCCGGTGACTTCATCAAACAACGTCCCAATGATCGTATTGGTCTGGTGGGATATGCCGCGGAGAGCTATACCAAAACCCCCATTACAAGTGACAAGTCCATTGTTTTGGCTGCACTAAGGGAAATTACCTATGGGGAACTGGAAGATGGCACGGCAATAGGCATGGGTTTGGCAACATCCGTAAACAGATTAAAGGAAAGCAAGGCCATAAGCAAAGTCATTATTCTCCTTACGGACGGAGTAAACAATTCTGGTTTTATTGAACCAAAAACGGCTGCGGACCTTGCGGCCGAATTTGGGATAAAAACCTATACCATTGGCTTAGGCACCAATGGCAACGCATTATCTCCAGTAGCCTATAATAGGGATGGAACTTACAGATATGGAATGCGACAGGTTGAAATTGATGAAAATTTGCTTAAAGAAATTGCAACGGTTACAGGCGGGAAATACTTCCGTGCCACTAATAATGAATCGTTGGAAGATATCTATGACGAAATCAATAAACTGGAAAAAACAGAAATAGAAGAATTCAAATACTACAAATACGAAGAAAAATTTAGACCCTTAATATTATTGGCAGGGGCATTGCTCTTACTAGAGTGGGCGTTGCGCAACTCAATTTTTAAAAGTTTTATTTAGAGAAGAATGATTCAACTTGATGAAAAAATATATTTCTACCTTCTGGCCATTATTCCAGTAATGGTCCTTGCCTTTTTCTTTCTTCAAGTATGGAAAAAAAGAACCCAGCGTCAATTTGCAGATGTAAAACTTTTAAATCGTATGGCTCCGAACAAGTCCAGATTAAAATCGGCTTTGAAACTGATTTTTCTTTTGTTGGGGCTTACTTTTTTAATCTTGGGGCTTGTAAATCCCAAAATTGGAACAAAACTTGAAACCGTAAAACGTGAGGGCGTGGATATCGTTTTCGCATTGGATGTTTCCAAAAGTATGCTGGCAGAAGATATTGCCCCAAACCGATTAGAGAAAGCAAAAAGATTGATTTCCGAAATCATCAATCAACTGGCCAGTGACCGCATTGGAATCATTGCATACGCCGGTCAAGCATACCCACAATTACCAATTACCACTGACTACGGAGCAGCAAAAATGTTCCTGCAAAGTATGAACACCAACATGCTATCATCACAAGGGACAGCAATTAATGCGGCCATAGATTTGGCAAGCACCTATTATGATGATTCGGAACAGACCAACAGGGTTCTATTTATTGTTTCAGATGGAGAAGATCATTCGGAACGCTCTACCATTGATGCCGTAGAGAATGCAACACAAAGTGGCATCCGAATTTTTACCATTGGTGTTGGAAAACCAAAAGGAGCACCAATTCCCATCAAAAAAAATGGCATTGTTGAAAGCTTGAAGAAAGACAACCAAGGAGAAGTTGTCATTACAAAACTTAATGAAGACGTCTTAACCGAAATTGCAAGTGAGGGCAATGGAGAATATATTGATGGTTCCAATACGGGAAAAGCCGTAGAATATATTAAGGAACAATTAAACCAGATGGATAAAAAAGAGTTTGAAGCCAAACAGTTCGCCGAGTATAAAGACCAATTTCAGTGGTTCTTGGGTATAGGGCTTTTATTTTTATTTTTGGATATTTTCCTTTTGGATAGAAAAACAAAATGGTTGAAAAAACTTAATCTTTTTAATGAACATGACGATGTATAAGATGAGGTTATTGTTGGGTCTAACTTTTTTTATTGGGCTTAACGCACAAGCACAGGAAGAAACAAAAGCGTTGAAGGAAGCGGAAAAAGCGCTTACTGCCTCAACAAACCTTACCTGGGAAGCAAACAAGCAACTCACTGCCAATGATTTTCTCATGGCAGAATCTGACTATCGAAGAGCCATTTCCAAAAGCGATAAAAATGCAACAGCTCCATTCAATTTAGGTACCGCTTATTACAATAGGGAAAGTTTTGGTGAAGCTTTTGGCCGTTTTAAACAAGCGGGGGAAAAAGCTTCTTCAAAAACGGACAAACACAAGTCCTTTCACAATATGGGCAATGTGTTCATGAAGAGCAAAGAATACGAAAAAGCTGTTGAAGCTTATAAAGAGGCATTGCGCAACAATCCTACAGATGAAGAGACACGTTACAACCTTGCCTTAGCCAAAGAAATGCTAAAAAAGCAACAAGACGAACAAAAAAACGACGAAAACCAAGACAACAAGGACAATCAAGATCAGGAAGACCAAAAGGATAAAAACAAGGATCAGAACGACGAGGGGGAGAACGAAAAAAATGATGAAGGAGAGCAAAATGAAGATGAAAACAAGGATAAGGGTGATGAAGGAGATAATGGGGAAAATAAGCCTGAAGAAAATAAAGAAGGTGAAGGGGATGAAAAGAAGGAACAAGAAAAGAAGCCTAATGAAGGGAACCAACCTGAAGAACAAAAACAACAGCCAAGACCAAACCAGCTTTCAAAACAGCAAATTCAAAACTTGTTAGAGGCAATGCAAAATGAAGAAAAGAAGGTGCAGGAAAAAATGGAAGCCAAAAAAGTAAAGGGTAAGAAAATAAAAAATGAGAAGGATTGGTAATGTTTAAATCAAAAAGCATTTTAGTGGCTTTGTACATATTCCTTTTTATGGGGCTTTCCATCTATGCCCAAGAAGGGGAGGTTACTTTTGAGATGAAACTTAGCAAGGAAAAACTTGGCATAAATGAACGTCTTAGGGTAGAGTTTGCAATGAATAAGGATGGAGATAATTTTAGTGCTCCATCTTTTGAAGGTTTCAAAGTGGTAATGGGGCCTTCACAATCCATAAGTTCTTCTTGGATTAATGGTAAACGAAGTTTTTCCAAATCCTATTCTTATATCTTGGTTCCTACGGCAAGAGGAAAGTTTACCATAAACCAAGCAACTATTGAAATAAGTGGTGAGACCTATAAAACCCTCCCAAAAACGGTTGAAGTAACTGCCGCTGTAGATAAACCTAGTGATCAAAAAACCGTGGATGATGTTGCAGACGAGAATCTCCACCTTGTAGCCGAAGTTTCAAAGGGCAGTCCATATCTCAATGAAGCGGTAAGTGTAGTATATAAACTGTATGTAAGCCCAAATATCAGTGTTACCAATTATCGTCCATTGGACAATCCCAAATACAACAATTTTTGGAGTCAGGATATTCCAGTAACAAAACATTCTGCCCAAAATGGCACGTACCAAGGCAAACCCTATCGCTATGTTATCCTAAAAAGAGTTGTGCTATATCCACAGCGATCAGGGAATTTAGAAATTGAACCGCTTTCCTTAGAAGTATTTGTTGATGTCCCAACCAATAGAAGAGACTTTTTTGGAGGTCGCATATATACACAAACAAGCAAAACGGTTTCAGCGGGTAAACGAACATTGAATGTAAAAGCTTTGCCTGAAGCAGGGAAGCCAGTAAATTTTAGTGGAGCAGTAGGTGATTTTAAATTTTCTGTCACCGCTAGCAAAACCCAATTGAATGCATCAGAATCGCTTCAAGCTAAAGTAGAAGTATCTGGAAAAGGGAATCTAAAACTTTTTCAATTGCCGGAACCTGAACTTCCAAGTGCTTTGGAAGTTTACGAACCAGAATTTGATGAAAGTGTACGAACAAGCAGTTCTGGAATGGAAGGCAAAGTAGCTAATAATTATACCATTGTTCCTTCGTTTAGGGGTAAATATCCAATCCCTAGTATTTCCTTTAGTTATTTCAATCCAAAGACCTCAAGATACGTCACCCTTAATTCTGAAGAAATCAATATTGAAGTATTGGAAGGGCCTGTAAATTCATCTTCGTCCAGTATTGCCAATTCATCAAACAACAAACAATTTGTGGTGCCTACTGGAAAGCAGTTCCATTTTATTAAATTGACGCCTAACCTCAACAAAATAGGAACCAATTATTTCTTTGGCTCCACTAAATTTTATCTCTTTTTGTTTGCTCCCTTGTTGTTGATACCAATTGCAGTATTCTCATTTAAGAAAAGAGAGGCAATTGCTAGTGATGCGGTTGGAAATAAAATAAAATTGGCCAACAAGCTTGCCAAAAAATACCTTTCAACATCTAAAAAAGAACTGGGCAATAAGGAGGCATTCTATGTTGCCCTTGAAAAGGGGCTCCATAATTACTTAAAAGCAAAATTGAAGATTGAGACCTCTGAATTCAGTAAAGAAAAAATTACGTCTATTCTTGCTGAAAAAGGAGTAAATGAAGATGATAGTACTGGTTTTATTGGTCTTCTTAAGAATTGTGAAATGGCTCGCTACAGCCCATTTTCGGATGTGCAAATGCAAAATGATTACGAAAAAGCTAGCGAGGTAATCTCTAAATTGGATAAGCAATTATGAGCATAAAAAAAATATCCTTTCTAATTTGTTTGTTTGTTTTCACCTCTGGAATTTCCCAGAATAGTGCTCTTTTTTCAAGGGCAACCGAAAATTACAACAAAGGAGAATATTCAAAAGCAATTGAAAATTATCAGCAAATCCTTAAAAATGGGGAGCACTCTGCAGAACTATATTTTAACTTGGGAAATTGCCATTATAAGTTAAATGCTATTGGTCCCAGCATCTATTATTATGAAAAAGCATTGCTTTTAAAGCCAAGTGATAGTGAAATAGTAAACAATCTGGCCTATGCCCAGAACATGCGATTGGATGCGGTTGAAGAAATGCCCAAAACGGAAATTGCCCAACTGTACAGCGACTTTGTAAATTTTCTCTCTTTTGATCAATGGGCATATATAGCAATCGCATTCATCTTTTTGTTTGTTTTAGCGTATTTGTCCTACTTCTTCTTGCGTTTTGCCACTCAGAAGCGTATTGCATTCATAACTAGCATACTATCACTCATTCTTGGTGCTCTAAGCATTTTGATTGCGTATCTTCAATATCAGGAATTCAAAAATGATAGCCCTGCCATTATTTATAGTCAGGAAGTTAAAATTACTTCCGAGCCCAATAACAATAGTGAAATTGTATTTACACTGCATGAAGGAACCAAAGTGAACGTCCTTGATAAGCTAAATGATTGGAGAAAAATTAAGCTTACAGATGGGCAAACTGGATGGTTACTGGATGAAAATATTAGGCTGCTAAAGGATTTTTAAAATTTATTTAAGAAAAATTAATAGCTTTACTATTATTTTTACCTTAAAACAAGCAAGGTGTTAAAAACGATAGCCTTTCCATTAATCGCAATAATGCTAATATTTTCCATATTGGCTCCTTCTGTTTTGCCCCTATTGGACAAGGACTACGATATGTTTGTTTTTTTGGATAATAGTGAGGAAGAAAAAAGCAAAGAGAAGGAGTCAGAAAAGAAGTTTGATGAAAAAGACATGTTCTATACTAATTCCCTAGTATCAAACTGTGATTACTTTCAAAATCAATCTCAAAATTACGCTATCTATATAAATTTCAGTTCAGATTTTAAAGCTGATATTCTTCTCCCCCCTCCTCGTAAATTGGCGTAACTTCAATATCTTAAGTTTAATTAATTTTCAACTGCCTTCAACAAAATTTATCCTTTGAAGGCTAAATCTTATTTTTATGTTCAAGTATATAAAAAATGACTTGCCTGCAAGTATTGTGGTTTTCTTTGTGGCACTGCCACTCTGTTTGGGAATTGCACTTGCGAGTGGAGCTCCTTTGTTTTCTGGATTAATTGCAGGAATTGTTGGAGGTATTATTGTTGGAGCGCTCAGTGGCTCCCAAATAGGTGTAAGTGGTCCGGCTGCGGGCCTTGCAGCTATTGTTCTTACCGCTATTGGCACTTTGGGAGGCTTTGAAAATTTTTTGGTAGCCGTAGTTCTTGGAGGATTAATACAAATCATCTTCAGTATTTTAAAGGCCGGGGTGATAGCCTATTATTTTCCGTCATCTGTTATTAAAGGAATGTTGACAGGTATTGGGATAATTATAATCCTAAAACAGATTCCCCACTTTTTTGGCTATGATTCCGATCCAGAAGGGGATTTTTCATTCTTTCAGGTCGATGGCGAAAATACATTTAGTGAAATCATAAACACCTTTAATTTTATAAGTCCTGGTGCAACCCTTATAGCCGTTGCAGCTCTGTTTATTCTTATTTTGTGGGATAAGGTGCTGAGTAAGAAATCAAAAATATTTCAATTGGTACAAGGTCCTTTGGTTGCTGTTGTCGTTGGAATATTGTACTATATTTTTACAAAAGACAATGCATCACTTTCCATTTCCAATGATCATCTGGTAAGCGTCCCTATTCCGGATAGCATTCAGTCTTTCGGAACACTTTTAAGTTTTCCAAACTTCGCCGTAATAGGGAATCCGGAAATTTGGATTACCGCCTTTACCATTGCTTTGGTTGCCAGTTTAGAAACCCTTCTTTGCGTTGAAGCTACTGATAAGTTGGATCCCCATAAAAGAACTACCCCAACAAATAAGGAACTTTTGGCACAGGGAGTTGGCAATAGTATTTCTGGAATGCTCGGTGGTTTGCCAGTTACCCAAGTTATTGTGCGTAGTTCCGCAAACATTCAATCCGGCGGAAGAACAAAAGCTTCTGCAATTATTCATGGCTTTTTCCTGTTGATTTCAGTTATGCTTATTCCCAAACTACTCAACATGATTCCTCTATCCGTCTTGGCGGCAATCCTTTTTATAGTAGGATATAAATTGGCCAAACCAGGATTATTTAAAAAAATGTACAATTTGGGTTGGAAACAATTTGTCCCTTTTGTGGTTACCGTATTGGGAATTGTATTTACCGATTTGCTTATTGGAATAGGTATGGGACTGGCGGTTGGTATTGTTGTAATCTTGATAAAAAGTTATCAAAATTCGCATTTCCTTCATATTGAAGATAAAAGCAACGGGGCCCATAAAATAAAAATGACCTTCGCCGAAGAAGTAACCTTCTTTAATAAAGGAGCCATTCTTAAGGAATTAGACAGTCTTCCCGAAAATTCATATCTTGAATTGGATGTTAGGAAGACGCGATTTTTAGATAACGACATCATTGAAATCCTTGAAGATTTCTCTGAAAAAGCAAGAAATAAAAATATTGGGATAAAGCTTGTTTCCGAAAGGGGTGTGGTTGAAAATCCAGAGAGTTATATTAAATTTTTCAAATTAGATATTAATCGACATAAAAATCTAGCACATGATAACACAGACTAAAGAAACACAAGCAGCTTTAAATCCCAATGCGGCATGGGAACTTTTAAAAGAAGGCAACAAACGTTTTGTGGATCAAAATCAAACGGATAGAAACCTCTTGACCCAAGTTGTTGAAACAACAACAGGACAGTATCCTTTTGCGACTATTTTGGGCTGTATAGACTCCCGTGTCTCCGCAGAACTCATATTTGATCAAGGAGTTGGTGATATTTTTAGTGCTCGTGTAGCTGGTAATATTGTCAATGAAGATATTCTTGGAAGCATGGAATTTGCCTGTAAATTGGCTGGCACCAAAATAATAGTGGTGTTGGGACATACAAGTTGCGGTGCTGTAAAAGGAGCATGTGACGATGCCAAAATGGGAAACTTAACGGAGCTTCTTAGCAAAATAAGACCTGCCGTGAAAGCTGTTTCAGAACCTGCCGATGCTGCTGAACGTACATCTAAAAATATTGATTTTGTGAACGCTGTTGCGGAAAAAAATGTGCGGATGACCATTGATAACATTAGAAACCAAAGTCCTGTCCTAAAAGAGATGGAAGACAATGGAGAAATACTTATTGTTGGAGGTATGTATGATATTTCTAATGGAAAGGTCAGTTATATGTAAAACACTTATCAATTATAATTTTAAAAGGCCTATGTTTAACATTTCATTGGCCTTTTTTAGTTTCGCAAAATTGCTATCTTGACAGCAATACTTCTATAATAACCGATCAGCAATGTTTAAACATTTTAGAGGAGATTTATTTGGTGGCATTACTGCTGGTATAGTAGCCTTGCCACTGGCACTTGCATTTGGAGTAAGTTCCGGTCTTGGCCCCAGTGCAGGATTATATGGAGCAATCTTTATTAGTTTTTTTGCTGCACTTTTTGGAGGGACAAACACTCAAATATCTGGACCTACAGCTCCAATGACTGCTGTAAGTATGGTTGTTATTGCCGGTATTGTTGCTATAAATGATGGCGATATAGAAAAAGCCCTCCCAGCAATTCTCACCATATTTCTTTTAGCCGGTATTATGCAGATAGGCCTTGGGTTGTTGGGACTGGGTAAGTACATAAAATATATTCCCTATCCGGTAGTTTCAGGGTTTATGACAGCCATTGGTGTTATCATTCTAGTAACCCAAATTCTTCCTGCCATAGGTTATTATCCTAAAGAGGATGAAGAGTATGTAAGTCGATTTATGGCAGATGCCGAGGAAGAAATCTTAGAAAATATTCTCAAGGAAGAAGCTGGAGAAGGAATTTTGGTTCTTGAAGATTTTGAAGAAACCATAAAAAGAGCCGAACAAATTACACCAGCAGATATGCAAAAAGAAGCTAAAACTTTGGCTGCAAAAGATGCCTCTGGGGTGGTGGGGACTTTCAAAGTATTGCCAAGAGCACTAAAAAAGATTAATTGGCTGGAATTGACATTGGCATTGGCCACTATTTTTATTATCTATGGTTTTAAACGAATTACAACGGCCGTTCCAAGTACTTTAGTTGCTTTGGTAGTGGTTTCTGGTGTTGCATACGGATTTGGAATCAATTATCGTCCAATTGAGGAAATCCCCAGTGGATTGCCCATCCCAAATTTGGAAATTTTCACACAGTTTAAAATTAGCTCCATTGCCCCATATATTTTTACTGCGCTCACACTATCTCTTCTTGGCGCCATTGATTCCCTGCTAACATCAGTAGTTGCGGATAATATGACCCAAACCAAACACAAGCCAAATAAAGAATTGGTGGGGCAAGGAATTGGTAATAGTGTAGCTGCTCTTTTTGGAGGTATTCCTGGGGCGGGAGCCACGATTAGAACAGTGGTGAATATTAATTCAGGTGGTAAAACCAGATTATCTGGCATGATTGCAGGAATTCTGTTATTAATTATACTATTGGCCCTTGGTCCTGTGGCATCCCAAATTCCAGCAGCGGTTTTGGCAGGTATATTGGTAACAGTCGGAATCGGTGTAATGGACTACAAAGGATTAAAAGCCATTCCCTATCTTCCAAAAGATATAAAACTAGGACCCGTTAAATTAAGTTCCGAAGTTATCATCATGTTATCCGTAATGGTGCTTTCTTCCACATGGAACTTGGTATATGCCGTGGGCATTGGATTGGTCTTTGCATCGTTGATGTTTATGAAAAAAATGGGTGATCTAACTGCAAAACGGTCAGATGTAAAACCATTGACACAAGAAAAGGCATGGGCCGATGAAAAAGACTTTCCAAACAATTTGGCACAGGAAGTTTTTATAAAGCATGTTAAAGGCCCTTTGTTCTTTGGTTCAACCAGCGAATTTCAGCAGCTTGCAAATCAAATTCCAGATACAGCATCTGCAGTTATAATTAGGATGGGGCGTATGCAGTATATGGATCAATCGGGATTATACGCCATGGAAGATGTTCTTCAAGATTTAAAAAACAGGGATGTACATGTTTTACTTGTAAACGTTCTGGATCAACCCAAATACATGATGGAGCGAATTGACATTATCCCAGATTTGATTCCAACAAAACATATTTTTGATGATTTTAAAAGTTGCATGGCCTGGGTAGAACTCAACATAAAAGATGAATTCTCCAATTAAATGTGCAACGGTAGGTGTTCACCTTATGATTGCCTATATATTCAAGGACAAATCACTAAATTTGTTGGCCAATAAATTGTGCCAACAGCTATGATTGAAACCATAAAGGAGCATATTAAAGAGATAGAGCAATTCGTTTCGACCTCCAAAGATGAAATAGAAACTTTCCGAATAAAATATTTAGGAAAGAAAGGTCTTTTGAATGACTTCTTCGGAGCGTTTAAAAATGTCCCTAATCATCAAAAAAAAGAATTTGGTCAGGTAGTCAATCAGCTTAAAGCTGCAGCCGCGAACAAAGTAACTGTCTTAAAACAAGCTCTTGAAAATACTACAGACACCAAAGGGCAGTATGGGGATTTAACCAGACCTGGTGAACCTATTGAAATAGGTGCAAGACATCCCATTTCCATAGTAAAAAATAAAATTATTGATATTTTTTCCAGGATTGGATTTAATGTTTCAGAAGGCCCCGAAATTGAAGATGATTGGCACAACTTTACAGCTTTGAACTTACCAGAATACCATCCTGCGCGAGATATGCAGGATACATTCTTTGTTCAAACAGATCCAGATATCTTGTTGCGAACCCATACCTCTTCTGTACAGGTGCGATATATGGAAAGTAATAAGCCTCCTATTCGTACCATTTCGCCAGGAAGAGTTTATCGAAATGAAGCTATTTCGGCAAGATCTCATTGTTTTTTTCATCAAGTAGAAGGTTTATATGTTGATAAGGATGTTTCCTTTGCCGATTTGAAACAAACATTGCAATATTTTACTTCTGAAATGTTTGGAAAATCAAAGATTAGATTGCGCCCCTCCTATTTCCCATTTACAGAGCCAAGTGCCGAGGTGGATGTATATTGGGGCCTTGAAACCGAGACGGATTATCGCATGACAAAAGGCACTGGCTGGCTCGAGATTATGGGATGTGGTATGGTTGATCCCAATGTTCTACAAAATTGTGATATAGACCCAGAGGTCTATTCAGGTTTTGCTTTTGGTATGGGTATTGATCGTATTGCACTTTTGTTACATCAAATCTCAGACATACGACTATTGAGCGAGAACGACATTCGCTTTTTAGACCAATTCAAAGGTGCTCTTTAGCAGAAGTATATGCAATCAGCCATAAAACTATTGCATCCAAAAAAGCTAGTTGGGGTATCTCTTAGTATGAATTTATTGGCCGACCGAACCGGCGAGCTTTGGGGCAGCCTTATGCCCAGAGTGCATGAAATTAAGAACAGGGCTACCTCAGATTTGATATCAATGCAAGTATACGACCCATCATATTTTACGGGTTTTGACCCAAAAAAAGGGTTCACGAAGTGGGCGGTTGCAGAAGTGACCAATTTTGATACTGTTCCAAATGAAATGAATCACTTTACTCTTGAAGGAGGTATGTATGCAGTGTTTTTTTATAAAGGTCCCAGCCAAGACAAAAGTATATTTCAATATATTTTTACGAAATGGCTCCCCAACTCAGAATATCTATTGGATAATAGACCTCACTTTGAAGTTTTAGGAAGTAGGTATAGGAGCAATGACCCAAATTCAGAAGAAGAAATTTGGATTCCGGTAAGGGAAAAATAATACTTTATATCAATGCTTTTTCCATTGATTATAGGGTTGGTTAGATAGTTGTGAATTATAATACTTCACTTCACCGGTAACTTCTTTTCCTAGCCAATCAGGTTTTTTAAAAACCTCATCTTCGTGGTCTAATTCTATCTCTGCAACAATCAGTCCTTTGTTCTCTCCTAAAAATTCGTCCACCTCATAACTATGTTTTCCAACCGGCACCTCATACCGAATCTTTTCCAGAATAATGGGCTCACATAAATCGATAAGGTTAGTTGCTTCGGCTACAGATATTTCAGTTTCCCATTCAAATCGTGTTGTGCCAGATTCATTGCTCATTCCTTTTATGGTCAAAAATCCCTGCTCTCCTTTAATTCTTACCCTAACCGTTCGCTCAGAATGGGTATTTAAAAACCCTTGTACAATTCGTGTTTGGGATTTTGCCCCATCTTTATAAGCATTTGATTTTACCAAAAACTTACGTTCAATTTCCAAGTGTTCCATCAAACTAAATATAGCCTAAATTTGGGTATGGATTTGGATTTTCCTTTACGAAAAATCATACATGTGGATATGGATGCATTCTATGCTTCTGTAGAGCAACATGATAATCCTGAACTTAAAGGAAAACCTGTTGCTGTGGGCGGAGGGTCAAAACGCGGCGTTGTTTCTGCTGCTAGTTATGAGGCTCGAAAATTTGGTGTTCGCAGTGCCATGGCAGGATACATTGCCAGAAGAAATTGCCCAGATTTAATTTTTGTAAAACCCCGGTATGATCGGTACAAAGAAATTTCACAGCAGGTACGCGCAATATTTTTTGAGTATACTGATTTGGTAGAGCCACTTTCATTGGATGAAGCTTATCTTGATGTAACCGAAAACAAAAAGGGAAACCCCTCCGCAACGCTTGTCGCTAAAGAAATTCGACAAAAGATTTTAGACAAAACAGGATTGACAGCTTCTGCTGGAATTTCCATCAATAAATTTATTGCCAAAGTTGCCAGTGACTATAATAAGCCTAATGGACAAAAAACTGTAAATCCGGAAGAGGTTATTCAATTCTTGGAAGAACTGGATATTAGAAAGTTCTACGGAGTTGGAAAAGTGACCGCTGAAAAAATGTACAAACTTGGCATTTTTACAGGAAAGGATTTGAAGCAAAAATCCCTGGAATTTCTGGACAGTAACTTTGGCAAAAGTGGCAAATATTATTATTCTGTTGTTCGTGGTATTCATAATAGTGCCGTTAAACCACATAGAATTCCAAAATCTGTCGGTGCGGAGCGCACTTTTTTTGAAAATCTGAGCAGTGAAATTTTTATGTTGGAAAAACTGGAAAATATTGCAAACGAACTTGAAAGACGACTCCAAAAATCCAAGATTGCAGGAAAAACACTCACCTTAAAAATAAAGTATAGCGATTTTACACTCCAGACTAGGAGCAAAACACTTCCATATTTCATTTCCACCAAAGAACTGATTTTAGATACGGCCAAGGAATTATTATATCAATCCAACTTGGAAAATTCTGTACGTCTCTTAGGTATTTCCTTGGCAAACCTCAACACCGAGAAAAAAAAAGAAGAACCAAAAAAAGAATCTGTTTCCGTACAGCTCGAATTTGATTTTTAATTACATTCCAAATCAATCAAACCCCTTTACGTTTGTCCAAAAACTAAAATTATACTGCTTCTACAGAAAAAACGGTCAATGCCCAAATAATAATAGAAGAGAAGAAGATTCCAAGTGCGTTGGCGAAAAATGCCTTCTTTTTTTCAATTTTAAGAAGATACGATGCAATACTACCAGCATATACCCCCGTACCTGGCAAGGGAATCATAACGAATAGCACTAAGCCAAAAAAACCAAATTTTTTAATTTTTCCTGCCGATCCTATCTTTGCCCTTTTGGCAACATAGATTGCCGATTTTTTATAGAAACGCCATTTTATCAAATAACGGTTAATGTTCTCAAGAAAGAACATCATTAAAGGAAAAACCAAAAGATTGGCGAGAAAACAGGCAATAAGGACTACATAACTATTTAAGCCTCTCATAATCCCATAAGGTATTCCCAATTTAGATTCACCAAAAGGGGATAAACTCCAAAGCATGGCAGTTAATAAGTCTAATATCACAGCATCATTTAGATTGCTAAGCTAGTCATGAAAATGCTCTAATCCATACTATAATACGCTAAATTATAATTAAAACTCCCTGCTTAATATATTAGAATTAAACTACGGATTATTTAAATATTAACTCCCTCTAATACAGGTGTTTAAATTTACGTTTTTATGAAAAATAGACAGACCTGTCTTTTCTTATATTTGTGTCATGGGGGAAATCACAACACACAATAAAATAATCACTTCAGCAAGTAACCTTTTTTATACCAACGGATATAATTCAACGGGAATCAATGAAATTATTTATAAATCTGGTATAGCAAAAGCTACGCTGTACAGCCATTTTAAATCCAAGGAAGACATTTGTATAGCTTATCTACAAAAGCGCCACGATAGTTTCTTGGAATCCTTAAAAAGTTATGTTTCCAAGAGGAAAAAAGGGAGAAATCAGTTGTTGGCCATCTTTGACCTTTTACGGGATATGTACCGTGAGGAAGATTTTCAGGGTTGTTGGGCTCTTAAAACTTTGGGTGAACTCTCGCCAAAACAGAAAAAACTATTGGCCCTTATCCAAAAGCATAAAAAAGAGCTATTGCTCTATTTGGGAGAAGTTGTAGGTGATAATATTATCAATATCTCCAAGGCTGAAACCGAAAAAATATCTGGCGGAATCTATCTTTTGTATGATAGTGCCATTACCGAAAGTCATTTGTTCAAAAATGATTGGCCCATCTATATGGCTAGAAGCATAGCACCATTACTTTTTGCCAATTCTGAAGTAGTACAATAAAAAGAGCCCCTTCAAAATTGAAGGGGCTCTTTTTATTTATATAACACTTTTTATTATTTTACAATCAGGGTGTTATCCGTTGATGTAGGGTTTAAAGGGCAGAAATACACGTATTCTCCTTTTTCCAATTTAGTTGGTTTTGAAGTTTGTGAAGTTCCTGTTTTTACCGCTTGGGTAACATAAGCTGTCTGGATATGGTTTTCAGGCTTACTAATGTCTTTCCCTTTTTTAACCAACACAAAACCTACTTCATGCCCTACTCCATTGTTCGTAATGTCAAAAACATACGTTCCTTCAGAAACGGTAATTTGTTTTTGTGTAAACTCTCCAGAAGTTTGCTCCAAAGACAATGTCCTGACCGGTACATCCTTCATCATTTTATCCTGTGCGTTTACAGAAAACACTGTTCCAACGGCTAATACTAAAATTGCAATTGTTTTTTTCATTTTATGAATTTTAAATTTATAATGGTTTATTAATTATGCTTCTACTGTTTCCAATGGTTGCGCTATTGGAAAATCAACTGGAATCTCAGTTGTATTATTTATATAATTGGAAATAGTCTTATCACCAACCAACACTATTACATCAATCAAATTTTCCTTAGTCCAACCAGCTGCAAAGAAATTATCCAAAATGGCGGCATCAGTAGCACCTCTATTTTCAGTGATATTTTTAGCTAAACGTGCAAGTGCATCCAATTTGTCATCAAATGATGCACCACCAGCTCTCAATTCTAATATCTGATCTTCGGTGAACCCGTTCATTTTGCTAATAGCGGTATGTGCAGATAAACAATAAATACAGTTGTTTACTTCACTTACTGCCAAATTCACTACTTCTTTCTCTTTTGTTTTTAATGAAGTCTTGGCGTTTGAAAGATTTAAATAATTCCCCAATGCATTTTCTGAATGTGCATAGGTGGCGAAAAGGTTTGGAACAAAGCCTACTGCTTTTTCCAGACTGTCAAAAATTGCCTGATTTGCGGTACTTACTTCTTCTCTTTTAGGTACATTAAATATGCTCATAATTCTATTTTCTTTAATTGTTATGTGGGTTAAAATTTCTTTACAAACGGTCTTTCAGCATCACAATAAAAATCATGGTGATGTTTTTGTTCACAATGCGTTTGTGGTATAACAGCCTGTGTATCTGCCTTCTTAGAAGTTCTAAATATCTCTATAAGGTTAAAAATTGATTTTTCTACTATATTCATCTTTACCGACTTTTAATTACAATGCAAAGATGTAGTGAAAATGAAGGGTAGTGTTAGTAATAATTTCCCGACTGCTTGCCCAAGTTTCCCTTAAGCAGAAATAAGTAGATTTTCTCGGTATTCCGAAGGTGTTTTTTTGGTCATTTTTTTAAAAAAACGACTAAAATGTGCTGGATCATTAAATCCTAGATCAAAAGCGATTTCCTGATTTTGCTTATCTGTAAAATGAATAAGTCTTTTTGCTTCCAAGGTCAAACGTTCCAAGATAATCTGTTGTGGAGACCTTTGGTTATAAATTGAAAAAAGGTTAGAAAGTGTTTTGGGTGATTTGAAAAGCATTTCAGCATAATCACTCACCTTTCTTTTCGTCTTGTAATGAATATCCACCAAATAATTGAATTTTCTTATGGTATCTATTTGATCATTGTTCAATTCCTTAACAATCAGTTGTTCCTTGGCCAAACGGGTACTCATGATTATCAATCTTTTCAGAAGCATTTGAAGCATATCACCTTGAATATTATCTGGCGTAGAGAACTCTTCCAAAAAAACCTCAAACCATATATTAAATTTTCGTAATTGGTCCTCTGGAATAGAAATTATCGGTAAATCCTGTGTTCCAAAAAAGAGAATGCCATTGCAAGAAACTTCAGTATCGTGATCAGAAATACAATAGAACTCTCTATTAAAAAGGATGGCCGAAATTGGCAAGTCGGTTTTAGTAAAGGAAACATTTTGCAAATAGGTGACCGTTACTATTTGATTCGGCATAAGTTCTAAAACCATATCATCTACAACAAATTCTATGGGTTTATCATTCCTATTCCATAAAAATTTAATGGTGTTGGAAGTTATAGAGAAACGATCATTATCTCTTTTAATATCATCTGTTAAACCCAAAATTGCCCCCAATTTGGGGTCTTTGTATTCGTACCTCATTAAGTTTTACTCTTCCGGTTATTCTAGCAAAACAGCCATTTTATTGAGTTTAGTCCCCTTATTTTGTTGATACTTACATCTGTTTTAAAACCTGTTTCAAAGGATTTCTTAAACAAGAGTGTTAATGTGCCCGTACAATTTTAACACTTTTGAAACTTTTCTTAGTATTGACTATGGAAAAGACGAAGTTTTATGATGAAGCGATAAATAATTTCTATCGCGATAAAGCATTGAATAGCTACCCGATAAGCTCAATGGATATTTTTGTACAACATTTTAGTAGGGTGTGTAAAAACTTAGAGGATATAAAAAATCTAAGTGGTCTGGCGCAAAAAGAAAAGTGGCAAACCGATTTCCTGTTCAAAAATGAAATCATGGATAACGAGCATACTGTTGTGGTCACAGACTCCAACCTTACTATTGTCTACGCTTCTCAAAATATGTTTAAAATGAATGGTTATATGCCGTCTGAAGTTGTGGGCAAAAATCCAAAAATGTTCCAAGGCAAGGGAACCTGTAAAGAAACCACAAAACAGGTTTCAAATGCCATTAAACGTCATCAGCCCTTTGAAGTTGTATTGTTGAATTATAGAAAAGATGGTACTCGATACAATTGTTGGATTAAGGGTACTCCCATATTTGACAACAAGAACAGATTTGTCAATTTTATAGCTTTTGAAAAAGAGGTAGCATAAGTTCTTTATTAAAAACTACAGGTTTCTATTTCAGTAACGCGTAAAGTATTCACCATTCCCTTGTCCTTTATGGGCATTGCTGCAAGACTGATAAGCATATCCCCCACATCCAAAAATCCTTTTTTACATGCAATTTGGTTCACGTCTTCAATGGTTTCGTCTGTAGACACATATCTATCATAATAGAATGCCTTTACGCCCCATAGCAAATTAAGCTGCGTTAGAATTCTTTTGTTGGATGTAAAAACAAGTATATGGGCACTAGGTCTCCATGCTGATATTTGAAACGCTGTATATCCACTATTCGTTAAAGTTGAAATAGCTTTTGCTTGAATTTCATTTGCCATTGTAGCAGCATGATAGCAGACAGATTTTGTAATATATCTTTTTGTTCGAATATGAGGAGGTGTTTGTGGCACATTTATTAAGCTAGATCCCTCCACACTCATTAAAATACTCGACATTTTCTCGATTACTTCAACGGGATAATTCCCTACAGAAGTTTCCCCTGAAAGCATTACAGCATCTGCCCCATCCATTACAGAGTTTGCCACATCGTTAACCTCTGCCCGTGTTGGGGTTAGGCTTGTAATCATGGTTTCCATCATCTGTGTGGCTATAATCACTGGAATCCTTGCCTTTTTGGCACGCAGCACCAATTTTTTCTGGATAAGTGGAACCTCATGTGCTGGAACTTCTACCCCCAAATCGCCTCTTGCAACCATTAATCCATCACAATATGCCACTATTTTATCAATATTTTCAACAGCTTCCGGCTTTTCAATTTTAGCGATGATAGGAATCTTATGTTCCGTATGCTTGTTGATAAGATTTTTCAAATCTATTAGATCTTCGCTATGACGAACAAAGGAAAGAGCCATCCAATCAACATTTTGGGAAATGGCAAATATGGCGTCTTTGATATCTTTCTCCGTTAAGGCCGGCAATGAAATATCGGTATTGGGAAGATTTACTCCCTTTTTTGATTTTAAAGGACCCCCTTGTATGACAGTGGCTTTAACCTCATCCTTTCCATTAGTGGATTTTACTTCGAAAATCAATTTTCCATCATCCAATAAAATACGTTCTCCAGGTTTTACATCTTGGGGAAACGTTTGGTAATTCATGTAAACCCGCTTCGCACTTCCTTCAAAAGGTTCTCCGGTAGCAAAAGTAATCTCATCTCCAGGAGCTACAACTGCTTCACCACCCATAACTCCTACCCTAAGTTTTGGACCTTGAAGGTCTCCAAGAATTGAGGTGTTAAATCCCAGTTCTTCATTTAAATCCCGTATCATTTGAATACGTTGAGCTACATCATCATGAGAAGCATGTGAAAAGTTTATTCTAAAAACATCCACACCCGCTTCCATCATTTTTTTTAGCACTTCCCTTTTACTGGTGGCTGGACCAAGAGTTGCTACAATTTTTGTCTTCTTTCTAGTTGGCATTGCTAAAAGATTAAGTTTCTTTTTGATTTTAAGGTTCTTGTTTCCACTGGATAAGCAGTGATAACACCAGAAATGGAATTAATAAATTTTACGTGGTTCTGAATAAGGGTCTCATCTTCTCCATCAATCTTCAAAAAATAATCCACTTCTTTTCGCTCTTTGATTAAATGATTTGTGCTTAAAGAAGTATTGTTTCCGAATAGACCCTCAGAACGTATTGGTATTTCCACGGTACATTTGTTGGAAATGAGAACCCATGAGGTATCACTTATACCATCATCCCACACGAATGTAGAAAATGATAGATTTTGGTTCACTTCCAAATCTTTCCCACTTCGTCTTAAATGTAAACCACAATTAAAATTTATAGCATAGGTAATGGCATAATCTTCCAAACTGCTATGTATTGCAATAAGCTGAAAATTATCGTCATAAAAGTCTATTGATATTTTGTGTGTGGTTGACATGGCTATAACACGAAATGTAAATATAAACCTAATACGCTTCTCCGCCTAGTTGAAATAAAACAATACGGTCTTGGAACCTTACGAAAACGTTAGAGTTTACTTTTATTTAAAGTTGTTGGCTTTCAATTTTGCTCTGTAATGCAAAGTATGCTCTTCTGGAGGCTTTTTCTTCTGCCTTTTTTTTGGAGGTAGCCCTTGCCTTTGCCATCATTTTATCAGCAATGGTCAGCTTCACTGCAAAATGCTTTAATTCATCTTTCCCGGTGTCCTCATAAACACTATAATTGAATGTCTTTTTTTGTTTTTGACACCATTCTATAACCAAACTTTTATAACTGATGACCCTCCCTTCCAATTGTTCAATGTCAACATAGGGCTCTATGACTCGATCATTGATAAACTTCTCACAATAGGGGTAACCTTTGTCCAAATAAATTGCTCCCACCAAGGCTTCAAAAACATTTCCATGAATGTTTTCCCCAAAATGTGATTTGGGAATCCTACTTTCCACAAATCGAAGAAGGTCCAAATCTTTTCCCAATTCATTTAAGTGTTTACGGCTTACAATCTTGGAGCGCATCTTGGTCAAATATCCTTCATCTCCCTCTGGGACCTCACTGTATAAGTGTTTTGAAATTATTGTTCCCAACATGGCATCCCCTAAGAATTCAAGGCGCTCATAATTCATAGGATTCCCATCCGCATCCCTTTTATTTACGGAACGGTGCAAAAAGGCTTTTTTATAAATTTCTATGTCTTTGGGCTTAAAGCCTAAAATTCTTTTTATTCCCAAAAAAAAATCCCCATCCATTTTAGGAGGGGAATTGAATATTTTGGTAGAAAATTTCATCTGCTATAAAACTACTCTATTTTTTTGAACAAAACACATGCGTTGTGACCTCCAAAACCAAAGGTGTTACTCATGGCTATATTCACTTCTCGCTCTTGCGCCTTATTTAAGGTCAAGTTAAGCGATGCATCTATATTTTCATCTACCGTACCATGGTTTATGGTAGGTGGAACAATACTATTTTCCATTGCCAATATGGAAGCGATGGCTTCAATGGCTCCTGCAGCACCCAATAAGTGACCGGTCATGGATTTTGTAGAATTGATATTGATATTCTTGGCGTGATCTCCAAAAACTTTGGAAATGGCTTTAAGTTCGGCCACATCTCCTAAAGGTGTGGAAGTTCCATGAGTATTTATATGGTCAACATCTTCTGGTTTCAGTCCTGCATTTTCCAAGCAATTCTTCATTACTTCAACAACACCAATACCTTCTGGGTGTGGAGCGGTCATGTGGTGTGCATCGCTTGACAATCCTCCACCTAAAACTTCAGCGTATATTTTTGCACCCCTAGCTTTGGCATGCTCATATTCTTCCAAAATCAAAGCCCCTGCGCCTTCTCCTAAAACAAACCCATCCCTGGTTCCATCAAAAGGTCTTGAAGCTGTTTCCGGACTTTCGTTTCTGGTAGATAATGCATGCATGGCATTAAAACCGCCCATTCCAGCAATAGTAACCGCTGCTTCACTTCCACCTGTAACAATGACATCACAATATCCTAAACGAATCGAGTTTAGCGCATCGAACATAGCGTTTGCAGAAGATGCACATGCAGAGACCGTTGTGTAATTTGGCCCCATGAATCCGTGCTTTATGGAAATATTGGCTGGTGCTATATCTGCAATCATTTTTGGAATAAAGAATGGATTAAACCTTGGTGTTCCATCTCCATCAGCAAAGTTTAAAACTTCTTGCTGAAAAGTTTCCAGCCCTCCAATTCCTGCTCCCCAAATAACGCCTACCCGTAATTTATTTATCTCATCCAAGTTAATTCCAGAATGCGCTATAGCTTCATCTGAAGAAACCAACGCATATTGAGCAAACCTATCCAGCTTCCTCGCAAACTTTCTATCAAAAAAGTCTTCTGGGTTATAGTCTTTGAGTTCACAGGCAAATTTGGTCTTGAACTTTTCCGTATCAAAATAGGTTATGGGCGCACAACCACTTTTACCGTTCTTTAGTCCTTCCCAATAAGCCTCTAAATTGTTCCCAATGGGTGTTAACGCACCCATTCCGGTAACTACTACTCGCTTTAACTGCATTGAACTATTTTTTAACCTTTAGAACCTAAATTAAAAAAAAATTATCCATGTGATGATCATCACATGGATAATTTAAAATCTTTAGTAAGAAATCATAAGATTACTTAGCTTCTTCTATATAGCTTATGGCCTGGCCAACAGTTGCAATGTTTTCTGCCTGATCATCAGGAATTTGAATGTCAAATTCTTTTTCAAACTCCATGATAAGTTCAACAGTATCCAAGGAATCCGCGCCTAAATCATTGGTAAAGCTAGCTTCCGCTACTACTTCATTTTCATCTACACCTAGTTTATCAACGATGATAGCTTTTACTCTTGATGCAATGTCTGACATAATTATTTCGGTTTTAAAAATTTAATCGTTGGCAAAAATATAAAACTTTGGATTAAATACACCATTTGTCGATAAAATGTGCTTCAAATTAAACATCTTATGTTCCAGTATATTACTTTAGCCCTATAAAATAGGCTCACAATCAATCATAGAAGTCCCAAAATGAAACGAATCGTAATCCTAGCCTCGGGCAGTGGTTCTAATGCAGAAAATATCATTTCTTTTTTTAAAGATGATAGTCGGGTTCATGTTTCCGCAGTACTTACCAACAAAAAAAATGCTGCAGTATTGGAGCGTTGCGAAAGATTAAAAGTCCCTGCTTTTTATTTTAACCGAACTGCTTTTTCCGATTCTGATGGTGTAATCCAGCTGCTTACCTCCCTAAATCCCGATTTAATTGTTTTAGCAGGGTTTTTATGGAAAATCCCTACTTCTTTATTAAATGTTTTCCCGAATAACATTATTAACATACATCCTGCATTGCTTCCCAAATATGGTGGAAAGGGCATGTACGGTTCCAAAGTCCATCAATCCGTAAAAGACAATGCTGATTCTGAAACAGGCATTACCATTCACTACGTAAACCAAAATTATGATGAAGGTGCTATTATCTTTCAGGCCAAAACAAAGGTTGCACCATCTGATGATGCAAATTCCATAGCTGAAAAGGTGCATCAATTGGAATATGAACATTTTCCTAAGGTGATTGAAAAACTTCTTTTGAAAGATGGGGACTAAGCGAAAGTTTTATGTTGTTTGGAAAGGTAAGCACCCCGGTATTTATGAATCGTGGGATGATTGTAAAGCACAAATAAAAGGTTTCAAGGGGGCACAGTATAAATCTTTTCAGGACTTTGCAGAAGCCAAAAAGGCTTTCAACAGTAATTATTTAGAGTATAAGGGGAAATCCAAAGGCAAAAAAGAACTGTCAGCAGAGGAATTATTGAAAATTGGGGAACCAAATTACAACTCTATTTCGGTAGATGCCGCTTCAAGTGGCAACCCTGGAAAAATGGAATACCAAGGGGTGGATACCAAAACCAAAAAAAAACTATTCAAACAAGGCCCTTTTGAAGAAGGAACTAATAATATAGGAGAGTTCTTAGCTCTTGTGCACGGGCTGGCTTTTCTTAAAAACAACAAGAGCACACGTGTTCTTTATTCCGATTCCAGAATTGCAATGGGTTGGGTACGAAAGAAAAAATGTGGTACCAAGTTGAAAAAAAATTCAAAAAACAAAACACTTTTTGAACTCATTCAACGTGCCGAGGAGTGGTTAAACCAAAATACATACGATACCCCAATTGCCAAATGGGAGACCAAGGCATGGGGAGAAATTCCTGCGGATTTTGGAAGAAAGTAGGTTAGATTTTGCACAATTGAATCCTCTTTCCCTTAATTGTATTATCTGTTGTGCTAAATGGAATATGTAAGTGTATATTTGCACCAAAATTACATGAATGGGCAAATTGCTTATTGTTGGGAGTATGGCTTTCGACGAAATTGAAACTCCTTTTGGCAAGACAGGTAAGATTTTGGGAGGTGCGGCCACATTTATAAGCTTGGCAGCAAATCAGTTTAAAGTAGATTCCGCTGTAGTTTCTGTTGTTGGGGAGGATTTTCCCCAAGATTATCTAGATATATTAACAGACCGAAACATAGATATCACCGGTGTTGATATAGTAAAAGGAGGTAAGACTTTTTATTGGAAGGGAAAATACCATAATGACCTAAACTCTAGGGACACCCTTGTTACCGAACTTAATACCTTGGGTGATTTTAATCCTATTGTTCCAGAAAACTTCAAAGATGCCGATGTGGTTATGCTCGGAAATTTACATCCAAGTATCCAAATGGGTGTAATTAACCAAATGAAAGAACGACCGAAACTCATCATTTTAGATACCATGAATTTTTGGATGGACAATACATGGGAAGAGTTAATCGACGTAATAAAGCATATTGACATAATTACAATTAATGATGAAGAAGCTCGCCAATTGACGAGTGAGTATTCATTGGTGAAAGCTGCTGCCAAAATACAGCAAATGGGGCCTAAATATGTAGTTATCAAAAAAGGTGAACATGGAGCCCTTTTATTTCATAATGAACATGTTTTCTTTGCTCCCGCACTTCCTTTAGAGGAAGTTTTTGATCCAACCGGGGCAGGAGATACATTTGCAGGTGGATTTGCAGGGTATTTGGCACAGACTAAAAATCTTTCTTTTGAAAGTATAAAGAACGCCATTATCCATGGTTCTAATCTAGCTTCATTTTGCGTGGAGCGTTTTGGAACAGAACGAATGTTGGAACTTCAAAAGGATGAGGTTGACAAACGTTTATTACAGTTTAAGGAATTGACACAATTCAATATTGAATTAACATAAATATCTGCCCTGAACTATTTTAGGGCTTTTTTATTTTATTTAGTTATGAGTGATGCGATTAAGCACGAATGCGGAATATCACTGATCCGTTTGCTTAAACCTCTGGAGTACTACAAAGAAAAATATGGTACAGCTTTCTATGGCGTAAACAAAATGTACCTGATGATGGAAAAACAGCACAATAGAGGTCAAGATGGTGCTGGTTTCGCAAGTATAAAACTAGATATGGATCCTGGTGAGCGCTACATGAGTAGAGTGCGTTCTGCAAAACAGCAACCTATACAGGACATATTCGCACAGATCAATGATCGTATCAACACTTCACTTGATCAGCATCCAGAATATTTGGACAATGTAGCTTTTCAAAAAAAGAACATTCCCTATATAGGTGAATTATTGATGGGACATGTTAGATATGGCACTTTTGGAAAAAATAGTATCGAAAGCGTTCATCCTTTTTTAAGACAAAACAATTGGATGCACCGAAACCTTATCGTTGCAGGTAATTTTAATTTGACCAATGTTGATGAACTTTTCAACAACCTTATTACGTTAGGGCAGCACCCAAAGGAAATGGCGGATACTGTTACCGTGATGGAAAAAATTGGACATTTTTTAGACGATGCCGTTGCCAAACTTTACAAACAAATAAAAAAAGAAGGGTATAATAAAAGAGAAGCCTCTCCTTTAATAGCAGAGCGACTGAATGTTGCAAAAATTTTGACCAAGGCTTCCAAGAATTGGGATGGTGGCTATACCATTGGTGGTTTGTTGGGGCATGGTGATGCTTTTGTGGTACGTGATCCAGCAGGAATTCGTCCCGCCTATTATTACAAAGATGATGAGGTTGTGGTTGTGGCATCAGAAAGACCGGTAATTCAAACTGTTTTCAATATTAAATATGAACAGGTACAGGAATTAGATCCCGGACATGCACTTATTATCAAGAAAAAAGGAACTGTTCATTTAGAGGAAATACTTGAACCAACAGAACGTAAAGCATGTTCTTTTGAACGTATCTATTTTTCTAGAGGTAGCGATAAAGAAATCTACCAAGAGCGCAAAATGTTGGGGAAAATGGTCTTTCCCCAAATTTTAAAATCCATTGATGATGATTTGGCGAATACGGTATTTTCCTTTATTCCCAATACTGCCGAAACTTCCTTTTTTGGAATGGTAAAAGAAGCGCAAAACTATCTCAACAAAAGAAAGGAAGAGCAAATTTTAGCATTGGGTCCAAAAATTACCGGTGAAGAACTTCATAAGATTCTCGAAGTTAGGCCCCGAATAGAAAAAGTAGCTATCAAGGATGCCAAGCTTCGTACTTTTATTACCCAAGACAGTAGTAGAGATGATCTTGTGGCCCATGTATATGATATTTCATATGGTTCGGTAGAAGAAAACGATAACCTGGTTATTATTGATGATAGTATTGTTCGTGGGACAACCTTAAAAAAGAGCATCCTTAAAATTCTTGATAGGTTATCTCCAAAAAAGATAATAGTGGTCTCCTCAGCTCCACAAATTAGATATCCCGATTGTTATGGTATAGATATGGCCAAATTAGAGGATTTTGTTGCTTTTAAAGCGGCCCAGGCATTGCATGAAGAAAATGGGACAACTTCAAAAATTAAAGAGATTTACGAAAAATGTCTAGCCCAAACTGGCTCCAAGGATAAAGAGGTCGTGAATTACGTAAAAGAATTTTATGCCCCGTTCACTGCAAACCAAATTTCAAAGAAAATAGCTCAGCTGCTCAGTCCAAAAGGAATCAATGCCGAGGTGGATATCATTTATCAAAGTATTGAAAGTTTGCATGAAGCCTGTCCTAAAAATTTAGGTGACTGGTATTTCACAGGCAACTACCCAACTCCCGGTGGAAACAGAGTGGTAAATAGGGCCTTCATAAATTTCTATGAAGGAAAGAACCAAAGGGCGTATTAATTTTATGGTATCTAAATTAAAGTTAATGTGTGCATTTCATCGATGAAATATGCATGTTGCCGTGTTTTTGTTTTCTGGGTAGAAGTCAAAACTACTTTAGCAATGCCATAGCATAAGTAGGTTAAGTTCATGGTAAGATTTGGGGCAAAAAAGGTGGAAGCTATTCCACCTTTTTTATTTTCAGGTAATCCAACAACTCCAGTCTGTAATCCTTTTCTTTAACAATAGTACTCGCTATCAACAAGTCTGCCTGTTCAACCCAATTAATAGGGTTTCATCTAAAAGCTTTTTCAATACGTGTCTCCTTGACGTACATTTGGAGGACCATAGCATAAGTAGGTTAAGTTCATGGTAAGATTTGGGGAAAAAAGGCGGAGAAATCTCCGCCTTTTTTATTTTTCAGTAGTCCCGCAACCTCATCCCGTAATCCTTTTCTTTAACAATAGTACTCGCTCTCCACAAGTATGGCGGTTCAACCCAATTAATAGGGTTTCATCTAAAAGCTTTTTCAATACGTGCCTCCTTGACGTACATTTGGAGGACCATAGCATAAGTAGGTTAAGTTCATGGTAAGATTTGGGGAAAGAAGGCGGAGAAATCTCCGCCTTCTTTATATTTGAGCCCCAAGGATTTACCAAATTTCCGCACTGTATTATCTGTAATTTTCTTTTGAAGAATCAAAAAAAGCCTCAAAAACTTTTGTTATTTCTCACAATACCAGTAATTTAGTTTTGCCATAGCATAAGTAGGTTAAGTTTATGGTAAGATTTGGGACGAAAAGGGTGAGGGCTTCCTCACCCTTTTCTATTTATGCCTATTGATTAAATAAAAAAGGTCCAGCACACAATTGTGTGCTGGACCTTTTTTGGTCTCTGGAAATGGTCTAACTATTTTCCAGATTCATAATTTTCAGAAACCTTATCCCAATTAATTACATTAAAGAAAGCTGATACATAATCAGGTCTTCTATTCTGATAATTCAAATAATATGCATGTTCCCAAACATCCAATCCTAAAATTGGGTGCCCATCGCATCCTGTTCCCGGCATTATGGGATTATCTTGATTGGGTGTTGAGCATACTTCAACTTTACCCCCTTTTTGTACACAAAGCCATGCCCATCCAGAGCCAAACCTTGTACCCGCTGCTGCGCTAAACTTTTCTTTAAACGCATCAAAAGAACCAAAAGCCTCATCGATGGCCGCAGCCAATGCTCCACTTGGGCTTCCTCCTCCATTTGGGGACATTACTTCCCAAAATAAGGAATGGTTATAAAACCCGCCTCCATTATTCCTTACGGCTCCATTAGATATATCCAAATTTGATAAAATGTCAAGGATTTCCTTTCCTTCTAAATCTGTTCCTGCAATTGCACCATTCAATTTGGTTGTATATCCGTTATGGTGCTTTGTATGATGGATTTCCATCGTTCTTGCGTCTATGTGTGGCTCTAAAGCATCATATGCATAGGGCAATTTTGGTAATTCAAAAGCCATATTTGTATTGTTTTTAAGTTATTAATGATTCCTGTAAAAATACGGTTTTAAGATATATATTCATGCAATTCCGTATTAAGTTCAGGTTGGTAATCCGTAATTTGCAAGAAAAACTTTTTGGAGGTTTCCAGCTTTAAAATATACAGCGCATCCGCAGGTTCTGGCAAAACATATACTTTGACCAAGGAATACCTTAAGTTATTGCTCTCCAACGATTCTCCGATTAAGTTTCGACAAATATTGGCCATCACCTTCACCAACAAGGCTGTTGGGGAAATGAAAACCCGAATTTTGGATAATCTTTTCCTTTTTGGCAACACAACAGATTCTAAAAATCAGAACACATTATTCCATGAAATTTGCCAAGACCTTTCAATAAATGCCGAACAACTACAACAACGTTCCAAGCTCGTCCTTAAACGAATTTTACACAACTACTCTTTTTTTGAGGTTTCTACAATTGATAAGTTCAATCATAAGATAATAAAGACATTTGCCAGAGATCTTCAGCTTTCACAAAATTTTGAGGTAGAACTGGATATTGAACTTCTTTTGGAAGAAGCTGTGGCCCAATTATTGGAAAGGGCTGGAACAGATAAGGAACTTACCAACGTTCTCCTTGCTTTCTCCTTGGAAAAAATAGATGATAATAAAAGCTGGAATATTTCATATGATCTTGTGGAAATTGGAAAACTTCTTTTTCAGGAAAACCATTCTGGATATGTAGAAAAACTACTGTCAAAATCGATAACGGATTTTCAGCAAATTCAAAAGAAAATTTTATTACAAATAAAGGAGATTGAAAAGACTGTTGGTATTGAAGCACAGAAAGTAATTCAGGAAATTGAAAATCAAGGATTCCTTTTTGCTGATTTTCCAAGACAGACCCTTCCCAACCATTTCAAAAAAATAATTGATGGCGAATTTGGAACTAAAATTCTCTATGGCAACAAGCTTGAAAACAGCCTGATTGAAAATACCATTCTAAAATCTGGTGATAAAAGGGACACTAGCCATTTATGTAGCTACGTTTTGGATAGTTTTTTATTTATCAAAAAAAACCTTTATAACCGAGCTTATCTTAAAAACATATACGGCAATATAGTTCCCTTAACTGTTTTGAATGAAATAGCCAAAGAAATCAAGAACATTGAAATTGAAAAGGATATCATCCCCATTTCGTCATTAAATTCTTTGCTTTCAAAAGAGATAAAAAATCAACCCGTTCCCTTTATTTATGAGCGAATGGGTGAAAAATATCGACACTATTTTATTGATGAATTTCAAGATACTTCTCAAATGCAATGGGAAAACCTGATTCCTTTAATAGGAAATGCTTTGGAAGGTGAGAATGAAAAAAACGAACAAGGGTCTTTATTTTTAGTCGGTGATGTAAAACAGGCAATTTATAGATGGCGAGGCGGTAGAGCGGAACAATTTCTTAATCTCTTAAACTTAAAATCACACCCTTTTGCGGTTGAACCTTCTATTAACTCATTAGTTACAAATTGGAGGAGTTACAGTGAAATTGTAGAATTCAATAATAGCTTTTTTGGTTTAACAGCCCCATTTTTAAAAAACGAAGACTACAAAAGCCTTTTTTTAGAAGGTAGTAATCAAAAAATTAATGCAAGACTAGGTGGTTTTGTCTCCATGTCTTTTTTGAACAAGGACGTGGACGACAAAAAAGAAGCTTATTGCACCAAGGTTTTAGACGCAATCAATCAACTTACTTCTAAAAAAATTACGTATTCCGATATCTGCATTTTGGTGCGGGATAATAGCAAAGGGATGCTGCTTGCTAATTTTCTATCAGAAAACCAGATTCCTATTATTTCCTCAGATTCCTTGTTACTTAGTGGCAATGAAAAAGTAGTTTTCCTTATTTCGCTTCTTACCTTTATTGAAAATTTAAATGATAAAGAAGCAAGCTTTCAGGTTTTGTCCTACTTGGCTGATGATGAAAACGAAAAACATAATTTTATCTCTTCCAACCTCGTTGGATTGGAAAATTTGCTTTCGGAAAAATATGACTTCGACATACAAAAATTAAAAGGGTCAACTGTACTTACAATTTTGGAAACCGCAATAGCCCAATTTGATCTTGCTAATGACGCCGAAGCTTATCTTACTTTTCTTATGGACGAAGTATTGGTTCTAGAAAAAAAGAAAGATCCTGGCATACACTCTTTTTTAAACTATTGGGAGCAGAAAAAAAATTCACTTTCAATTACCGCACCAGATAGCATTAATGCAGTCAAAATTATGACTATTCACAAAGCAAAGGGTCTTGAGTTCCCTTTTGTTATTTTTCCCTTTGCCAATGCAATAATTGATGATAAGCGTAAGAAAAAGAAATCTTGGGTTGTTTCCACAGAAGCAGAAGACAAGTTAGGACTGGAAGAGTTTCTCATTGACACGAAACAAGAAATGTTACTTTACAATGAATTTGCCGCCAACACCTATGCCCGAGAAGCAGAAAAAACTGAATTGGATTCACTGAATGTTCTCTATGTTGCATTGACCCGCGCAAAAAAAGGCCTCTATATCATTTCGGAAAAAGTTAAGGACTTTGTTTCATTGGCAAATGCCAACTCCTATTCAGATTTGTTTCAACATTACCTTGATCAAAAAGGAATCCAAAAAAATGAACAGGAGGTATATTCTTTTGGAGAATTATTGGAGAATTCTGGAACATCTCAGCGTCAAACAATCCCCAGTGGTTCTATTCCATATATAATAAGGCCCAAAGAAAGTTCAGGTTTTACCATTTCAACAAAATCAAGCCGCTTATGGGACGATGAGAAAAGAGAGGCCATTGAAATGGGCAATTTGATTCATTTTGTTTTGAGTCATATTAAAACAGCGGATGATGTTCCGAAAGTTCTTGCAAATCTTCAATCTTTAGGTCACTTCCAAAAAGATTCGGAACCTCTTATCAAACAAAAAGTATATGGTGTGGTAAACCATCCAAAATTACAGCAGTATTTCTCGGATAGATTTCAAGTTTTGAACGAAAAAGAAATTCTTACGGTCAATGGAAAATCCTTACGCCCAGATCGAATTGTAATTCACGATAAGGAAGCAACTGTGATTGACTATAAAACAGGAAAGCCATCCCCCATTTATAAGCAACAAATTATGGAATATGCAGATGTGCTAAAAGAGATGGATTTCACAATTAAACATGCAATAATTGTCTATATTGACCGCAAAATAAATCCCGTTTTTCTATAAATTAAAACTATGTACGGTAAGATAAAAGAACACCTCACACAAGAATTGGATGCCATTAAGGAAGCAGGCTTATTTAAAAAAGAGCGAATCATAACTTCTCCCCAAGATGCGGTCATTAAAATTTCCTCAGGACAGGAGGTGATCAATTTTTGCGCAAACAATTATTTAGGGTTATCCTCTCACCCTAAAGTAATACAAGCTGCAAAAGATGCATTGGATTCACATGGTTTTGGTATGTCTTCGGTCCGATTTATTTGTGGTACCCAGGATATCCACAAGGAACTGGAAGAAAAAATAGCTGCATTTTATGGTACTGAGGATACCATTCTATATGCTGCCGCTTTTGATGCCAATGGAGGAGTTTTTGAGCCCTTATTGACAGCAGAAGATGCCATAATCTCAGATTCCCTGAACCACGCATCAATAATTGATGGTGTTCGTTTGTGCAAGGCCAAGAGGTATCGCTATGCCAATAATGATATGGCCGATTTGGAAGTGCAACTAAAACAAGCTCAAAAAGACGGAGCAAGATTTAAAATCATTGTTACTGATGGTGTTTTTTCTATGGATGGGCTTTTGGCCCCATTGGATAAAATTTGCGATTTGGCGGATACGCATGATGCCCTTGTTATGATTGATGAATGTCATTCCGCAGGATTCATCGGTGAAACCGGAAGAGGTACACTTGAAGAAAAAGGAGTTATGAATCGAATTGATATAATCACTGGCACATTGGGAAAGGCTCTAGGCGGTGCCATGGGTGGATATACAACAGGTAAAAAGGAAATTATAGAAATGCTCCGGCAAAGATCCAGACCCTATTTATTCTCAAATTCCCTGGCCCCAGCAATAGTAGGAGCTTCAATTAAGGTTTTTGAGATGCTGGATAATGATACTTCGTTGAGGGATAAGCTTCAATACAACACCGAATATTTCAAAAATGGAATGAAAAAAGCTGGTTTCGACATTATAGATGGAGACTCTGCCATTGTTCCCGTAATGTTATACGATGCCAAGCTCTCCCAAAAAATGGCAGATATGCTATTGACTGAAGGTATATATGTAATAGGATTCTTTTATCCTGTGGTGCCAAAAGGCAAGGCACGGATAAGGGTGCAACTGTCCGCAGCCCATGAAACGGAACATTTAAACCAAGCAATAAAGGCATTCATTAAGGTTGGAAAAGCGCTTAAAATCGTTTAAGTGCTTTAAATAATCCATGTAATGCGTTAAAAAAAATGAAAAATTGATTTTGTTAATAGTTCCTAACAACTTACATTTGCAGCTGATAAACACTTAAACTTAAAATTTTGAGCATGAAACATCTTAGCAAATTATTGGTTGTTGCCCTAGTTTTTATGGGAGTTAACAACATACAAGCGCAAGACGAGAATAATCCATGGCAGATTAGTTTTGGAGTAAACGCAATAGACGTTTATCCAACTAACGATGAAAACAACCCGTTTTCAAGTACTACATTATTCGATGAGTACTTCAACGTTACTGACCACTGGAACATCTTGCCTTCTGTTTCTTACGTAGGCGTATCCAAATATGTTGGTAGCGGTTTCTCTGTAGGAGCAAGAGGTTCTTTAAATAGAATTGAAAAGCTAGGTGATACATCTGTTGATGACCTTTCTCACTATGCAATAGATGGTACTATTAAATATAACTTTCTTAAAAACACAACTATTGACCCATTTGCTGAAATAGGTGGTGGTTATACTTGGGTTGATGAGATTGGTGCCGGTACTGCAAATGCAGGTATTGGTGTTAACATCTGGTTCTCAGAGAACATAGGCCTTACTGTACAAACTCAGTATAAGCACGCTTTTGAGGATTATTTAGTTAAGCATTTCCAACATATGGCTGGTATTAGCATCAAGTTTGGTGGTACTGACACTGACGGTGATGGTATTTACGACAAAGACGATGCTTGTCCAGAAGTTGCTGGCTTAGAAGCTTTCAACGGTTGTCCTGATGCTGATGGCGATGGAATAGAAGATAGCAAAGATAGCTGTCCTAACGAAGCTGGTTCTAAAGAAATGAACGGTTGTCCTGATGCTGATGGTGACGGTATCGCTGATAAGGATGATGCTTGTCCTAGTGAAGCTGGTCTTCCTGCTCTAGCTGGATGTCCTGATGCTGATGGTGATGGTGTAGCTGATAAAGATGATGATTGTCCTAGCGAAGCAGGTCCTGCTGAAAACAAAGGATGCCCATGGCCAGATAAAGACGGTGATAGTGTTCTTGACAAAGATGATCAGTGTCCAGATGTTGCTGGTACAGTTGCAAACAACGGTTGCCCAGAAGTAACTGAAGAAGTTCAAAAACAATTGAACGACTATGCAAGAACTATCTTGTTTGATACTGGTAGATCTTCGATTAAAGCAGAATCTACTTCTGTAATGGTTGATATCATCACTATATTGAATGAGTACCCTAATGCTAAGTTCTCAGTTGAAGGACACACTGATAGTGTTGGTGGAGCAACAACAAACCAAAAACTCTCTGAGTCAAGAGCTAACTCTGTAAGAGACTTCTTGATAGACAAAGGTGTTGGTGCTAGCAGATTGACTGCTGTTGGATACGGTGAAGACAAGCCAATCGCAACTAACAATACTAGAGCTGGAAGAGCTCAAAACAGAAGAGTTGAAATCAACTTGGTAAAATAATGAAATAGAAATTCAGTTTTCTTTTCAAAAAAGGCTCCGCAAATGCGGAGCCTTTTTTATTTTTAGTCCATGCAGCAAAGCTTTCTAGAATACGTTTTAGACGATTTACAAAAAAAAGGAACCCTAATTAGCTCCTGCACCTTTATACTTCCCAGCAAACGATCGGGTACATTTTTAAAAAAATACATTTCAGAAACACTTACCCAGAACACGTTCAGTCCAGAAATTTTATCCATTGAAGATTTTGTTCAGCAAATTTCTGGAATATCTTCCGTCCCATCAATAGACTTGCTATTGACACTTTTTAAAACGTATAGAGCTTCTAAAATAAAAACCCATGACGATTTTTCTGCTTTTTTAAAATGGGGACAGACCTTATTACAAGACTTTAATGAGATTGATAGGTGCCTTATCCCTTCAGATGACATTTTAAACTACCTATCTGCCATTAAAGAGATGAATCATTGGTCATTACAAAAAGAGAAGACTGAGCTAGTTGAAAACTACTTGCAGCTGTGGAACAACTTAAAATCTCTTTATGACTCTTTCACATCAACCCTACTATCGCAAAAAAAAGGGTATCAAGGACTTATTTATAGAATTGCCGTTGAAAACCTTACCAGCTACCATCCCCAAGAGAAAAACCCAATTATATTTATCGGGTTCAATGCTCTGAATACAGCAGAATCACATATCATAAAGTATTTTTTAAAAGACAAAAAGAACACTATTTATTGGGATATTGATTCTCACTTTCTCAATGACCCCATTCATGATGCCGGGCTCTTTATCAGGAATTTTAAAAAAGATTGGGCTTACTATGCTGATCAAGACTTAAATGGTGTCCACTCCAGCTTTTTGTCTCCTAAAAAAATTACTATAACTGGCGTCCCAAAAAATATATCACAAGCCAAATATGTTGGCAAACTATTACAAGATCTAGCTACTAGCTCTGATTCAAAAGTAAAAGACACTGCCCTTGTTTTGGCCGATGAGACACTCTTAAACCCAATTCTACAAGGAATTCCGGCAGAAGTAAATCAGGTAAATATTACAATGGGCGTTCCCCTAAATAAAACTGTTCTCTATTCTTTTTTCCTATCCTTTCTTGACCTTCATATATCAAAAACAGAAAATGGTTGGTTTTACAAAGGGGTGCTTGAGTTTACGTCCAATCCATACAGTACTAAAATTTCAACACATGAAGAAGTGGATATTCTACATAGGGTTTCCAAAGATATTAAAGCACATAATTGGATCTATATCAACACACAAAACTTATCTCCCTATTCCGAATCGCAACCTATACTTAAAATCTTATTTCCCCAAAACAACACTGCTCCTATTCAATGGATAAATAACTGTTTACAGCTTCTTAAGATCTTGAAAGAAATTTTTCAATACGAAAAGAACACATTGGAATTAGAGTACCTGTATCAATTCTACACCATTTTCAATCAACTAAAACAGCATTTAGGCACATTGGATTTTATTGCCGATCTAAAATCCCTAAAAAACTTCTTTAAACAATTAGCATCAATAGAAACATTGGATTTTATTGGAGAACCTCTGTCCGGCCTACAAGTTATGGGGATGTTGGAAAGTCGAAATTTAGATTTTGATACCGTTATCCTCACCTCAGTCAACGAAGGAATTCTTCCATCAGGAAAATCTGGTAATTCATTTATTCCTTTTGATGTTAAACGAGACTATGGCCTTCCTACCTACAAGGAAAAAGATGCCATTTATACCTATCATTTTTATAGGCTGATACAGCGCGCCAAAAATGTATATCTCATATACAATACAGAACCTGATGTTCTGGAAGGCGGCGAAAAAAGCAGGCTTATCAACCAACTTCTTACAGATAGTGCTATCAATAAATACATTACACACACAATAGCGACTCCGAAAGTAAAAATAACCCCTGAACAACTCTCCGAAATAACTAAAGGCTCTAAACTCCTTCAAGACATCCAGGATTTTGCTAAAAATGGTTTTTCACCTACCTCATTAACCAATTACATCAGAAATCCCATAGAATTTTACAAAAGAAATATTCTGCAAATAAACAATTTAAATGAGGTGGAAGAGACCATAGCGGCCAATACATTCGGCACTATCGTACATGATAGTTTGGAACAATTGTATCTTCCATTGGTAGGTGCTATTTTAACAATAGATAATGTTTCAGTTTTAGCCAAAAAAATTCCTAAAGTAGTAAAGGGGAACTTTTATAATCACTTGCCTGGTATCAACTTAACAAAAGGCAAATATCTCTTGGTATTCAATGTTATTATAAAATACCTGGAAAACTTTGTTGCTTTAGAGTTGAAACAACTTAAAAAACATCAGATTAAAGTTTTAGAGCTTGAAAAAAAACATACGATGCAATTACGCATTGAGGAGTTAGATTTTCCAATACAACTCAAAGGAACCATAGATCGAGTTGATGAAGTAGATGGCATCATAAGAATTGTTGATTATAAAACCGGAAGAGTAGAGCCTAGAAATGTAAAGCTCAAAGATTGGGAAACGTTAATAACCGATTACGACAAAAGCAAAGCTTTTCAGCTATTGTGCTATGCTCTCTTATATTCACAAAAACATCCGGTTAACAATCTTACAGCTGGAATATACTCATTTAAGAACCTAAAGCAGAGATTTTTGCCCTTCTCCGTAAATGACGAAATAATAACCAATGATACACTTAAAACCTTTGAATCTTATTTGGAGCAATTAATCTTGGATATATGTAATCCAACTAAGCCATTTGTAGAAAAAAGGGTTTGACTATTTTAAATCCGGTCTTGTAGGACGAACCTCAATCTTGCTAGGCAATGTTCTTGGGTGCATTTGTAATAAATCCACAACAAGTTTTCCGATATCTTCAACTTGAATTTTCCAAGAATCTTTTTCGGAAGGTTCATTATTGTTAAAATGTGTTGCAACCGAGCCTGGCATAATAGTAGTTACCTTTATATTATGCTTTCTTAAATCCAGCATTACCGCTTGGGTAAAGCCAACTACCCCAAACTTTGTGGCATTATATCCCGCTCCCTGGGCAAAAAAATTAGTTCCAGCCAAGCTGGCCACCGTCATGTAGTATCCTTCAGATTTTTTTAAAGCTTCAACAGATGCTTTTAAAGTATGGAAAACACCATTTAAATTAGTATTGATCATTTGGTGCCATTTTGTTTCATCCAATTCATCGACAGGTGCAAAATGTCCAACGCCTGCATTCGCCAAAACAACATCCAACTGTCCCCATTTTTCTAAAATTTTCTGAATTGCCAATTTTTCATCCTCAAGTACGGTAACGTCTGATACCAAGCCCAGAACAACAGTATTATCGCCCAATACTTTAGCAGCTTCTTTAACTTTCTCTAAGTTTCTTCCACTTATGGCCACCTTCATACCTTGTTTCAATAAGTTTTGGGCTATTCCAAACCCAATTCCTTTGGTTCCACCTGTTATGTATGCTACTTTTCCCTTTAAATCCATCGTAATCCTATTTATTGTTTTTTAATTAATTGCCTCTTCTCTCAACTAAACGTTTTCTTAATTCTACCACTAGGTCAACATTGGTAGAAGCAATATTCTGAGTCTCCTTTTCTTTCGTGCTGTGGTCATATAGTTCAACCTCACCATTCTCGTGCTGGATAAATCTATACTTTTCCGTTCGAATTGTTCTTGCGGAACTCGTATATGCAATTGCTATATGTCCGGGTGATTGTGGATATTCTAAAATTGGAGCCAATGAAGTTCCCTGCGTGAAACCCGGTATTTTCAAACCGGTTAAATCACAAAGGGTTGGGAATATGTCAAGGGTTTCCACAACTGCGTTGCTTTTCACTCCTTCATTATTCATTTCTGGATCATAAATAATCAATGGAGAACGCAATGATTCTTCAAACAGGCTATGTTTTCCCCAGATACTATGCTCACCCAAATGCCACCCATGGTCTCCCCATAAAACAACAATCGTGTTCTTATCAGCACCGGTCTCTTTCAATTTGTTTAAAATATCCCCCACCTGCTTATCTGCATAACTGACACATGCAGCATAGTGCCTTCTCAATTCCATTGCAAACTGTTGGTCTTCTCTTGGGTCTTTCCCCCAACGATTGTACTTCATAAACTCGCCAGACTCATGCCACGTCGTCTTACCTTGAGGTTTTTCTGGATGGGAAATAGGCGGAAATTCAATATCGTTATAGAGATCCAAATACTTTTTTGGTGCCCCAAAAGGAAGGTGAGGTTTGATAAGCCCTATGGCTAAAAAAAAGGGTTTGGTACCCGTTGCCAATTTTTCGAGTTGAGTTAGACCTTCGCTGACTATTAATCCGTCTGGATAAATTTCATCTGGACCCTCCTCAGCTTCTAAAACATCATGTTCACTGGCAACTTCTCTAATATTTCCATTTGCCAATCCGTGCATTGCCCCTTTTGGAGTTTTCCAGGAACCCACAGGCATCAGGTGTCTATTCCAAGCATTCGGCATTTCTGGTATTGAATCACTGTCCCAATTTGTGCCTCCCCGCCCACCTGGGTGGTGTGAAACTTTCCCAACTGAAACGGTAGTATAGCCATTCTGACGAAACCATTCTGGCATACTTGGGGGGACATTTTTAGCTGATTTCTCCATTTGTTTTGCCCTGAGAAAAATTGCATCATTGTTCGCCGTCCCGTAAAGACCCGTCAGCAAAGTATATCTAGATGGGCCACAACTTGGTGCGTTGACATAATGATGAGAAAATGGCCGCCCCATAGCCGCTAATCCATCAATATGTGGAGATTTAATGTAGTTTGCCCCAAAAGAATTCAGTTCTGGACGCAAATCATCAATACAAATCAGTAAAATGTTTTTTGGTTGATCGACAATTTCTTGACAGCTTGCAGCCCAGTATAAAACAGAAAACCCTAACAGCACTATACATTGTTTCAAATTCATACCACTTATTACTTACTTATTAAATCTCCATGTACATTAAACTTATTCCGTAGCTAATCTAAAAAGAATAAAATAGAGAATGTTGTTTGCGGAGCTGTTTCGCTTTTAATCATTCTTTTTATTGATTTGAGAACACCTAAAGAAAGAATATTACCATTTAACCAGAAGCTGGGATAAATCAACTTTTAGGTAGTTTCAGAGAAATATGGGTTCTTGCATTTTCACCTTTAAAGTCATCCATCAAACACCAAAAGGCTTTTAATTTTATGGGGTTTAAAGTTTAAAAACTTTTTGTAAAGTCAGGATATCTGAAATAAAATAAAATATTTAAATTGCAATAAATAACCTTTTGAAACAAAAAAACTTATATAATCCTTCAAAATGAAAAAAGAATTTAATTTTGGTGAAGAAAAAATAGATGCACATGTTCATTTTAATGGTTTGAGGGATGATTTAATTCGATATGGAATTGAGAATGGTTTCAACTTTCTTTCCATTAATACAGACATCCCTTTTTTTCCCTCTATTGACGAGCAAGAAAAAGTAATCCTTAAATTAAAAAAAGAATATCCAAGCCATATAAATTACGCAACTACTTTTTCATGCAAGAATTGGGGGAATTCCACTTGGCTGCAAGAAAGTCTAGACAGAATTAAAAAATCCTTGGACCAAGGGGCTATCGGAGTTAAAATATGGAAGAACATTGGCATGTCTTTAAAAGACGAAGCCGATAATTTTGTTTTGGTGGACCATGCATCTTTTGACCCAATTTATGACTTTCTATCACAAAACAACATTCCATTGTTGGGGCATATTGGTGAACCAAAAAATTGCTGGTTGCCACTTGATAAAATGACGGTGGATCAAGACCGAAAATATTTTGCGGAACATCCTGAGTTCCATATGTACCGTCTTCCTCATTTTCCTGATTATTTAGATCATATTAATGCTAGGGATACTATGTTATCCAAACATCCAAATCTTCATTTTGTAGGGTTACACCTATCCAGTCAGGAATGGGAAACAAACGAAGTAGCCAAGTTTTTAGATACCTATCCAAATACAATGGTTGATTTAGCAGAAAGAATCTGTCATTTACAACATCAAGCTGTTACAGATTGGAAGAAAGTTCATGATTTCATGATAAAATACCAAGACAGAATTATTTATGGTTCAGATGTAATTGATAATCTAAGCTTATCAGAAGATGAATTGATTTCTTATATGGACGGCCGCTATAATATGCATTGGAACTTCTTCACCAAAGATGAAGCAATGTCGGCTCCAAAAGTATCTTCTGGCTTTAACGGATTGGGTTTGCCGATGCAAGTGGTCCGAAAAATTTATACAGGAAACGCTTCTGGTTTTTATAGCATTTAATTCCGCTCCGTCCTTATTTTACAGAATGTTTACTTTTATTTTAGACCATAGCCTATATAGTAGCAGCCCTGACACTAACATTATGATGGTCAAGATAACAGCCGTTTTATAATTTCCATAAATCCAATTCCCTGTGGCAAAGAGGCATCCATAAACCAAAACACAACCTAGTAACATTGCAAGAATACCCGAGGGTACCGACCATGGTTCTTCATCCACTTGTATCTGCTGATTTTTGTCCCGAATTTTCTTCCATCCAGGGCCACCAGGAGTAGTTTTTTTATAAAAACTAACCAGTACCTCTTCGGATTCAGGCCGGGTGAGAAAAGTAACCCCCACCCATATAATGGTAGTACTCAAAACTATCAAAAGATACTTGCTCCATTCTGGGAAAAAAGCGCCATCATTCAGAAACAATGGGTCTTCAAACTGCCAAAAAACTATTGAAATAATCCCGGAAGCGAACATGGCAACAATTTCGCTCCAAGCATTAATTCTCCACCAAAACCATCTAAGGATAAAAATTAAACCTGTACCCGCACCAAACATGATAATTATATCAAATAATTGTGTGGCATTGTTGAGGGTCAACGCAAAAAATCCGCTTAATACCATTAATATAACTGTCGAAATTCTCCCTACATTCACCAACTCTTTTTCAGAGGCTTTTTTATTTACTTGTTGTTTGTAAAAATCATTAACAATGTATGAGGAGCCCCAATTTAAATGTGTTGAAATGGTTGACATGTAAGCTGCTCCCAATGATGCCAATACAATTCCCAATAAACCTGATGGAAGTTTTGTCAACATTGCAGAATAAGCAAGATCATTCTTTAAAATACTTTCTTCCACGTTTGGAAATGCTTGGCGTATACTATCTAAATCTGGATAAACAACCAATGATGCCAACGCTACCAATATCCATGGCCATGGTCGTAATGCATAATGTAAAAGATTAAAAAAGAATGTAGCTCCCATAGCATGGTTTTCATTTTTGGCCGCAAGCATACGTTGGGCAATATATCCGCCGCCACCGGGTTCACCACCAGGGTACCATGCACTCCACCATTGTACCGCCAACGGTATAATCAATAATGTGATTAGGCTCTCTTTATTTGAAAGATCGGGAAGGATGGACATTTTTTCTTTAACCCTGCTATTGCTCAGAACATTCGATAGACCTCCGACTTCTGGAATATTGACCAAATAGATTGCAGCACCAATAGCACCAAACATGGCAACAAAAAATAAAACAAAGTCGGTATAAACAACTCCACGAAAGCCTCCTATAGCACTAAAAATGACCGTAACTACGCCACCAATAAGGACTGTTTGTATAGGTGTTAAACCAAGCATAACCTGTCCAATTTTTATTGTTGCCAATGTAACGGCGGACATGATCATCACATTGAACAGAACACCTAAATAAAGTGATCTAAAACCTCTTAAAAAATGTGCCGGTCTGCCACCATAGCGTAGGTCGTAAAATTCCATATCAGTGGCAACATTAGATTTTCGCCATAGCTTGGCATATACGAAAACCGTGAGCAGCCCCGTAAGTAAAAAAGCCCACCAACTCCAATTCCCAGATACTCCATCAGTACGGACAAAGTCTGTTACCAAATTTGGGGTGTCCGTAGAAAACGTAGTGGCAACCATAGAAAAACCCAACAACCACCAAGGCATATTCCTGCCCGACAAAAAATATTCTGAAGTGTTCTTTCCTGATCTTTTGGAAACATAAATCCCAATGAATAGGACCAAGGCCAAAAAACCAAATATTATTATATAATCGATTGCTTTTAAAACCACCATAGTTTTGACGAAATTTATTGAAAACGAAGTATTAGTAGAACTGATGGAATGTATACATGATTCCTAGTAAGAATCTTTAATCCATTCATAGGGTTGACGCTTTAACCATTCACCCCTTGTAAAATCTGGAAAGTCCTGTGGCTCTCCATTATTTTCTATGGAAACTTCCGATAGAGGAGTTATGGCGCTCCATGCTGCCGCATCATATGCATCCATAGGCGGAGCAATATTTTGCTTTGCAGATTCCACAAAGGCGTTCAACACAAAAAAGTCCATCCCACCATGACCTGCACTTTCAGCATAATCTCCATATTTTTTCCATAAAGGATGGTCATGCTCTTCCAACCATTTAGTTGCTTCATCCCAGGTATGTGGTTCCGATTCCCCTTCAATATAGATTCTGTTCCCATCTACTTCCCATAAACCGTTCGCTCCCTGAACTCTAAACCCAAGCGAGTATGGCCTAGGCAAATTACAATCGTGGGTAACTATAATGGTTTCCCCCTCTGCTGTTTCTATAGTAGAAGTAATCACATCGCCCTGTTTGAACTTTACTTTTGCATTGGGGTGGTCTTTTCCTCCATGTTTTACGATGTGGTTATGCAATCCTATGCCCTTAGTAGCATTAGAAGTAAGCGAAACAAAGCGGTTCCCCCTATTGATATCTGCCATGGCTGCAATTGGACCTATTCCATGGGTTGGATAAACATCCGCGTTCCTCTTTACGGAATGTAATGTTCGCCATTTTGCCTCGGACGTAGCTTTTTCACCAAACTCCACGCCACCGCCATAGGGCTGTTTTCCATTATTAAATTTCACTTCCCTTAAATCATGTTGATACCCACATCTATAATGCACGAGCTCCCCAAAAATGTTCTTCCGTACCATATTCAGAATTGCCATAACATCTCTGCGGTAATTGACATTCTCAAGAATCATCATGTGGATTCCTGTTTGCTCATGGGTGTTCACAAGATCCCAGCATTCTTCCAACGTATTGGCTGCAGATACCTCTACGCCAGCATATTTTCCTGCCATCATAGCATCTTTGGTCATACGCGTGTGCCATAGCCATGGTGTGGAAATGATAACTGCATCAACTTCTTTTAAAGCTAGGAGGTTTCTGTAATCGTATTCTCCCTTATTGAAAACCTTTGGTTTTATAGCCTTTGCATTTTCAATTGCTTTCAATGATACGTCTATACGAACGGGGTCAATATCACAAATAGCAGTAATATTTACATCTTTTCGTAACAGTAGGTTTTCTAGATGATGGGTTCCTCTTAAACCCACACCAATCATACCTATGTTCAACTTGTCCAGTGAACTTGTATTAAAATATCCATGTGTTAGATGAGGAGCTAAAGCGATTCCTGTTCCTAAAACTGATGTTCTTTTAATGAATTTCCTTCGTGTGCTCATATTGAATGCTAACGTTTTAAACCGTGTCCTTTATTTTGGGGAAACTTGAACCAACAAAAACTTTTTAAACTTTGCGTTTATCGTTGGGTCACTTACTGAAACCTCACCCATATCCACTCCATCAAAATAGTTTTCTACGGTATAGTTTTGTCCTTCTGACAATCCTCTGAGTTCAATAGGGCCATCCCATTTATCAGCATAAAAGCCATAATACAATGCTTCCCCTTTTTTAATGACATGTGTTTCTGGTTTGTCGTATCCAATATCATAGAGATTTCCCAAATAAGGTTCTTTGGACAACATTTTCTCGTTATATAAGTTGAACCATTTTTTCCAAACCTTTTCTTTTTGGGGGGTTAGCAAAAAGCTATCTGACGCTTCTGGATTATCTTTAGGCCAAGTGAATTTAGTGCCCAAAACTGCACCAATACCAAAGGAACTGGCAAAATCGCTTGCATTATCACTAAGCTCAACATGATCGCCATAGTAAGCCGTGTTTGGTACAAGGGCCTTGTATGTTTTGCCTTTATGCCGTATTTGCCAACTAGATAACGGATCGGATGAAACCGCTTGGTTCATAGATGCCATATTATAGTAGGACATACACGTACCACAGGGACAATTCTCAACAACCGCATTAGGTTTTATGCTTCTAGCTTCATCATAAATCATTTGAAAGAAATCAGGTATCCCTTCCACAGCTTCTTCTGGACTATCCAGACTATGGTCTGGCCCAACAGCATTCATATGTTGACCGTCCATTTTAAGACCATCAAACCCCCATTCATTCATAAATAAATCAATGGTGTTTTTTGTATGCTTTATTGTTTCCTGTTTTGTAGGGGAAAGATAATAGGCATCCCACCATGTTATAAATTGTGGCGATTCATCGTCATTGAAAACCCTCATTTCCGGGTATTCTTTTAATATAGTACTGTGTGGGTCGGCAGCCAAGGGAGTCCACCAAATTTTTGCTTTTAATCCGTAATCATGAATTTTATCTACAAGATTTTTGATTTCTATATTCCCTTTTGGAAATTTATCTGGATGCGCATCCCAATCACCTTCCGCAATTTGAAAACCATCATCCAAAACAGCCCATTTTATGCCAAGTTCCTTTACTTTGGGCAAGGTGTTCACAATTTCATCCAAAGTAAACTGCCTCTCATACCCCCAAGCACACCAAATAGCCTCAAAAGCGGCTTCCTCGGTCTCCACTATTTCTATTCCTTTGGCCTGCATTATGTTTGAATACATTGAAAGATTGGTATAGTAATCCCCTTTTGAAACTGACACAAAAGTTTCGAGCGTTTCCAAGCTCTCCCCAGCATTAAACCAAGTACGTTCTTCAAAGTTTTTTGATACACCAATACCAACACTGTTTTCCTTTTTAGGTATTTCCGTTGGAAGGCTTACTTGTTTGGGGGTAAGGGCCAAGTGCCCAACGGCTATATTAACATCCGTTCTCCAAATTGAGGCTACTGGAATTCCACCGCCATAATCGGTATCGTTCATCCCCATAAAGTTTTTTTTGTAATACCCAGGTTGTAAAGGAACTATCCAATCACTTCGGCTACTTGAAGAGCTTCCTTGAAATGCCCAGAAAGGAGGGTTATCTCCTTGGGAAGTAATCTTATAGGAATTATTGGTCCATTGGTCCACAAAAACATCATCATTGGAAGTATTGGTGTAAGTAACTTTAGTGGAAATAAGGTTTGGAAAATCATCATACACCACTACTTCAAGTGTTTTAGAAATCTGTAGGTTATTTGAATCATATTTTCCTAAAACAGTCCATTTTTTTCCAGATATGTCCCCTTTTAGTTTTTCCTCTGAAAAGTTTTCGAAAGTGAAAGAGTCAAGTAAAATTCGACCTATGACAAGTTGTTCGGAAGGTTGAAAGTCTTCCATAATAGGTTTAACATTTCCCAATTTAACAGTCAACTTGGTGTGTAGTTGATTGTTTATTTCAAATGTCACATCACCATTATCAATTTGTAATACAGATTCTTTTTTGTTCTGTGCTTTACATGACCCGCACAACAAAAGCAGCATACAGCATAAAGCGGATAAATTTTCAATTAGTGATTTTCTTCGCATTTTCATAGTATAGTTTTTTTAAGACAGTGTCACTCAAACCCAATCCATGTAAAGGCCAATGGTAGTTGAAGAAACTCTTTTCATAAAAGTGCTCATCTTCGGTTTCCAATATTCTAAATGTGGTTTTATACATTTTAGAATCAAAACCCATATCGGTACCGTATATTAGTTTGTCTTGATTTTTCTCGTAAAAAGTTTTTGTGTAACGGGGAATTGGAGCGGTCTCACCGTATCTGGCAGAGATATCGGCATAGAGGTTATCATATTTGCTTAAAAGCGCTCCAATGATATTCAGGTCGTAGCTGCAATTAGCAAAATGACACGCTATAAATGTAGTGTTGGGATTTGCTTTAACAGCATTCTCCAGAGTTTTAATCAAGTCTGCATGCAATAATATGTCTTTTTTTAAGGTATCTATTTTCCATTTTCCGGCATTCATCAGTCCATCATTGTGTCTATCAATAGGCCCGTACATCCAATAAGGTTCTGCAACATGTATGTTGATTGGCATACCCAGTTTCCCACATTTTTTTATGAGGGGTTTCATCCGTTCATCATCAATATGCATTCCATAGGCTGGTGTAGGTTTGGAATACAACAATCCCTCTCCCTTATCCCCGAGTTCTCCCACTCCACGGGCACCCAATTTATAACAACGTTCCAATTCCCTTACAGCTTTCTTACTCCATCCTTTTTCATTATATCCCGTAAAATCAAATCCGCACCAAACTTCAAAACGGCCATTGTATTTAGAGTAGATATTGTAAATACTATCAAAAGATTTTCCTGTTTGGTAGGTTAAAATGGTTGTTTTTTCAATTCCAAATTTGTCCATTGTTCTTACCCATTCCATAATCTCATCTGCGGTCTGGGCATAGGGATGGGAATGCATGTCCAACACTGGAAATTTTGCTTTCTCAATCTTGGTCACGGGTATTTTATATATAGACCTTGGACTGTAATTTTTAAGAAGTAAGGTATCTTCTTGAGCATTTCCAATGGAAACCATTAGAAGAAGTAACGACAGGAAGACTTCTTTTTTGTACATCTTAATTAAAATTGATTACCCGTAATTTGGCAGATACCAAATCTATTGCCTGAGCTGTTGCTTTTGGGAAAACTTCGCGCAAATCAATGTTGTCCGTGTTCTTAAATTCATGCTGCAAGCTTTTCATGAAGATATTTTTAATCTCTGTAGCTAGGTTGATCTTGGTAATACCTTGTTGAATGGCAGCTTGCAATTGTTCATCAGGTATTCCAGAGCTCCCATGCAATACTAGGGCTGCCGGCGTTACTTTATTTATCTGCTCTATTAAATCTATTTGTAATTTGGGTGCCTCTTTATAAAAACCATGTGCTGAACCAACAGCAATGGCAAGTGCATTTACACCCGTGGATTCAACAAATTCTTTGGCTTCATCGGGTTGGGTATAAATCATTTTTTGATCCTGACCCAATTTTGAAATATATCCCAACTCTGCTTCAACGTTAATGTCAAAGCTTTCAGCATATTTCACGATATCATGCGAAATCTTTACATTTTCCCCAAACGGTTTTTCGCTGGCATCTATCATTACGGAATCAAATCCGACATCTATACATTGTTTGACCAAGGTCACGTCCTGTCCATGATCAAGATGTAGCCAAGCTTTGACCCCAAATTGTTCAATTGCAGCCTTGGCCAATGATTTGGCCACCTTTAACCCCATATATTTTATGGAGCTCTCCGATAGTTGCAAAATAATTTCAGATTCAGATTGCTTAGCCGCTGTGAGCACCGCCGATAGCGTCTCAAAATTGTAAAAATTAGTAGCAAGTAATGCTTTGCCGTTCTCTTTGTTATAGGTTAGTTTTTGTTTTAATCTCATAGGTTATAAGAAAACTTTGTCTTAGCTGTTTTTTTTATGGCTTCAATATCTTCAAAAGCAGAAGTGCCTCCAGATGCAGTTGTATTGATGGCGCCTGTAATATTGCCTATTTCCAAGCATTGTTTTAAATCCTTACCTTCTAAAAAAGAGGAAATAAAACCTGCATCGAAACTGTCACCTGCACCAATACAATCCGCTACGTCTTTATTCAAGAAAGCTGGCATGGTTATGAATTGTTCTTCACTATTGGGATTCCAAAGATGGGCACCTTTTGCTCCATCTTTAATAACAATGATGTTTGAAAAAGATTTCACTTTTTCGATACCTGAAGCTATGGTTTCACAACCTGTAATTAGTTTGAATTCTTCAGCGTTGGGCAGAAAAACGTCAATATGTGGTAAAAGCTCTTCTAGATTTATATCCCATAACTCCGAGGGATCCCATTGAGGGTCCATTGAGGTTGTAAGGCCTAATTTTTTTGCCCTCTTGAAAAGTTTGACGACATTCTTTAAAATTCCGGTCTGTAAAAAAATGGAGCTTAGGTGTAAATGTGTTGCGGTTTTCAAGATATCATTGGTGACCTCTTCTTCGTAAAGATGTTCCATGGCCCCAGGAAATGTAACATTTGCCCTATCCATGTCATAGTTCATGACCATTGTCAAACCTGTTTGGTACTCTTCTGAACTGATAACAAAATCAGTGTTTACTTTTTTACGCCCAAGGGATTCTTTGATCAAGGTTGAAAATGTATCATTTCCAATTTTGCCCAAAAAAGCTACGCTTGTACCTAAAGAACTTAGGTTACTTGCAAATATGGCTGAACTGCTTCCCAGTGTTATATTGAGATGTTTTGACAAAATTTCTTTCCCTATTTCTGGAAAACCCTGAATCTTGTCAAGGATAATATCAACATTAAGCTCTCCAACCACTAAAACATCATAGTTCTTCATAAATAAAAATCAAACCACTTCTAAAGTTCTTTCTTGTAAAATATCATTTAAATTGATCAAATTGAACTTATAAAAATATTTATCCATTGCCCTTTCGATATGCGCCAAAAGAATCTGCTCTGCTTTTACACCATTATTTTCTAGATTTTCATAGAGTTCCACCCTGCATGCGACCACCTCATGATTTTGCCAAATATACCGGCATCCTGTCTTAATCAACCACTCTTGTCTTTCAAAAGAGTTTTTATAAAAATCATCTGAATTTTCACCTTCGCTCAACCATTTCCTCCATCTTCCAGAATCTATAACCGCATTCCAAAGTGACTTTTTAATGTTAGAAAGCTTTGCAACTTTGTTTTCATTATGCAACTGCTTTTCAATCTCTTCCAATTCCATAAGACCTTCATACTCGCGTTCAGTAAATTCCGGGCCAACATTTGCACCTCCCATTCCAGATTTAGGATACGCTTCTGGATTGGTAACGTTATCTGAATAATGTCCTTTTATAACACTTCCATATTCTGCCGCGATACCGACAATAGTTTTTGCGACTTCGGGGTCAAATTCTGTGGTATGCAGATCTGTTCCTACTTTTCCAACTACAAAGCATGGCCATACATCTGTAAGGCCCTCTCTCTGTAGACCTGTCTTTAAAAGTTCAAAGAATTTAGTGAAAACAGTGAGGTCTACCAGACCACCATGCACTTCTTCAGTACCTACTTCATATGCTATCTTAGGGAAATCATTTCTTGTTCTATATGTTTCACAATGAGTGATAAGCTCTACCGTTCTTGCCGCTACTGTTTCAATAGCAATAATCTCACCTTTTGGTAATGTAGTATCTATAGTGGGATCAACATGGATTAAATCATATCCAGCTTCGATTGCCGCTTCAAAAGTAGCCTTAACTTCTGTCATGGTCTGTTCATAATTGAGACCCTCCTTTCTGTGACGGTCTTTAAGCCAAGGTCCACCATGGTCAATGGCAATAATAACAGGCGTTTTTAAATTGATGGATTTGGCATACTGTCTAATCTTATTTACAAATTGTCTGGGGGTAAAACCCGTATAGCCACCATCCAAATCTACTTGATTAAGTGTGGTTGCAAATTTTATTGGGGCATTGCATCTTTTAGCTGAATTCAAAGAAGCTTTCATTACCGCAATTGAATTTGGGCAAGCTGCAAAAATTGTCCTATTTATATTGGTCTCTTTTGCAAGTTTTTTGTTTTCCCTCAATATATAATCCAATAAGGATATGTTTTCTGCTTTTGCCGCAGATCTTAAATCTGTATTCATTGTTTTAACATTAATTGACCAAAAGTTCAACGGAAATAAACTAAACAAAGAATTCCGAATGTTGGCTTACAATACTATTAATATAAAAGTTTTACAAAACTAAGAATAATATATATCTTACAAAACCTTTCTTTAATAATAATTTATCTTTCTTATTGTTTCATTATTCTAAAGATTACATAAAATAATTTTAATTACGCAATAAACATTTGCTTCATAATCCATGCATATAACTGGAATAAAAGGACTGTATGGATAGTAATGGCAAGCTCATCCAAGAGCTATTTGCTGTTTTATAAAACACTAGCACAAAGCATTTTAACAATACTTTACTTAAAAAATAATCCTACAGGCTTAAATTAATTTCAGTAAAATTTTGAAGAAACCTTTCCACACTTACAACAAATTGAAAGGATAAAATAGTTTGTGAAATAAATTTTTCATTATAAAATTGAAAAATAAGTTTGTGAAAGAAAAAAATATTATATAGTTTTGTTAACATAAAATTATAAAACAAATATCTTTTAATTACTTTTTTTTAACTAACTAATCTCTAGTATGACAAACAAAAAATTACTCACGGCATTCATTGCGCTAATTTTTATGGTCGCAGGATATGCCCAGCAAAAGACCGTAACCGGTACCGTCACTATTGACGGCGAACCACTACCAGGGGTCAATGTAGTAGTTAAGGGCACATCCAATGGTGTCTCCACCAATTTTGACGGAAACTACTCAATCAATATAAATGATTCAGATACTGTTTTGATATTTTCATACCTCGGTTTTGAAACTCAGGAAGCATCTATTGATGGGCGCACTGTTGTTAACGTAGTGATGGTTGAAAGCGCCGAAAGCCTGGATGAAGTTGTAGTAGTAGGTTACGGAACCCAAAGCAAAAAAGATTTAACCGGTGCCGTTGAAACTTTATCTTCAGAAGAAATAACAAGAAACCCAACTACTTCTCTGGATCAAGCACTAGGTGGGCAAGTTGCTGGTGTATTCATTGCGAATAGAGGCGGTGACGCAGCTGCTCCTATTAATGTAAGGATACGTGGTGTGGGGACTACAGGAAACAATCAGCCTTTATTTGTTGTTGATGGTATTCCTTTAGTTCAAACTACAAATCAAACGGTAAATACGGGGTCTAACACAGAAAGTAACCCTTTAGCTACGTTAAACCCGAATGACATTGAATCCATAAATGTTTTAAAAGATGCATCTGCCGCTGCAATTTATGGAGCCAGAGCAGCCAACGGAGTTGTTATTATAACAACTAAAAGAGGTAAAGCAGGTGAGACAAAGGTTACATATGATGTTTATACCACAATTGCAGAAAGAAGAGGTGACTTTGATGTTCTTAACACAGAACAATACATAGAATACCAAGGGCTCTTGGGTACTGATTTAAGTCAATATAGTGGGAATCCAACCTATGACTGGCAAGATGCTGTTTTTAGAACTGGAATTACTCAAAACCATAACATCTCTGTTAGTGGTGGTACAGAAAATGCAAATTATAGTGTTTCGGCAGGATATATTGATCAAAAAGGTATTCAATTGGCTCAAAATTTTGAAAGATATACGTTCTCAGCCAACTCTGATATTAAAGTTGGGAAGCGTTTAAAGTTTGGAGAGTCATTGACCATTGGTTTGGCTGATAGATTGGTGCAATCAGAACCTGGTGCGCAAGCCGCATTTACAGCTGCTCGGAATGCACCCTTTATTCCAATCTTTGATCCAAACGGCCCTCTTGGCTATTCCGTGATTGACGATACTACAGCCAGTGGACTTCTTTTTACAGATGCATCTAACCAAATTGTGGCATTGAATGATCTTCAAGCCAATGAGACAAGGGTTAAAACCAGCAGAATATTGGGAAGTATCTATGGAGAACTGGAAATAATTAAAGGATTGAAGTATAGATTCACAGCTGGTCTTGACTACCAAGTAGGAGAAGGACAATGGTATCAAGACTTGTATAATTTTGGGGTTGGGAATGACAACGCTACCTTTTCTAGTTTATTGGTAAAAGAGAGGCCAATAGAAAAAACGGTTAACATTTCTAATATCTTAACCTATGATACTAGTTTTGGAAAGCATACATTTTCATTCTTGGTAGGACATGAAGAAACTGATTTTACTTTTACCAAAGTCAGAGGACAGGCAGGTAACTTGTTAAATTCTTCTGTTCTATTCGTTAATACCGGTGAAACTTCTTCTGTCAATGAAGAGGGAGATCAATGGGCAATACGGGGTTATTTAGGGAGAATAAATTACAACTATGACAGTAAATATTTATTGACGGTTAACTTAAGGCGAGATGAAACCTCTAGATTCTCACAAGATAATAGAGCAGATTATTTTCCATCTTTTGCGCTAGGTTGGAGAGCTAGTGAAGAATCATTTTTAAATGATTCCGAATGGCTTGACAATTTAAAGGTCAGAGCCTCATGGGGTCAAGCGGGAAATCAATTTACAGGTGCTAATTTTGCTTATTTAAGCCAACTCATCTTTACGCCTGCATATGTTATAGGTGATGACCAAACGGTAACTATTGCACCTACTTCAATTGTTTTTGCAAATGAAGATTTGAAATGGGAAAAGAGTAATCAAACGAACATTGGTATTGATATGACCGTTCTTAATAATAGTTTAGATTTGAGTATTGACTATTACAGAAAGGTTACCAAAGATATTTTAGTGGGAGTAACATTCCCAACTGTTACTGGTTTTGCTTTACCCACCGATGTTAACCTTGGACAAGTATTAAATACTGGATTGGAGTTCTCAGCAAACTATTCAAATTCTATTGGTGAAGATTTCAAATATGGGATTTCAGCAAACCTATCAACACTTAAAAATGAAGTTCTTGATTTGGACGACAATATTATCCTAGCAGGTGCTTTCGGAAGTAATGTAAGTAGAACCATTGTAGGTGAGCCTATTGGACATTTCTTTGGTTATCAAACCGATGGCCTCTACCAGACTGATGCGGAAGCAGCAGCAGCATTACCAGACGAGCAGGCCTTTGGAACCACTGGTGCAGGGGATGTTCGTTTTGTAGATGTAAATGGGGATGGGGAAATTACTCCTGAAGATAGAACAAAAATTGGCAGTCCAATACCAACATACTATTATGGGTTAACTCTAACTGCTGGATATAAGAACTTTGATGCATCAATATTCTTCCAAGGTGTTGGCGGAAATGAAATCTATAATCAAACTAGACAAAATTTTGAGACTATGTTAGGTCAAGGAAATGCTACTACTAGTATTTTAAATAGATGGACTGGGGAAGGCACAAGCAACTCCTTCCCAAGGTTAGATCCTTCAAATGCCAATAACAATGCCCGTTTTTCAGATCGTTGGGTAGAAAGTGGGGCTTATACTCGTCTAAAAAATATACAAATAGGGTATAACTTTGATAGCGAATGGCTTACCAAAATATCCAATGGATTTATTTCCAATGCTAGACTATATCTAGGAGCGCAAAATATTGCAGTATTCACTAAGTATTCAGGTCTAGATCCTGAGGTTACCAGAGCATTCAGCTTTCAAAAAGGAGAAAATACATTGTCTACCGGTATTGATGATGGATATGCACCTCCTGCTCCAACAACAGTTCAATTAGGCGCAAGGATAACTTTTTAACTAACTCAAAAAAATAGTAATATGAAAATTATAAATTTTATTTCAGGGCGGTTTAGGGTTTATGGCTTGTCCCTGTTTACACTGCTTCTTTTTACGGAGTGTAACGACTTGGATTTACAGCCACTGGATGCCGTAATTGAAGAAAACTTTTTTAACACGGAAAATGATTTTAAGGGAGCTACCCTTGCATCCTATTCCTCTATGCAAAGTTTATATGCGACAACTGCAGAAAACTTGTTCGCGGTAAATGAATGGTGGAAACTTACAATAATGACCGAGGATAATGTTACATCAGATCCTTTTAATATTGATTTGTTGAACTATAGCAATTTTCGTGTCTTTCCAACAACGACCGCTTTTCCATTCATTTATACCATTGTATACCAAGGTGTTCATAGAGCAAACAAAGTTCTTCAAAAACTAGAGGATGAGAATGAGCTCACAGCTGAGGAAAAAACACAATATGAGGCTGAAGCAAAATTTTTAAGGGCATGGTTTCATTTTCAAAGTTTCAAAATATGGGGAGGTTATGCACCGCTTTCACTAGCAGTTGTAGATGACCTTAATAATGCAGCATTACCAAATTCTACACCAGCAGAGACAATCTCTGCAATTTTAGCAGATTTTCAATTTGCAGCAGACAACCTGCCAGAATCTTGGGATAGCCAAAACACAGGGAGAGCAACAGCATGGGCCGCTACAGCATATTTGGGGAAAACACATTTGTATAATGGTGATTTATCCGCTGCGCAGCCATTTTTTCAAGATGTGTATGATAATGGTCCTTATTCCTTAATGGCTGATTATGCATCTGTTTTTGATTATGATTTTGAAAACAATCAGGAATCGATTTTTGAAATACAATTTGCCTCTAACTCTGATGATAATGGTTGGGTATTAGATGATTTCCATACTGAAAACTTTAAGGCATCACAAGGATATCATAGAGGAGCAGATCAAGATACCTCCAATGGGTCTTTATATGAACCAAGTGTAGATTACGTAAACAGCTCTGATCCAGATGATCCTAGATTGTCAACCAATATATATAGAGAAGGAGACACTTATTATGGCTTTGGATTTGATTTTGTTCTTGGAGATATAACTGCTGAGACAGGTTCTACAGGCTATTTGATTAAAAAATATAGAGGTGAAAATATTGCCAAAATGGCTCCACTCAATTTTGTTGTTGACTATAACAATGAACGGATTTTCAGATTTGCAGACCTAATATTAATGTATGCAGAAACTTTGATTGAGTCAGATCCAACATTAGCCACCCAATTGATAAATGAAGTACGCTTAAGATCATTCCCAGCTGCTACAGCAGTTCCAGCTGGTTTAAGTACAGCCGACCTTACAGATGCACTTCGTTTGGAAAGAAGATTGGAATTGGCTTTTGAAGGTCATCGATATTTTGATTTAGTACGATGGGGTATTGCACAAGAGACGTTTGACGCCTTAGACACAGCAGAAATAGAAAATACCTGGGACACTCAGACTGCCAATGGTATTTTCCCATTACCACAAACAGAAATTGACCGAAGCGGTGGTGTTTTATCACAAATTGACGGATTATAATAATAGTTTTTTGAGTTAGTAGTTTAATTTTTTTTCAAAGTTAATTGACAGGCACCCTCTAAAGTATTATATCTTTAAGGGTGCTCCGTTTTTATATCAATTTTGACATAATGTTGGTATTAATCATAAAAATATGTTTCAATAGTCTACAGATGAAAGATGCTATCAACAATACTAAAATTTGTGTCTTTTTGATTGGCCTTCTAATCTGTTCCTGTGAACCAAAAGATTCAGGACCTACAGTATTTACGCTGTTGGGTTCTGAAAAAACAAGTATTGATTTTGAAAACAGGTTGACCTCATCGGATTCATTAAATATCCTGGATTTTGAATATATGTTCAATGGCGGTGGTGTTGGAGTTGGAGATATTAATAATGATGGATTACCCGACCTTTATTTTACGGGTAACCAAGTGTCCAGCAAACTATACCTAAACCAAGGAGGGTTAAGATTTAAAGATATAACTGAAAGTGCCAAGGTTGGAACCAAAGGATGGGCCAACGGTGTGTCCATGGCAGATATTAACCAAGATGGGTGGTTAGACATCTATGTTTGCAAAGGTGGCCCACGAGATACAAGTGCTGAAGATATGTCCAATTTGGTTTATCTAAATAATGGTGATGGCACTTTCTCCGAAAAAAGTAAAGACTTAGGTATTTCAGATACTGGTTATAGTATTCAGGCTGTGTTTTTTGATTATGACAAAGACGGTGACAATGATATGTACCTGCTTACGAATGCTTTAGTTTCATTCAACAGAAATACGTCAAGACCAAAAATGATCGCTGGAGAGGCCGCCAGTACCGATAGACTCTACAGAAATAATGGAGACAATACCTTTTCAAATGTTTCCGATGAAACGGGAATAGTAATTGAAGGCTTCGGCCTTGGGGTTTCCATCTGTGATATTAATAGGGATGGTTGGGCAGATATATATGTTTCCAATGATTTTTTGACCAATGACATTCTTTACATCAACAACGGAGATGGTACATTTTCTAATAAGATTGACGACTATTTAAAACATCAGAGTTACAACGGAATGGGCATGAACATCTCTGATATAAACAATGATGGCTTATCTGATATTGTAGTTTTGGATATGTTGCCCCAAGACAACAAACGTCTTAAACAGACCGTAGGTTATTTTAGTTACGATAAACATATGTTGGATACGGACTTTGGATATGTGCCTCAGTACATACGAAACACACTTCAACTAAATAACGGTAATGGATCCTTTAGCGAAATAGGTCAACTTTCAGGTATTCATAGTACTGACTGGAGTTGGTCTCCTATAATTGCAGATTTTGACAATGATGGCTGGAAAGATGTTTTTATAACCAATGGTTATAGAAGGGATGTTACCAATTTAGATTTTATTGTTTATGGTCAACAAGCCTCATCCTTTGGAAGCCCAGAAGCTATCCGTAAAGATAAGTTAGAGAAACTGCAGGCACTTCCTGAGGTTAAACTGCACAACTATCTCTACAAAAACAATGGAGATTTGACATTTACCGATAAATCAATAGCCTGGGGAGTAGATATTCCAAGCTATTCCAATGGTGCTGCTTATGCAGATTTGGACAATGATGGAGATTTGGATTTAGTCGTGAACAATATTGACGATAAGGCACATATTTATAAAAACAACACCATAAGTGAAAAGTCGGTTTCAAAAGAAAACCATTTTTTAAAATGTCAATTCAAGGGGTCAAATGATTTAAGTGGAACAGAAGTTTTGGTTTATCATGGAGATAGAACACAACATCAGTTTTATGCCCCTGTAAGGGGGTACTTGTCCACCATGGAAAACAAGCTTCACTTTGGATTGGGCAACTCCAAAAAAGCTGATTTATTGCATGTAAAATGGCCTAATGGCAATTGCCAGACCCTAAGAAACATAGAAGCCAATCAAACAATAACCTTAAAACATGAAAATGCCACGGAATGTAAAAAAGACAATGCCATAACTCCATCCGCCTTGTTTACTGAAGTCACCGCTGATCTGGGCATAAATTATCTTCACAAAGAAAATAAATATGTGGATTTCAACGCACAGACAACACTTATACAAATGAATTCAAGGTTGGGCCCTGGAATGGCTGTAGGTGATATCAACGGGGATGGAATAGAAGATTTTTATATAGGCGGTGGTAAAGGTTATAATGGCAGCTTTTTCATTCAGGATGGTGAAGGAAGTTTTACTGAAAAAGTATTGGAAGGTGGAGAGGAACATGAAGATATGGGTTCACTTTTATTGGATTTGGATAATGATTCAGATTTAGATTTGTTGTTAATCAGTGGTGGTGAAAATACTTTGGGCATTGATGATGGCTATGTGGATAGGGCATATATGAATGACGGAGTTGGAAACTTTGAAGAGAACAATTTCTTTGAAAGATCTCATGCAGGTTCTTTTGTAAAAGCATCGGACTTTGATAAAGATGGCGACCTAGACCTTTTTATAGGGGGTAGATATGTTAATGGATCCTACCCATTATCCCCAAAGAGTTATCTTTTGATCAATGAGAAAGGAAAGTATACCGATAGTACCCAAAACATTTTTGATAACGATGGAAAGTTTGGTATGCTCACAGATGCGATTTGGACAGACTTTGATAATGATCAGTGGATAGACCTTATTTTGGTTGGAGAATATATGAGCCCTGTTTTTTACAAGAACAACAATGGAAAACTCATTGATGTTTCAACCTCTACGGGATTAGAAAATACCAGTGGTTGGTGGAATAGTATAACATCAGGTGATTTTGACAAAGATGGAGATATGGATTATGTGCTGGGCAATTTGGGATTGAACAGTAATTATAAGGCGAGTCCGTCCGAGCCAATAACCATTTACGCCAAAGACTTTGACTCCAACGGCTCAATTGATCCCATGATAACCTGTTATAGACAAGGTAATGAACACCTAATACACTCTAGAGATGTGCTGAGCAATCAAATTGTTGCAATGAAAGGCCGCTTTAGAACATATGAAGCCTACGCAAATGCCTCTTTTGACCAGACATTCTTAAAAGAAGAGTTAGATGATGCCTATACCGTTAGCGCAACACTGTTAACAAGCATGTACATGGAAAATTTGGGAAATGGAAAATTCCAAATGCATCCCCTGCCCCTTGAAGCGCAATATGCCCCAATATTTGGCATACACGTAGAAGATTTTAATAACGACAATAATTTAGATGTGCTGTTAGTGGGGAACTTATTTGCTGCTGAAGCACTTACCGGTTCTTATGATGCTCTTTCTGGACTTTATTTAATTGGGAATGGGAATGGGAAATTCATCCCGCATAAACCCTCAGAAAGTGGGCTTAAGATTGATGGCGATGCAAAGGCACTGGTACAGCTAAAGTCAGCTAAAGGGAATATGATTGTTTTGGCAAGTCAAAATTCTGGAACTGTAAAGGCATACACATACAAATCAGAAAAAGAATTTATCCCTATTGAGCCACAGCATGCATATGCTCTTATCCACATGAAAAATGGTGGTATGTACAAAAAAGAATTTGCATATGGCGATTCTTACCTGAGCCACTCTACAAGACAATTAAAAGTAGATGCAGAGAAAACAGATTATGTGGAGTTGTTTTCATATACGGGTCAAATCAAAAAGATAGTTATACGTAATGAAAAATAAAGTTGGTCTGTTCGGTTCATTATTGCTGATGCTATTTATAGGATCATCATGTAACAATACATCTGACCACTTGTTTACGGAATTGGATGCATCGCTTACCAAGATTGATTTTTCCAATGATATTGAAGAAGATGAAGAGCACAACATCTATAACTTTATGAACATCTATACCGGTGGAGGTGTCGGTGTAGGAGATATAAATAATGATGGCCTTAGCGATATTTTTTTCGCGGGCAACCTTGTTTCAAACAAACTATACCTAAACAAAGGCGATTTTATTTTTGAGGACATTACAGAGACATCAGGAGTACTTTCCAATAATTGGTCTACTGGAGTAAGTATGATAGATGTCAATCAAGATGGTTGGGTCGATATTTATGTGGCGGTATCCGGCGGCGGAAAAGAAGAAAAAAGAGCCAATAAATTATACATCAACCAGAAAAACAATACGTTTACCGAAGAGGCTTTAAAGTATGGCCTAGCAGATACCAGTCAATCAACTCAATCCGCCTTTTTCGATTATGATTTGGATGGTGACCTTGATATGTTTCTCATTGTCAACCCCGTGGATTATTCCCTCTCATCCGTTAATACGATAAGACCAAGAAAATTGAATGGCGAATCAAACAGTACGGACAAACTTTATAGAAACAATGGTGATGGAACATTTTCAGATGTTTCTTCCGAATCAGGAATCCTAATTGAAGGATATAGTTTAGGTGTTGGTGTCAGCGATATTGACAATGATGGGTGGCCAGATATTTATGTGTCCAACGATTTTTTGACCAACGATATTCTATATAGGAACAATGGCGATGGAACATTTTCAGATGTTTCAAATACCTATTTTAAGCATACTAGTTTTGCGGGTATGGGAAACGATATTGCTGATTTCAATAATGATGGTCTAGCGGATATTATGGTATTGGATATGCTCCCAGAGGATAATGAGCGCCAAAAAATGATTATCCCCGCAAGTAGCTTTGATAAATTTCAAATGATGCTGAAAAATGGCTACACTGCCCAATACACTCGAAATACATTACAACTAAATAACGGGAACAATTCTTTCAGTGAAATAGGGCAGTTTGCCGGAATAAGCCAGACCGATTGGAGCTGGAGCGTACTCATGGCCGATTACGACAATGATGGTTTTAAGGATGCCTTCATTACAAATGGGTTCAGAAGGGATATAGGGGATTTGGATTACATAAATTACCAACAACAATTATCCAATCCTTTTGGCTCTGAAAAAGTGCGGAAAGAAAAAAAATTAAAAGCCATAAAAGAATTGCCCAGTGCAGCTATTAAAAACTATTTCTTTAAAAATAATGGAGACCATACTTTTTCAAACACTTCAAAAGATTGGGGGATAAAAAATGTATCCCTGTCAAATGGATCCGCTTTTGCAGATTTGGATAATGATGGCGACCTAGATTTAATAGTAAATAATATTAATGAAAAGGCAAGCATTCTTAAAAATAATAGCGAAAAACAAACATCCCGCTTTTTAAAGATTAAATTAAAAGGGAAAGCCGGTAACCTTGAAGGTATCGGTTCAAAAATAACACTACACTCAAACGATAACAACCAATATTATCAACACTACCTTTCAAGAGGTTATGAATCCAGTATGGACCAAACCATTCATTTTGGCCTGGGAGAGAGTAAAATAGATAGCATAACCATAGTATGGCCAGATAAAAGAATACAGGTTGTAAAAAATGTATTGGAAAATCAGGTTATTACACTTGAGCATGGTAATGCACAAAAGGTTTCCCAAAAAGAAAATATGGAGGGTATAACTCCACTTTTTAGTGAAGTTTCCGATGCTTTAAAAACCAAATATAAGCACCAAGAAAATAACTTTGTAGATTTTAAGGTACAGCTCTTATTGCCTCACATGCATTCTAAAAATGGCCCCAAGATGGCCTTAGGGGATATCAACGGGGACAGCTTGGAAGACTTTTATATAGGAGGAAGTGCAGGTTATAGTGGTCGCTTTTTTGTACAAAAAAGTGACGGGACTTTTGAAGAGCAAGAGCTTAACATGGATATTACGGCAGAAGATATGGGTTCCCTCCTATTTGATGCTGATGGTGATGGTGATAATGATCTTTACGTAGTCAGTGGTGGAAGTGAATTTAACGCCGATGCTCCAGAGTATGAAGATCGATTATATTTTAACAATGGAAGCGGTGATTTTGTTAAAGACAAAAGTGCACTGCCCAAAATTATAGCATCAGGCTCTGTAGTTACGGCATCTGATTTTGACAAAGATGGAGACTTGGACCTTTTTGTTGGTGGTAGGATTGCACCAGGACAATACCCTATTTCACCTAAAAGTTATCTTCTGGAAAACAATGGAGGAAAATTTACCGACGTGACCAATAACTTTAATCAAAATTTGGCAAACGTAGGCATGGTTACCGCAGCTGTTTGGACGGATTATGATCAAGATGGAAAAAATGACCTTATACTCGCCGGTGAATTTATGCCTATTAAGATATTTAAAAATTCAGGTTCCCAATTTGAAGATGTAACGGACACTTCAGGATTGGCAGATACATCAGGATGGTGGAATAGTATTGCCTCCGGAGATATGGATGGTGATGGTGATATGGATCTTATTGCTGGAAATCTTGGAACCAATAGTCGCTATAAGGCATCCATTGATCAACCCCTATGCATTTATGCTAAGGACTATGACAAGAACAATAGCATAGACCCAATCATGTGCTATTATATACAAGGCGAAAATTACATTGCCCATCCCAGAGATAAGATAACTGGACAAATTGCTTCCATGAGAGGGCGCTTTAAAACATATGAATCATATGCCAAAGTCAAATTTGGAGACGCTTTTTTGCCTGAAGAATTAGAAAATGCATTGGTTATAAAGGCCACTAATTTCAAAAGCACTTATTTTGAAAATATGGGGGATGGCACCTTTAAGTCAAAACCCTTGCCCGCCATGGCACAAATAGCACCCTTAAATGGAATTCAGATTACGGATGTCGATGGAGATAATAAGTTGGATGTGTTATTGGTAGGAAACAATTACTCGGGAGATGCCTCCATTGGCAATCATGATGGTATGATTGGACTATACCTTAAGGGTGATGGTAAAGGTGGACTAGTTCCCGTTCCTGTAACATCAAGTGGGTTTTATGTAAATACAGATGCCAAGGACATTAAGGAATTAACTCTTACTGATGGCAGAAGTGTAATTTTGGTGAGTAGTAATTCAGACTCACTCCGAGTATTTTCAAATCATACACGCTGGTAGAACTAAGGTTTCTCACTCTTTAGCAGAGTATTACTTCGTTGTGTTTAATCGCTTATCTTTCAAAAAAATAGAATACTTCGTTAGATAAAAAAACCAATTTATATCTAATTAATAAGTTTTTGAAAGATAATTATCTTTCATATATTTACAATAATACTTTTTTAATCATTTACATAGTTAAGCTAGAGATTTGAATTGTTTTATCAGAATATCTCCATCAAAAAAATGAAACGTCGGTCATTCATTACAAAAAGTGCCTCAGTTGGGTTATTGGTAGGTACCACTTGGTCATATGGTCAGGATAAAATACCGCCACACAACTGGGATGGATATGATTTTGGACCACCTCCATCCATCAAGAACCGGCTAAATCAAGGGCCATTTTCTAATTATGGTCCTGGAGCAACAGCTCCTGGGGCAGATGTTGTTATGGTTACTACCCCATCTAACAAGCCCGTAAGGAATTTTGGCATGGGCATGGTAACCTACATTTGTGATGAAGTTGGCCCACCAAAGGTAGAAGGAGAAACACTTCGTGAATCTATTGAAAAACTTGCAAAATTTCCTTTGGGTGATATTTTGTACATAAGGGTAGACTGGCGAGATATTCAAAAAGAACCAAAAAAGCTTGACTTTCCTGAACACTGGGATTTAACCTTTGAGATGGCAAAAAAATACGGAAAGCGAGTTGCTTTTCGAATTCAGTTAATGAGTCCCGTAATAGAGCCTGAATCCATGCCGGATTTTTTAATAGGTAAGGTTCCATTGGTGAAATTGGGAACTACTGATGAAATAGGCATTCCTGGCAAAGTACATTATGCGCCACAATATGACCATCCAGAATTTATGAAGGCATTTAAAGATATGGATGATTTATTATCTACAATCTATAACGGTCATGAATTGGTAGAGTATGTTGATACGTGCATGTACGGATTTTGGGGAGAAGGGCATACATGGCCTTTTAATGGCAACCCTTTTCCAGATTATCATACCGCAGAAAAAACATGTATTGAAATGTTTGAACATCAAATTGCCAACTGGACCAAAACACCATTGGTGACCAATACACAACCTGATTACAGCAATGTTGGAAATTCTGAAATATTGGATAGAACTATACGCTCATACAATTGGTTACGTACCGATACTATTTTCATAGAAACCTCTCAAATAGATGCTTTGAGCAACAGACCTCCATGGATAGGAGCTACAATAGAGCAAGGTTTGCGCACAGAACAGGTTAACAATAAGACCGCCTTTGAAGGAATTACAAGAAATGAAAATATAATCGCGCATATAAAAGATGTCAGCCCTACTTATTATTCTCTTTGGAACTGGCACAATATCTCTTTTGAAAACCTTTTGGGCTATTATGGAAAGCATCCGGAGCCATTAGATGGCCTTGCTGCAAATATAGGATACCGTATACGGCCCTCTTGGATTTGGTGTTTTGAAAAAGATGGATACCCCGGATTAATATTGGGATTAGTCAATGACGGTATCTCTGGAGTGCCTGGAGCGCTTTGTATTTCTATTGTTGATGAAGCAGGGAATATGGTTTCTTCAGGAAGTATGGATCCAGGGTACCCATTACCAGGTAAAGTAAGACAAGCTTCTTTTACTTTTCCAAAAGATACTCTGTGGGATACCTTAAGTCTAAAAGCGGAAATAGAAGTAAAGGGTGTAAAATATGCTATAAAATGGGCCTGCTCTCAAGAACTCGAAAATGATGGGACTCTGCGCTTGAAAAGAAATTTATAACCAACTAATACTAATATAATGAAATCAAAACCTTGGTTGATATACGCTTTAGTAACTACAATTTTTTGGGGTGTTTGGGGGGCTTTTACAGGGCTTCCTGCAGAAAACGGATTTCCAGATACCTTAATCTATTGTGTATGGGCAATTACTATGATTCCCCCGGCCATTTTTGTGCTAAATCGTATCAACTGGAAATTACAGTACGATAAAAAATCTATCTTTTATGGTTGTCTAATCGGTCTTTTGGGAGCTGGTGGGCAGATGGTCCTTTTTCATGCCGTAACGGTAGGGCCAACCTATCTTATCTTTCCTATAATATCCCTTTCTCCTGTGATAACAATTGTTTTGTCCTATTTCTTTCTGAAGGAGCGAACAGGCCTAAAAGGAACTATAGGTATTGTGCTTGCCATAATCGCACTTCCGTTATTTGAATATTCAACAGGAAATGAATCAGGAAACTATGGTGTTTCATGGTTTATTTTGGCCGTTCTTGTATTGGCCGCATGGGGCATTCAGGCGTATTTTATGAAGTTTGCAAACAAAATCATGAATGCCGAAAGTATTTTTTTCTATATGATGATAACAGGTTTGTTAATCATCCCTGTGGCACTTTTAATGACCGATTTTACACAAGAAATCAATTGGGGTGCAAATGGCCCATGGCTTGCAGCTGGAATACAAATATTAAATGCAATTGGTGCTCTTTGCCTGGTATTTGCATTTAGATACGGTAAGGCCATGGTGGTTTCACCACTGACCAATGCAGGTGCTCCATTGATAACAGCTATTATAGCAATGATTGTAGTGGGAGTCTTGCCGGGTATTTTTAAAATTGCTGGTATTGTTTTGGCAATAGTCGCCGCTTTTCTTTTGGCTATTGACCCAGAAGAGGAAGAGCCAGAAGAGAAGATAACTAGTAATGGTCAGCCTATGTAGGAACACTACATAACGTTATCAATTTAATTGCCATGAAAATCATGAGTTACCTATATGCACTATTAGTCTATTTTGTATTGTCTTGCAATAGTAATGACAACACTTCCAATCCTGATTCGGATACAACAACCAAAACAACAGTTACCTATTCTGTTGATGATTCAGACTTTGCCAACCCAGACCGTGGTTTCTATAAATATTCAGAAACGAGGGCAAGTAATTATCAGGTATTGGATGAAGATGAACTAAGGGGGTACAGAACATCAACGTCTGCGGAAGGGGCTAATTATGAAACCATAAATACGATGGTATTCAGGTATTTTATACTTGATGATTTTACCAATGGCACTATTTCCCAAACATTCTTAGACAACATGCAACTTGATTTTGATGCTGCCAGAAACGCAGGTATAAAGATAATACCGCGATTCACTTACACAGTAACCTCAAATTCTGGCAATTGCAATGAAGGTTTTATTTGCCCTCCTTATGGAGACGCCCCTAAAGATGTCGTTTTGGCTCAAATCCAACAATTGGGTGCTGTTCTAACTACAAATGCTGATGTTATCACTGCTGTACAAATGGGTTTTATAGGCACCTGGGGGGAAAATTATTATACCGATTTTTTTGGTGACCCCTCGCCAAATGCAACCCAAGGAAAGTTATTGGATGAAAATTGGCAAGACCGAATAGATGTATTGAAAGCACTTTTAGAGGCCACTCCAAAAGAATTGATGGTACAGGTACGTTATCCGCAAATGAAACAACGTTATGTATATGGCATTACTGCTACAACTAATGTTGCTGCAATTACCGAAGCAGAAGCGTTCTCAGAAACTGATAAAGCACGAATAGGATTTCACAACGATTGTTTATTTGCAAGCGCGGATGATTTTGGAACCTATGAAGATTATGGAAATTCCTCCTCCGAAAGAGTTACGGATATTTCCAACTTAAAAACCTATTTCCAAGAAGACAGCAAGTATGTACTAGTAGGGGGTGAAACCTGCACAGATGAATACAACCCAGAAAGCAATTGCTCGCCAGATGGCATTGCAGATATTGACCTGAGGTCATTGCACTATACCTATTTGAACACAGATTTCAACAATGACGTGAACAATGATTGGACTTCGGGCGGATGTATAGAGGCCATAAAGAAAAATCTTGGATATCGGTTTGTGCTCAAGACTGCAACATTCCCAGATTCTTTAACAACAGATGATAATTTAGAGGTAGATATCATACTTGAAAATATAGGGTATGCATCGCCCACTAAAGAAAGAAATGTAAATCTGGTATTGCGAAACAAGGCCAATGATGAGATCACCACCTTAGAATTCGATACAGATATACGTCGTTGGTTTTCGGAAGTAACTTTAAAACAAAGCTTTTCCTTACCACAGACTCTTACGGCAGGCGAATATGATGTCTTTCTGCATCTGGAAGAAGCCTACCAAACCATCAAAGGCCGCCCGGAATATGCAATACGAATGGCCAACCAAGATGTATGGGAAGAGAATACCGGGTATAACAGTTTAAAGCATACACTTAAAGTAGACTAATAAAAATGGGGGATAGTAAACGAATAGCTTCAATCGACATATTAAGAGGTTTTGATATGTTGATGATTATTTTTGCGGATCGTTTCTTTGCCTCTTTACACAAGGGTTCGGGTACACCTTTTACAGGGTTTTTTGCAGAACAATTTGATCACCCCGATTGGTTTGGGAGCACATTTTATGACATTATAATGCCCTTGTTTTTATTTGTTGTAGGAGCGGTTATTCCTTTTTCAATTGGCAAGAAAATAGAACAAGAGGTAAATAACAGTGTTATATATAGAAAGCTTGTTAAACGATTTCTTATTCTATTTGTTTTAGGATGGATCGTACAGGGTAATTTGCTTGCTTTCGACAGTGCAGAATTCAGTGTTTTTAATAATACCCTACAAGCTATTGCTGTCGGGTATTTCTTTTCAGTGCTAATGTATGTCCATTTAACAAAGAAATGGCGTTACATCGCATTTGCAGCTTGTCTTTTAACTTATATAGGGCTGTTAACCTTACCGTCCTTACCAGAAATAGGAAGAAGCAGATTACTGCCCGACGAAAATTATGCAATATATTTTGATCGTCTTATACTGGGAAGGTTTCAAGAGTATGGCTCCCAATACTCATGGGTGCTTACTGGATTTGGATTCACAGCGACCACTTTGTCTGGCTTGTTTGCTGGAGAACTTATTAAATCCAGACTTCCGAGAAAACAAGTTGCAGTGCGGCTTTTGGTCTATGGAATTGTTGGAATACTATTAGGATTTCTGGTTGGCCAGTTTCACCCAATTGTCAAGAAGATTTGGACAAGTTCTTTTGTTTTGGCGTCATCTGGGGTTTGTTTTCTATTGATGGCATTATTCTATTGGATTATTGACATTAAAGGAAAGGATAAGTGGACATTTCCGCTGAAAGTAATTGGCATGAATGCAATCACGGCCTATGTGCTGTCCCATGTTTTTAACTTCTCAGAAATTTCAAATCATATTCTCTTCGGATTAGAACAGTATACCGGAGATTACCATGAGATGATATTAGCTATTGGAGGTTTTGGCATACTTTATTTTATCCTTTGGTATATGTACAAAAAAAAGACTTTCATAAAAATATAGTCCCCTATTACCTATTCAAAGTAAAGAATTACTTATTACTAATAGCCTATAATCTAAACCCTTAGGCAATAATTACCTTTATTTTAACTTCTTCTAATTTTTTCAAATCCTCTTTACTTATTTTCTCATCAGTAACTACAATATCGATTTTGTCCAAAGGACATATAAAAGCCAAACTACGTCGCTGAAACTTACTGGAATCAGCAACTAAAATTACTTCTTTGGCAATATCGATCATAACCTGGTTTAGAGATGCTTCTTCAATGTTGGGCGTAAAAGCACCTTGTGAAGTATCAAAGCCATCAACTCCGATAAAAACCTTGTCCACATAGAAATTGCGAAGACTCTTTTCGGCAAGGGGACCTACTAAAGAATGGGAGTTTTTCCTTAAGGTTCCGCCCGGCACAATAATATTTATATTCTGGGCATTAATTAGCTGATTTGCAATATTGAAGGCATTTGTAATAACATTATAAGAATAACTGGGATTCAAGTTTTTAACGATTTCCATAGTTGTAGTGCCCGAATCCACAATAATCGTTTCTCCATTATTTACCAGTGCCGCTGCTTTTTTTCCAATTTTTATCTTTTCTGCGTAATGGATTTTATCTTTATCCGAAATTTGAAAATCCATACTAACGGAGTTTTCATATTTCATTGCACCGCCCCTTGAGCGCAACAGAAGCTTTTTTGATTCAAATAGGTCAAGGTCATTTCTAATGGTAACTTCACTTACTTTAAACTCGTCACTCAACTCGTGCACAAAGACTTGGCCGTTTTCATCAAGCATATTGAGAATTTTTTTCCGTCTTTCAACTGTCGAGCGTTTTTTATTCTTTTTTTCCATGTTTATTTAGTGATTGCACATTCTTTAAAAACACAAAATGAGTATTTTATGAAATAATCTTGAAAAGATACCAAACATTATCATTTTAGCAATGTTTTGCAAACAATAATATTTATATTTAAAGTTTAAATAACTTTTGTAAATTTGTAAAGAAATGTTTTGAAAGTTTTTCGAAATCATAAATAACCAATAAAAATGAAGTATCTTAATATTGATGAAACCATTTTGACAAAAAATGGCGCTATATTTACGGCTAAGGAAATAGCTGGACAGCCCAAACTGTGGATAGATATTTTTGAAAAGATTGTTGTCGAAAAAGAAGAGATACAATCTTATATGAAAAGTGCTCTTAAAAAGACAAAAAAAATCATACTCACAGGAGCAGGAACCAGCGGGTATATAGGTTATTCAATTGAAGGAACTGTTTTACGTAAAACTAACATCCCAACTGTATCTGTTGCTACAACACATTTAGTTTCGCATCCAAAAAACTATTTTAACTCTTCAGAGTCCATATTGCTTATTTCATTTGCCAGATCCGGCAATAGCCCGGAAAGTGTTGCGGCGGTAAAATTAGCAGACGAATATTCTGGCGAGTGCAATCACTTAATAATTACCTGTAATTCTGAAGGGAATCTTGCAAAACATAGCATTAAAAACAACGGATATGTTTTTATACTTCCCCCCGAGGCAGATGATAAAAGTCTTGCCATGACCGGAAGTTATTCTGGAATGCTCTTAGCGGCTTTACTAATTAATGATATTACAAACATTAATAAACTCAAGAAAACAGTCGGTAAGCTTGCATTGTATGGAGATTTAATACTTACCCAACATCTTGAACTTATAAAAAAGGTAGCCAAATTACCTTTTAATCGGGCAGTGTTTTTAGGGTCTGGACCACAATATGGGACCGCAATGGAATCTCATCTTAAATTACAAGAATTAACAGATGGTGAGGTAATTTGCAAAAATGACTCTTACCTTGGTTTTCGGCATGGTCCTAAGGCAGTTGTTGATGAAAACACATTAGTAGTATATTATTTGTCCAATATGGATGACGTACTGCGTTATGAAAAGGATTTGGTTGAAGCCATGAACGATGGAAAAAGACCAATTGCTCAAATAGGTATCTCTGAAAAGTCTTTAAAGGATGTCGATATAGATGAACTTATAGTCCTATCTGACAACAAAACTTATGTTGAGGAGGAATATTTATCCGTTTCTAATATTATACTGGGTCAACTTCTGGGCTTTTACAAATCACTCGATAAAGGACTAAGCCCAGATTCTCCATCATTAAGTGGGGCTATTTCTCGAGTTGTTAAAGGTGTTACCATATATTAGAGATCTTCTCCACTAATTCTTATATGTCATACTTATAAGGTACATAGAATTTAAATAATCCATTTTCTTTATGAAATAAAAGTGTTTCAAGAGTTATCATATACTTAATCACAACTACAAGTAAGACAAGTGTTTTTTGAAAATAAAGTCTAAAGTTTTGGTTAAATTTAATTCATGAGAGTCATTTTAGCCTTCTTACTATTTTTAATAACTATTTCTATTTCAGGTCAAAGCCTAAAAAAAGAAAGAATACATGAACTTGCCGATGAATATTTTATCGATGGCCTATCTACCTTAAGAGATTTTTTAAGACTTCCCAACTACGGAAAATCAACAGACAATATCAATAAAAATTTGGACTGGTGCCAAACGAACTTCCAAGCTTTGGATTTTGAAACAGATGTTCTGATTTCCAATGGTGTGAAGCACTTATTCGCGGAACGAAAATTTAAACGAGCTAAACGTACCATTCTCTTTTACCTACAAATAGATGGTCAGCCGGTTGATTCCTCTCAATGGAAGCAGAAAAGTCCATATATCCCTGTTCTAAAGGAGTGTAGTGAAAATGACTGTCAAATCATTCCTTGGGACAAACTGACTAAAGACTTTAATCCAGACTGGAAGATCTTTGCACGTTCGGCATCCGATTCCAAAGGACCTGCAATCGCATTTATACAAACCTTAAGGATTCTTAAAGAGAAGAAAATAAATCCTGGCTTTAATATTAAGGTCATTATGGATTTTCAAGAAGAATTGGGTTCCCCAACCCTACCTGAATTGGTAGAAAAAAATCGCGATAGGTTTTCGGCAGATGCCATGCTCATTATGGATGGTACACGTCCCCCAGGGAACCTTCCAACCTTGATGTTTGGGGCCCGGGGAATAGCCACAATGAAATTAACGGTGTATGGTGCGAATAAAGATTTACATTCGGGCCAATACGGAAATTACGCTCCAAACCCAGTTTTTGCGCTATCCCGATTATTGGGTTCCATGAAGGATGAAAAAGGAATCGTTCAAATACCAGGTTTTTATGAGGGAATCGAAATGAGCGAGAATCGAAAGAAGTTGGTCAACGCTGTCCCAGAGAATCGTAGGGAATTATTGGAGACCTTGGGAATCGCCCAACCTGAATCCATAGGGGCAACCTACCAAGAAGCCTTACAATATCCATCTTTGAACGCACGCGGATTGCGTGCGGCATGGGTGGAAGACCAGGTACGCACCATCATCCCGGCTAAGGCACTGGTAGAAATTGATATGCGATTGGTACCGGAAACTCCAGCAGAAAGGCAAATTGAACTGGTAAAGGGTTTCATTGCATCTCAGGGCTTTTACATTTTGAATGGAGAACCCACACCAAATGAAAGAAGAACACATTCCAAGCTTATTAAAGTAGAATCCCGCATTGGATCAAGGCCTTTTAGAACGGATTTAAACTCCCCACTTGGAAATTGGTTGGATTTGGCAATGGAACATGTTTTCGGTAGTGGAAATTATATTCGAATGCAATCCACTGGCGGGTCTCAACCCATTGCTCCCTTTATTTCAGTACTCGGAGTTCCCGCAATCTCTGTAAGAATTCCAAATCCGGACAATAGCATTCATGCACCCAATGAAAACCTACGGTTGGGGAATTTTCATGAAGGTCTTAAGATGTGTTTGGGCATCCTAACCCAAAACTATGAGTGATCTAACACTCTTCCTTATAGCATCAGGGGTTGTGCTGTTTACTGTGCTATTTGTACTATGGATTGGCAAAATCAACAGCAAATGGATAACGTTGATTCTTGATTGGTTTCCAGCAATACTGTTTGCCTATGTCATCCCAGCTGCATTCACACACCTCTCAGGAATTGACCTATCAAAAGTTTTCCTTCATGATTTGAGCAGGTCATGGATCATCCCCTTTACCATACTCACCGTAATGAGTGCTTTATCATTCAAACAGCTAAAAATAGTTGGGGTAAAGCCGATTATAGTATTTGGTATGGGATCATTGGTAATTGCTACACTTCCTGTTTTACTGGTACTGGTTTTTGGCTTTTTTAATCCAGAAAACACCACACTGTTTATTGGAAACGGATATTGGAAAGGACTTATCCCTATTGTGGGCGGTTGGATAGGGGGCAGTACAAGTCAATTGGTATTAAAGGAGTTAGCAGAAACACCCGAAGCAATATTTCTTTCCATTCTGGTATTGGACAACATTTTGGTAAATATTTGGACAATTTTGATGTTTCAATTTATCAAAAAGAGCAATCGTATAAATAAAGCATGGGGAATAGATTCGGAATTTCCTATAGTAGAACCTCCAGAGTCAAAAGGAAAGGTAAGCCTTAGGATTTTAAACTTGGTAACCATAGGGACCATTATAATTGTTATGATTTTGGCTTCCTTAATTTCAATGTCTTTTCTGATGGGCGTGGTAGTTTTATCCATTATAGGGTTGTTGTTGGGAAATCTTAACCCCTTATGGAATCATAAATTGGTGTTGAAGTTAGCCGGGTTTTCTATTATCCTGATCATGGCCATTTTAGGTCTTAAACTGAACTTCTCAAATCTTTCCTTGCCGATCAACCTCATTTTTTTGGTGCTGATTTGGCTGATTCTACATTTTTTGACGATGTTGATTACAGCTCGATTGCTTAAAACCAACATAGCTTGGGTTGCCATAGGCAGTATGGCCAATCTTGGGGGAATCTCTACTGCTCCAGCGGTTACTTCTGCCTATAAAAAAGAGTTGATGCCGCATGCCATTGTTCTGGCCATTTTAAGTATGGTCACTGGCACAAGCTGGGGTATGTTGACCATCTATTTATTTGGATTGCTATAATCATGGTATTTTCTTAAAAACCTATTTAGAGAAGTTTAAATAGATCTATTTGTATCAAATACTACTAAGCATGTTTTAAAACCAGTTTTGCGTGCAAATGAAAAAAGCTTCAAAAGTCAAAAACTCTTGAAGCCCTATAAACACTTGTGGAGAATACCGGAGTCGAACCGGTGACCTCTTGCCTGCCAGGCAAGCGCTCTAGCCAACTGAGCTAATCCCCCAAGCGAGCGCAAAGGAAAGACATTTTAGAATAGTTTCAAAATGAACACTAAAGCGTTATTCCTTTTTTACACTCAATACTAAAACCGGGATGGAAACAAAAAACTCAGATTTTGGAACTGTATTTTTCTCCCATAATTTTTTAAAGAACCCCCGTTTTCTTCTAAACACACATAGCATGTCTGGTTGTTCTTTTTGAAAATGCTCTAAAACACCCAAATAAGTGGTAGCATGTTCTGTCATGTTCAATTGTTGGCTTAAATCCAAAAGCGCCGTATTTACCTGTAAATCTTCCTCCGAATACCCTGGTCTTTTAACCAGGAGTAAGCTGACTTCGGCCCTAAATTTATCTTTTATTGCAATTAAAGGATTCAATATTCTATTTCTTTTAACAATACCAGACCCAAAAGCAGTCATAATCCTTTTAACAGGCTTAAATACAGTTCCTTTAGGAACAATCAATGTGGGAATATTGGTCTGTTTTACTATTCTACCCGAAGTATTACCTAAATAAAGCTCATCTTCTATTGCATTACTCCGCGGGGCAATAATAATTAGGTCAATCCCAATCTCCTTATCAATACTTTTAAGTCCACTTATTATATCCCCATTATAGGTAGCTACTTTTATTTCAATAGCTTTAGTATCGGTTTTGTCAATAATCTCCTTTAATCGTTCCTTGCTGCTTCTGGCCACTTTCTCTTCTACATTAGCAAGACTTCCCGTTCCTGAAGTCACCGTAAACACGTCCATTACAAAGACCTTAGCTCCAAAATTTGCTGCAAAGTCAATGGCATATTGAAGTGTATTGGATGAATTGGGAGAAGTCCCTATGGGCACAAGTATATTATTCATTATATGGTGATTATGATTATACCTTAAATTTACAATTTAATTGAAACCAATCTATGATAAGACATGCAAAGATATCTGAAATTGCGGATATCCTTACCATAACCCGGGCCTGCGCTATCAAAATGCAGGAAAATGGAATTTTTCAATGGAACGAACATTATCCAAAAAAGGAGGCTTTTGTAAATGATGTGAAACGCAATGAACTCTATGCAAAGGAGCTCAATGGAAAAATAATTGGGGCCATTGTAATCTCGACCTATATGGATGATGAATATATTCCCATTAAATGGGTAACTCCCAACGGAAACAACACTTATATTCATCGTGTCTGTATTCATCCGAATCATCAAGGTAAGGGGTTTGCTCAAGAAATGATGGATTTTGCAGAGGACTATTCCCGTAAAAATGGTTTTACATCCGTACGCTTGGATACCTTTTCACAGAACAAAAGGAACCAACGCTTCTACGAACAAAGGGGATACCAAAAGCTAGGGGATATTTTCTTTCCAAAACAAAGTGCGCATCCTTTTCATTGTTACGAATTAGTGCTGTAACTTGCACTGACTTTGAGAACAGAAGTCAACTTTAAGAGCATTAACCAACTGGCCGTTCCCGCTACCATTTCTGGTATTGCGGAACCCATCCTTTCCATTACGGATACCGCTATTGTTGGGAATATCCCCGTTGATGGGCTGGAATCTTTGGCCGCCGCTGGAATTGTAGGTTCCTTTTTATCCATGCTTATTTGGGTATTGGGACAGACGCGAAGCTCAATTTCTGCAATAATCTCTCAATATTTGGGAGCAGGGAAATTGGAAGAAGTAAAAAACTTGCCAGCCCAAGCTATTTTCTTCAATATTCTTCTAAGTATCATTCTCTTGCTTTCTACCATTTTTATAGTTGAAGAAATTTTTAGTCTTTTTGAGGCTTCAGGTAAAATATTGAAATACTGTATTTCTTATTATTCAATTCGAGTGTGGGGTTTTCCGTTAACCTTGTTCACATTTGCCGTTTTTGGAATTTTTAGAGGTCTTCAAAATACATTTTATCCCATGATCATTGCTCTGATTGGCGCCGTGCTCAATATAATATTGGACTTCATTTTTGTCTATGGAATAGATGGTTTTATTCCCGCCATGTACCTGGATGGGGCGGCATTGGCAAGCTTAATTTCACAAGCAATAATGGCTATTTTAGTTTTTATATTACTACTAAAGAAAACAGAAATAAGCCTAAAATTGGTCTTCCCACTGAACAAAGAGATAAAACGATTGGTTATAATGAGTTTAAACCTATTCGTTAGGGCATTGGCCCTTAACGCAGCATTGATCATAGCCGTTCGGGAGGCCACCGCGTTAGGTGATAAATATATTGGAGCACATACAATCGCTATTAATCTTTGGTTGTTCGCCGCATTTTTTATTGATGGATATGGTGCCGCCGGAAATAGTATGGGTGGAAGATTGTTAGGAGCCAAAGATTACAAAGGTCTATGGAAGTTGGCCAAAAAAATAATCACCTATGGTCTGCTCATAAGCTTAGTGTTGATGGCTTTTGGGTTTGTTTTTTACCGGCCCATCGGTCACATTTTCTCAAATGAGCCAATTGTTTTAGAGACTTTTTATGGAATTTTCTTTATCGTGATTCTTGGATTACCAATGAATACGTTGGCTTTTGTTTTTGATGGTCTTTTCAAGGGACTCGGGGAAATGAAATATTTGAGGAATGTACTATTGTCCGCTACTTTTTTAGGCTTCATGCCTGCCCTATATCTCGGTAAATATTTGGATTGGGGTTTTTATGCGATTTGGATAGCATTTGTGGTCTGGATGCTGATACGTGGCTTGGCTTTGGTCTGGAAGTTTCGAAGAAAATTCAAACCCTTAGTGCAAAACCCTTAATTTAGTATCCTACAGAATTTACAGTAATGTCTACAGATAGAATAAACGGAAGTTTGTATACCAAAATTGAAAACCAGATTGCAACTGTGGAGTTTGGTCATCCCGCCAGTAATTCTTTTGTTTCAGAATTGTTGGAACGTTTGGCAAATGAATTTCACAAACTTTCAGAAGATAAAGTCGTTTCTATAATCATTTTAAAATCCGAAGGAGACCGTGCTTTCTGTGCTGGCGCTTCATTTGATGAATTGGTTGCTATTTCAAACCAACAAGAAGGAAAAGCTTTTTTCAGTGGATTTGCCAATGTTATCAATGCAATGCGTACGTGTTCCAAACCTATTATTGGACGAGTTCAAGGCAAAGCCGTTGGTGGAGGGGTTGGATTGGCGTCTGCTTGCGATTATGTGTATGCCGCAGAAGCTGCTTCCATAAAACTTTCTGAAATTTCCATTGGCATTGCGCCTTTGGTCATTGCTCCCGCTGTAGAGCGCAAAATTGGAAAAGCAGCCCTGGCCGAGCTTTCTTTTGCTCCCTCCGAATGGAAAAATGCGTATTGGGCCAAGGAAAAAGGTTTGTTTTCCAAAGTTTTTGCTTCCATTTCCGATCTAGACAAAGAACTCGAATTTCATGCACAAAAGTTGGCTTCCAACAACACAGAAGCACTATCTGTAATGAAACGGGTACTATGGGAAGGTACAGAGCATTGGGACAAATTATTATTGGAACGGGCAGAGCAATCCGGGAAATTAGCATTATCTCCAAATACTAAAAAGGCATTGGAAAAGTTTAAGAAGTAATATGGATATACTCTCTTTTTTAAATAGCGATATTGTCTTCCCTTTAGTGGCCTTGCTGGTCGTTGTAATTTACATCATTACAAGAGTACGCAACAGAAGACGATTTAAAAGATAGAAAATCAAACTAAAGAACAATTTCTAACTTTCTTATCTTAGTTGCCAAATGAAGAACATTAATCTTCCAAAAGGCAAAAAAGTCTACTTCGCCAGTGACAATCATCTAGGTGCTCCGTCCTTCAAAGCAAGTCTCCCGAGAGAAAAGAAATTTGTGGCTTGGTTGGATTCCATTAAGAATGATGCAGCAGCGATTTTTTTGATCGGCGATTTATTCGATTTTTGGTTTGAATACAAAACTGTGGTTCCCAAAGGGTTTACAAGAACTCTGGGGAAATTGGCAGAATTATCCGATGCAGGAATTCCTATTTATTATTTTGTTGGAAACCATGACCTATGGATGAATGGCTATTTTGAGGAAGAGCTCAACATTCCTGTTTTTCACAAGCCCGAACAATATACCATAAATGGCACCACATTTTTTATTGGTCACGGCGATGGATTAGGTCCTCATGACAAAGGATATAAACGTATGAAAAAAGTGTTTATCAACCCTTTGGCCAAATGGTTCTTTAAATGGTTACACCCAGATTTAGGGGTTCGGTTGGCACAACACCTTTCTATAAACAATAAAATCATTTCCGGCGATGCGGATGCCAAATTTCTGGGGGAAGATAAGGAATGGCTAGTGCTGTATGCCAAAAGAAAACTGGAACAAAAGCACTACGACCACTTTATTTTTGGCCATCGACACCTTCCTATGGAAATTCAACTTAATGATAAGTCCAGATATACCAATTTAGGAGATTGGATTTCTTATTTTACCTATGCCGTTTTTGATGGGGAAAAACTGTCCTTGGAAAAGCTTGAAGGCTAGGTATTTTCATGTTCCTCAACTTCTTTTGACAAATCCAGTTTTCTAAAACTTGGCGAAACCAAACTAGTTACTCCAACGGTCAATATGGTCATGCAACCTCCAAAAATAACTGCGTTTACCGTTCCCAAAAGTTTGGCGGCCAGCCCACTTTCAAAAGCCCCAAGTTCGTTGGATGATCCAACAAATATTGAATTTACCGAAGCAACCCTGCCCCGCATATGATCCGGTGTTTTTAGTTGTAGGATGGTTTGGCGGATTACCATGGAAACCCCATCTACGGCACCACTTAAAAACAAGGCAATCACCGAAAGCCAAAAAGAGGTTGAAACACCAAAAACTAGAATACAAACTCCAAATGCCAATACGGATAGCAGTAGTTTTTTACCTGCATATTTATGTAACGGAAATCTTGTTGAGCCTACCATGGTAATTAAGGCGCCAACTGCTGGAGCTGCTCTTAAAATTCCAAACCCTTCCGCACCAACATGTAAAATATCTTGCGCATATATGGGCAAAAGCGCCACCGCACCACCAAATAGCACCGCTATCATATCAATTGTTAAGGCCCCTGAAATAGCTTGACTATTGAAAACAAACTTTAATCCATCCTTAAGGCTTTTTAAAACAGGTTCTCCAATTTTTGGGTTTAATATTGGTTTCCGTGAAATTCTCAAAACAAACACCAAAGCGATAATCGAAAATGCAAAAATGACGCACATGGACCAATGTACCCCAACCCAACTTATAGAAAAACCGGCCAAGGCAGGGCCCAAAACTGAGGCCATTTGCCATGTGGTACTACTCCATGTTGCCGCATTGGGATAGATTTTCTTGGGAACGATCAGCGCTATCAAGGAAAAAATAGTAGGACCTAAAAAAGCTCTTACCAATCCCCCAAAAAACACCAAAAGATAAATGCTATACAGTAGTTTTTTAGGCGCCAGACTGGTTTCCAAAGAGGGAAGACTTAAAAAGAACAATCCCAAACTCACAACCGAAAATCCTAAGATACATTTGATCAATAGATTTCGCTTTTCTTTTTGATCCACAATGTGTCCGGCAAAAAGGGCCATCCCTACTGCAGGTATTACTTCCATTAGCCCAATAATTCCAAGTGAAAGTGGATCCTTGGTCAATGAATAGACCTGCCACTCAATTACAATAAACTGCATGGACCATGCAAAGACCATGGCGAACCTTGCCAATAAAAAAATATTGAATTCCTTATAACGGAGGGCTGCGTAGGGGTCCATAAAAATCTAACGAATATCTCTTAATTTCAACTGTAGGCTCACACTCCCGTTCCATTCATTCTCATCCAAGGAAAAAACAGCATCAAATGTCCTCTTGTTTTTAACGTTTTCCATTTTGTTGCCCAGATTAAAACCAATTGCTCCAATAGGTGCTGAACCATTTTGACAAGCTGTTAGTTTCAAGTGCTTCTCGTCTTCACCCACACATTTTGCATATCCGGTATCATGAATTTTTTCAGCCATAAAAACTGGGGTCATATTTCCGGGGCCAAAAGGAGCGAACTGTTTTAGGATCCGCATCAATTTTGGGGTAACTTGGTCTAACTCAATATTGGTATCAATGGTAAGTTCTGGCTGCAATAAACTTGGGTCAATACTTTCAGAAACTACTTTTTCAAATTGGGTTTTAAACTTTTCGTAGTTTTCTTCCAGCAATGTCAGTCCTGCAGCATATTTGTGTCCACCAAATTGCTCCAAACATTCCGTGCACCCTTCCAAAGCCTCATATACATCAAACCCTTTTACAGATCGCGCAGAGGCGGCCAACTTGCCTCCGCTTTTGGTAAAGACCAATGTGGGGCGATAATACGTTTCCGTAAGTCGCGAAGCTACAATCCCAATGACTCCTTTATGCCAGTTTTCGTCGTAAACAACGGATGTAAATCTATCTTCTTCCTCATTTTCCTGAATCTGCAGCAATGCCTCTTTGGTAATCTCTTTATCCAGATTTCTTCTATCCGAATTAAACTGCTCAATCTCTTTTGCAAATTTTTGTGCAACATTCAAATCCGTTTCAACCAAAAGGTTTACGGCATGTTGACCATGTTTCATTCTACCAGCAGCATTGATTCGCGGAGCTATTATAAAGACAACATCGGTTATGGTCAATGTTTGCTTTTTGATTTGGTCAATAATCGCTTTGAACCCAATTCTTGGATTGGCATTTATTACCTGCAATCCATAATATGCCAATACCCGATTCTCTCCGGTTATGGGAACAATGTCGGCTCCAATTGCGGTAGCCACCAAATCAAAATACAGTATAAGGTCTTTCGCAGTTTCCCCTTTTTTGGATGCCAAAGCCTGAATTAGCTTAAAGCCCACTCCGCAACCACAAAGTTCTTTGTATGGATATTCGCAATCTGCTCGTTTTGGGTCAAGAATAGCGATTGCTTCCGGCAACGTATCCCCGGGCCTATGATGATCGCATATGATAAAATCTATTTCTTTCTCTTTGGCATATTTTACCTGTTCAATGGCTTTTACCCCACAATCCAAGGCAATTATCAAGGAAAACCCATTGTCTGAGGCAAAATCTATTCCCTGAAGTGACACCCCATACCCTTCTGAATATCGGTCTGGAATATAAGTGGCCACATTGGGGTACTCTTCCATGAGGTATGATGATAACAGGGCTACCGATGTAGTACCGTCCACATCATAGTCACCATACACCAAAATATTTTCATTGGAAGCAATGGCCTTTTCAATGCGCTCAACCGCCTTGTCCATATCCTTCATTAAAAAAGGGTCGTGCAAATGAGACAACTCTGGGCGAAAAAAGTCCCTCGCCTCTTTATAAGTTGTGATCCCTCGTTGCAGCAAAAGTTGTGATACCAGGCTTTCTACCTTAAGCTCTTTGGAAAGCTGTTCTATCTCTTGTTGGGTAGGTTTTGGTTTTATGGTCCATCTCATGGGTGAAGTTCAAGTTCAAAAATTAAGTGCAAATTCAAGGAATTTTGTTTTTGATTATCGTGGCAATTATCTTGATCAACTGCTCTAATTCATTTAACAGGCTATTTTTAATTTCATAGGAGCCGTACTCGATTCGGTTTAAAATCTTTATGTTAATCCGTGATTCCTTAAGTTCCTTTAAGGTTAGTGAAGCCTTGTAGACGTAATCTTTATTCGTATTTGTTCCAAGAGCTTCACCAAAGTTTAGGGCTGCACTTCCTCCTGAACGTAGAAGTTGATTTCCATAATATTGTCCCGTAAAATCGTTGGGCAGTTCCTTGCAAAATAGCGCAATCTTCGCCGCAAAATCAACAAATCTATCCTCTAAATCAAATTTTTTGTCCATAAAATCATTGACTAAAATTAATTTGAGGTTGAAATAAAATCCATTCCAGTTGTTTCTGAAACTTGTACTTGATGTCTGAATTTGAGTTTAAACTTGAGTTTGAGTTTGAACTCGTTTTACTTATGATGAAAAATCGTCTTAATCTCCAATTTGGCAAATTTTCGGAACATCTCCATAACCCCACAGTATTTTTCCACCGATAAGTCCACCGCCTTTTTTAATTTCCCTTCCTTCAAATCAGCACCATGAAAATGATATTCTATTGTCACCGAATCGTAGTATTTGGGGTGCTCGTCGGTTAAGTTTGCAATGGTTTCAATTGAAAAATCATCTACTTCCAGTTTCATTTTTTTTATGAGCGAAGCCACATCCAGTCCTGAACAACCTGCAAGAGCGGAAAGCATCAAAGCTTTAGGGCGCAAGCCTTCCCCTTTTCCACCACTATCCGGGCCCGCATCAATCTTTAAATTTAACCCTGAGGGGTTGTTGCTTTCAAAGGCCATTTCGCCCAGCCATTTGGTAGTTATATGATTTGTCATGAAGTCAAATTTTCGTTTCTTGTAGCTTTCAAAAATACAATTTAAAACTACATTCATGGCCTTAGTAAATCCGCTTGACCCTAATCATGATTCAGAGACAAAAAAGCTTGCTGAATTCTTTAACGAGACCCTTGGGTTTTGCCCAAATTCAGTCTTGACCATGCAGCATAGGCCTGCTATTTCAAAGGCGTTTATTAACTTGAACAAAGCGGTAATGGCGAATGAAGGAAGGGTAACCTCAGCATTAAAACGTATGATTGCCTGGGTAAGCAGTAATTCCACTGGATGTCGCTATTGCCAGGCACATGCTATACGGGCGGCGGAACGCTACGGTGCGGAACAGGAACAATTGGATAATATTTGGGAATATAGAACGCATCCTGCTTTTTCTGAGGCGGAGCGTGCCGCTTTGGATTTTTCTTTGGTTGCCTCCCAAGTTCCCAATGCAGTGGATGCTGAAATAAAGGCGCGTTTATATAAACATTGGAACGAAGGCGAGATTGTAGAAATGTTAGGGGTGATTTCCTTGTTTGGTTACCTCAACCGTTGGAACGATTCTATGGGTACCTCTATTGAAGAAGGTGCCGTGGAAAGTGGTGAACAGTATTTGGGCAAACATGGCTGGGAAGAAGGAAAACATGATGGGAATACATACTGATATCAGATGTCTGAAATCTGACGGGGAGATTTCTTGATGTATATCAATATCTGTTCGCCTTCTTTAGCAGAACTTTGTTCCAATCAAAAAAATGAACAGTTATGGCAAGCTTACTTCTTACTTCTGAAAACCAAATTCAGCGCCTGAACCAAATGGTTGCGAAGGTGAAATCGCTTCAAGAATTGGATACTTCTCAAGTACAAATAAAGCCACGTCCAAAATCTTGGAATGTACTTGAAGTAATTGCCCATTTGAACATTGCGTATCGCTTTTATGTCCCCAAACTGGACAAGGCTTTGGAAACCTTGCCTTCTCAAGAATCAGGTTCCATGGAATTCAAGGCCCGGACACGGCAAAGGTTTGTGATTGAGGGGCAACGACCCAAAAATGGGGTTAGAAAAATGAAACTGAAAACCCTAAGGCGTTTTAGGCCAATGCTAAACGAACATGAGTTGACCCCTGAAAAAATTGACTCTATCTTTGAAGAATTCTTTAAGCTGCACGGCCATTTAAAGGAATCCATTTTAAAAAGCAGAACCAAGGATGTTTCCAAAATAAAAATCACTTCTGCTATTGGTCCCATTGTCAACTTTTATCTGCCCGAATGTTTTGAGTTTCTGCTTTGTCATATGGAACGCCATATGGTGCAGATAGATGAGATCTTAGGATAAGGATTAGATTTCCGAGTTAAGAAGATACTCTTCCAAATATTTAGATTGCGCTTATCTGTCTCGTATAACCGACAGTTACGGGTTAAATTAGCGTTTATACATTGTTGGGCATAGTGCTTTTTTCTATTTTTCTAAAGAACGCTTTTAAGTCAGACACCAAAAGTTCAGGTTGTTCCAAAGCAGCAAAATGTCCACCTTTAGGCATTTCAGTCCAATGCACGATATTCAGTCCTTTTTCAATATATTTTCTCGGTGGAATAGGTATTTCTTTTGGGAATTTCGCATAGCCTACCGGAACATTTATAAAATCAGTCTCTTTAAAAACCAAAGGGCTTAAACTTATTCCATGATAAAATTTTATAGAGGAATAAATTGTTTTCGTAAACCAATAAAGGCTAATGTTGGCAAGCAATTCATCTTTTGAAAAACAGTTTTCGATATTTCCGTTATTATCACTCCAAGCATTGAACTTTTCGAGAATCCAAGCACAAAGTCCAATAGGTGAATTGTTAAGGCCGTAAGCTAGCGACAAAGGTTTTGTGCTTTGAATGATTGCATATGCTCCTTCTTTTTCATTCCAGTTTTTTAAGTATTCTTGATACTCTTTGACTTCATTATTGTTTTCTTCTGCTGAATAGGGTTTGTATGAGTCGGAAATATAGTTAAGATGCATTCCGATAATATTTTCAGGGTGTTTTTGTGCCAATCGGATACTAATTCCAGCTCCTAGGTCTCCGCCTTGTAATCCGTAGTTTTGATAGCCTAGCTTAACCATTAATTTATGCCATATGTCAGCTACAAAACCATAATCAGCGTCATTTTTAAGTTTGTTCTCTGAAAATCCAAATCCGATGATTGACGGAATAACCAAGTCAAATTCGTCTTTTAAAAGTGGTATGATTTTCAGCATTTCAAGAAAAGAACCAGGCCATCCGTGAGTAATCAAAAGTGGGATTGAATTTTCTCGGTCGCTTTTGATATATAGGAAATGAACTTTTAAATTATCTATTTCAGTTATGTAATTTGGAAATGAATTGATTTTATCCTCGATTTTTCTCCAGTTAAATTCACTTTCCCAATAATCGGATAGTTCTTTGAGGTAATTTATCTCTGTTCCTAATTTCCAATCGGAATTTTCGGTTTCATCTAACCATCTTGTTTTCTTAATCCTTTCTTTTAAATCGTCAATCTTAGGTTGCGGTATGTTTATTTTAAATTCTTTTATCATTTTGCTTTGTGGAGAAAAGAAAAGTTAAAAGCCAATTGGATGACTTAAATGTAATGTAAGTCAATCGGACTTCGGATAAATAATCTCTAAAAAAGCCTCAACCAGTTCTGCCTGGGGCTTGTCCGTAGTATGCATCAATGGATTTTTTCTGGCGTAAACCCGCCCAAAAAGGTCAAACTTAAGCCGGTATATCATTTTTTGGGTTTCTTTATCCCCTTTTTCCTTTAACCGATCCAATTTGGCCATTTCTTTCTCCCACCAATCAGAATTCATTTTTGAAGGGGTTTTAAAATCCAAAGACATCTGCTTTACGAGTTTCGGTTTCAGTTTTTGTTCCTGATTTAAGGCACGTACCAACGCTGCCGATTGATTTTTATAAGATTTGGAACTTAAAAAAAACTGTTGCTCCACTATAAGGCTATCCAGATTAAGGTGCCCTTTGTAATCTTTTAGAATTCTTTCATACTGTTCTGAGGCAAATAAAAATTGTTCCTTGTCCTTAAATTCTTGGATCCTGTCGTAATCAGATTTATAGAGAACCGCCAAATCTTCTGGCTGTGGACTTTCGTTGTTTTTTAGTTTTTGAAGGTATAACCAATCCATTGCACGGGTAATCTGTTCCTTGGGTGGCCATCTATGCTTTCCGTCAAATGTAATGAGTGTGTTGGTAAAGCCTCTTAAATCCAAATATTTTTTGCTGTCCAACATTTCCTTATAATTCATATCTCGGTCCCCACACAATCCAACATAAGCATACGTCTGGATTGAAGGCATGTGTTCGGGAACGTTTGAAAATCCTGCGCCACAGCCCACAACCCCAGCAAACCGGTCTGTTAGTGAAGCAATAGCGCTGACCAAACGGGAACCACCCGAAAATCCGGAGAGGTACATTTCATCTTGGTTGACGAGAAATTTATCAAAAATATGGTCGAACAATCTATTGGCTATGCCAAAATTTCGATCATACGGTCCGTTTCTGGAATTGTTGGAGCAAACTAAGAGATGCCCGTATTTTTCCGAAGCATCAATAAAAAGCTGAATGCCTTTTGCCCCCCTTGCTGCAGGCTCAAAAACAACAACTAAGGAACTTGGTTTAGTTGCCGTAAAAGAATTGGGAAGGTAAACTGCAAAGGTTTCATCAGTGGTGCCTGAAACCAAAATGGAATCATGAACAACCCCTTTTTCTAAAGTTGCCTGGGCCTGTATAAAAAACCCCTGACAGCAACATACAAAAAATAAAAAAAGACGTCTTAACCTCATTCCTATTTTAATATACGCTGATATTCTGCCGTATTGCCCAAGAGTTCTTTTGCCGTAAGAATGGCGTCATCATGTTTTAAATAATACGAATAAAGACCATCCCTATAAAAATAACGTTTGATGATTTCGTCTTCAAGATTTTTTTGAATCTCTTCCTTAAACGTGTCTAGCGCAACAATTTTCCCCTTGTTGGTTGCCAATAAAAGATCCTTGTATTTTTCCTGTACTTCAGGACCCAACAAATGTTCTTCGGCATTTATGGTTTGCTCCAACAATTCCTCGGTTTCTGTTTGAAAAGAAAAATTCTGTTGCCTCGCATAATCCTTAAAAGCATTGAAATCGGCTCCAGAAAAATTAAAATCATTTACAGAAGCGAATGAATTATCGTAATAAAAATCCGTAGCAAAATCAAAAATGATGCTATTTCTTTGAAGAGCGTCTATCAAAGTGTTGGATTTTAAGGAAGTAATCTCAACATCGGGCATTACTCCGCCCCCATCTTGAACTTTACGGCCGTTTCTTGTTGTAAATTCTTTAAAAGTGGTGTTCCGAACAGCATTACCGCCCTCATCCCTGTTCCAATAATCCAGAGATTGAATACAACGGCCTGAAGGCGTGTAATATCGTGAAATGGTCACTTTCAATTGTGTTCCATACGTAAGTTTTAAGGGTCGTTGTACCAAGCCTTTTCCAAAGCTTCTGGCGCCAATAATAACCGCACGGTCCAAATCTTGCAGTCCACCGGATACAATTTCACTGGCCGAAGCGCTTTTGCCATCCACAAGAACCACTAAAGGAATATCCAAATCCTCAGGCTGGTTTTTGGTCTTATATTCTTGGTTGAATTTTTTGACCTTTGATTTTGTGGTAACAATCAATTCTCCTTTTGGAACAAACAGATTGGTGACATTGATGGCTTCTGAAAGCAGCCCCCCCGGATTTCCCCGTAGATCTAATACCAAACGCTCCATACCTTTCCCTTTTAAGTCTTGGATGGCAGATTTGGTTTGGCTCGAAGCTTTTCTATTGAATTTGGAAAGTACTATATATCCCGTTTTGTCATCGATCATGTCATAAAATGGAACTGCATCCACTTCCACACCTTCACGTTTTAAGACCGCTGTTTTAGTTTCTGCCTGTCTAACAAAAGTAATATCTACACTGGTGCCATTTGCGCCTTTTAAAAGCTCACTTGCATTATCATCAAAGTCGGACACTTTTATAGCTCCAATTTTGATAATTTCATCACCTGCCTTTAATCCCGCTTTATCTGCTGGATAGTCTTTATACGGTTCCACAACGACTAATTTGCTTTCATAAGAACGGACCAAGGCCCCAATACCTGAATATTCGCCCGCATTATTGATTTTATATGCTTCAACATCCTGTTCATTTAAAAACCGGGTGTACGGATCTAATCCATCCAGCATGTTTTTAATCGCAGAATCCATGAGCTCCGCAGGATTGGTTTCATCCACATAATTCATGTTCAACTCTTTGAACAGCGTAGTGAAAATTTCAATCTGCTTGGCAATCTCAAAAAAATCGCTTTTATAACTACTCCCTACTACCAAAAAGGCAACGGCTATTACGGGAATTAATACTTTCTTATGTATCAATCTTTTCATGGGACTCTTTTTTTAGGAAGGTTTTTAAAAGCTCTTTCATTGCTCCCTCTACTTCCTCGTAATTGGGTATCTTATTACTAAGATATAAAAACAGGAACGCATAGTTTCCCTCTATGTTGTTAAAAACGAGAGGCTTGTTAATTCGATATGCCTCACGAAGTAGCCGTTTAACCCTATTTCGCTTTACTGCCGTCTTAAACTTTTTCTTTGGGGCAACAACACCTACTTTAATACTGACATCATCATCAAAAACGGCTTTGGTATACAGTAATTTTATAGGAAATGCACTCATGCTTTTTCCTTCACTAAAGAGTTGCTCAAAAAGCTTTTTGTTTTTGAGCTTTTCCTTTTTTGGAAAAACAAGGTTTTTATGTTCCTCTATTGGGTTTTCGTACATATTGACCACCATAAGTGGGTTATTACAACAAAGATACGTTTACAACCCAATACAGCTTAAGGGGTTACTGACCTCTATTCTGGTTGATATACATTGTTTTCTCCATCTACATCAGCCATAAGCTGAGATGGATCAATCACAATTGCCTTTATAGAACTTAAGGGCTTATCAATGATAAGTTCGTATGTTGGATGAGCCCAAGCCCAATCTTCAACTACCGCTCTTTTAAGTGTTGGATACGGATTTTCCTTTTCTCCACGCATCATTTGCAACGGAACATAATACGTTTCTTGAACATCACCCTCAAAAGCAATTAAAAGATCTAAAGGCATGGGCATTTCGCCAATACGTTCAAGTACCACCTTTGTTTTTTCGCCATCAGCATCAACACTTTTAATGGCATAATCAATGGTATTTGTGGTTTGGGTCCAATCTGTTAAATACCAATCCAATTCCATTCCCGATACTTTTTCAGCGGTTCTTTTAATGTCATTGGGTACTGGATGCTTAAACTTAAAGTCTTCAAAATATTTTCGTATCGTTTCCATTAATTTATCCTGACCGATGATATAACCGAGCTGGGACAAAAAGATAGAACCTTTACTGTATGCTGAAATACCGTAGGCAAAGTTTGTTGCATAGCGATCTGCATGGGTGCCTTGTGGAAGCTCCAAACCAGAATTTACCAAGGCATAATACCCTTTGTATGAACCTTCAAAAGGATTCTCCAGACCTTGTTCCATCACTTCATTCATGCAAAGGCTACTTATAAAAGTTGTGAAGCCTTCGTCCATCCATTCGTGTTTGGATTCGTTAGTGGCCAAAACATGCTGAAACCAGGAATGGGCCATCTCATGTACCATTACCCCGACTAGACTTCCAAACTTTCTTTTGCCCGTAATTAATGTACTCATGGCATATTCCATACCTCCATCTCCTCCTTGCACAACAGAATACTGGTCATACGGGTATTTGCCGATATTTTTGCTGAAAAAACGCATGGCATCTGCTGTTTTTGGCTGAAGATTCTTCCAATTTTCTATGATTTCAGGGTCATTTTTGTAGTAGAAATGTAAATCTGGACCGTCATCCATTTTAACAACATCATGTATATAGTCTGGATCGGCAGCCCACATAAAGTCATGCACATTGGGTGCTTTAAAATGCCATGTTAGGGTTTTGCCCTTTGTTTTTACCTTGGTTTCTGGTGTTGCATATCCATGCCCAATTTCCTGGGGGTTTTGCAAATAACCCGAACCTCCAACGGTATAGTCTTTGTCAATAGTGAGTTTCACATCAAAATCACCCCAAACTCCGTGAAACTCCCTTGAGATGTATGGATTGGGATGCCATCCTTCAAAATCATATTCTGAAAGTTTTGGATACCATTGACTCATGGAAAGGGCAACCCCTTCTTTATTGTTCCTTCCAGATCGTCTAATCTGTAATGGCACTTGCCCTTTGAACTCCATATCCAAAACAGTTTTTCCACCTGAAGGGATAGGGTTGACCAAATCCACAACCAATATGGTGCCTTCTTCATTAAAAGAAACAGCTGTTCCATCTTGGGTTAGAGATTGCACGTGCAAATGACCCATTTCACTTTCCGAAAGAGCCGCAATTCTACTTTTTCCTTCATTGAGCATTCTACCATCTGGATCTTTAACTTGTTGAAGCCTTACATCCATCTCACTTCCAGGTTGAAATGCGTTAAAATATAAATGATAATAAACTCTATTTAATACATCTGGGGAGTTATTCGTGTAGGTAAGCTTTTGTGTTCCTGAATATTGATAGGTTTTAACATCCATGGTAACGTCCATCATATAATCTACATGTTGTTGCCAATACGAAGTATTGTTTTGTGCAGACAGAAGTGAAACAGAAGTGAAAACCGCAAAAAAGAATACTAGTGTACTTTTCATCTTATTTGGTATTATTGTTCAAGGTCATTTTACCTTTTGAAATGTTTTCGGCCAACAAAAGTGCATTATATGCATTGACCATTTTTCCTGATTTTGAGACTTTGTCAAAAGTAGTTGCCTTAGATTGGTCTCCATCAACAATTACGGATGCTTTTGAGCTTAATCCAGATTGCATTATAACCTGTTTTACCTGCGAAGCTGTCAATTGAGGATAATATGATCTTACCAATGCAGCAACACCAGCAACAGCAGGTGCCGCCATTGAGGTTCCTCCTTGAAAATCATAGTCATTATTGGGTAATGTGGAATAGATAGCATCACCGGGAGCAAAAACATCTACATTCTGTTTTCCATAATTAGAAAAGTTGGCCACCATTTCTGAACCATAACTACTTGTAAGGGCGCCAACGGTAATTACATTGTTTGTAAACTCAGAACCTACATATTTGTGGTCATTTGGGAAATTGGGATTTTCAGCATCATCCAAATTACTGCCATCATTTCCAGCAGCATGAACAATCAACACGTCTTTTGAAGCGGCATATTTGATTGCGTCGTAAACCCATTCGGCATTTGGCGAAAAAGACTTGCCAAAACTGCAGTTAATGATTTTAGCACCATTATCAGCTGCATATCTTATCGCCATGGCAATGTCTTTGTCGTACTCATCTCCATTTGGTACGGCACGCAAGCTCATTAATTTCACGTTTTTGGCAACCCCATTCACTCCTTTTCCATTATTTCTTTCCGCGGCAATGATTCCGGCCACATGGGTTCCATGACTTTCGGTATCAACCCGGTTCTTCGGATTTCCATTTCCATAAGAGGTGTCAGTAACGTCATATGGGCTGTCTCCTACAGGAGTTCTCCCGTCAAAATCTTTGTTGAGATTAAAATTTACCTGATCTGCAAAATAGGTAATGCCTTCGGTAAGTTCCTCTATAACGCTGGGTATACTATCCCCGTAGGTATACATTTGTGTTAATACGGCAACATTCTGCTGCATTTGTTCCGTTTTGGCCTCTATGGAAAGTAGCTCTTTTTTGGTATAAGAATCTTTGCCAAGTTCCTTTTTAACAGCTTCATCCGCAGTTTTCACTACTTGCAATATTTGCTCATATTGTTGTTTGTTTTGAAGTGCTTTTGGATATTCCTCATCTAATTTTAAACGCGCTTTTGCTCTTGCCGAAGCGTCACCAATATTAAGTCGAAGCATGCGTACGTATTCCAACTGTTCATTGTATGCTTCACCCAGAAAATTATACCCATGAATATCATCTATATAACCATTGCCATCATCATCTTTCCCATTGTTTGGTCTTTCTCCTTTATTGGTCCATAACACATCATCCAAATCTTCGTGTTCAAGGTCCATTCCAGAATCCACAACGGCGACAATTACCGTTTTGCCATTTTTATTTTTGATGATTTCCTTGTAGGCTTTATTCACACTCATCCCCGGAATAGTATCCGAAATAAGGTCGGCATGGCCCCAATTCTTTTTTTGTGTTTCTGTTAGCTCAGAAATTTTAAGCGGGATTGTATCAATATTTTGCACCGGTGTGGAAACCAATGATGTTGCTCCACATCCCATAAGGAAAAGCGAAATGGATACTAATGTAAAAGAAGGTTTAATGTATGTGTGAATCATATGTAGTATATATAAAAATGTAAAACTTTATTGTGGGTTGAATATTTCATTAAAGGAAAACAATTCGTCTAATCGTACCCCTTTTTCAGTTTGTTTTAATGTGCACAACTCATTATGGGCATCATGCTCAAAGAACAGCAAAAAATTGTTTTGAGCAATTTCATTCAAAAATTTGGCCTTTTCATCCAAAGTTAAAAGAGGTCGAGTGTCATATCCCATTACGTAGGGCAAGGGAATATGACCAACGGTCGGCACCAAATCAGCCACGAAGACAATGCTATTGCCTTTGTATTTTAAATAAGGTAGCATTTGCTTTTCCGTATGTCCATCAACAAAAAGAATACCAAACCCCAATTCTGATTCTTCCAAAAAAGAGGAGCCGTTCCGTTGTACAAAATGCAGTCGTCCACTTTCTTGCATGGGCAATAGGTTCTCTTTTAAAAAGGAAGCCTTTTCACGTGCATTGGGATTTGTGGCCCATTCCCAATGATCTTCATTGGTCCAAAAGCTAGCATTCTTGAAAGCTGGTTCATATCCTGTTCTATCCTGATTCCATTGTATGCTACCCCCGCAGTGGTCAAAATGGAGGTGGGTCATAAAGACATCAGTAATATCATCTCTATGGAAGCCTAGTTCCTTTAAAGAATTATCTATTGAATGGTTACCCCACTGATAATAATATCCAAAGAACTTCTCTGATTGCTTGTTTCCCATGCCACTATCCACTAAGATGAGCCTATCACTATCTTCAATAAGGAGACATCTAGCCGCAATATCAATCATATTGTTAGAATCGGCAGGATTGGTTCTGTTCCAAATGGATTTTGGAACTACACCAAACATAGCACCGCCGTCTAGTTTAAAATTACCGGTCTCAATGGGATAAATAGTCATTCAGAAAAGGAAATGGCGTGCAAAATAAGAAAAGCCAAACGCAAATGACTAAAAAATAGAAGTTTATTAGCCCTATTTTAACAAAATCCCCCTGAAACACCACTGCTTTTTAGGTTTTAAAAATCAATAACAACAGAATGCTTTAGAATATTGCAACTAAACAATTTAAGCCATTTAAGATTAACCGCATTGCCATAGTATACATAGGATAAGTATAATGCATATTTGGAACATGCTAGATTTTTGTTTCAAAAAGGCTACATTTAGCATTTAGACCAAAACCGTATTGAAGAAGTTAGAACGTAGTTTATCCTTAACCTCCGTTATTGCCATTAGCATAGGTGGAATGCTGGGAAGCGGTATTTTTGTCTTACCAGGTTTGGCAGCTGCAAAAACAGGGTCTTCCGTTTGGTTGGCCTATCTCTTAGCTGCAGTCTGCATTTTACCTGCAGCTTTTTCCAAATCTGAACTGGCTACTGCGATGCCTTCTTCTGGGGGAACCTACGTGTATATAGAGCGAGCTTTTGGACCCCTTTTTGGTACTATTGCGGGGATTGGACTTTGGCTTTCCTTGCTCTTTAAAAGTGCTTTTGCACTCGTTGGTTTTGGCGCCTATCTATCCATATTAATTAATATTGATTCGGGACTTACTAAATATGTTGCTGTTACCTTCTTGGTGTTGATTTTGTTTTTGAACATTTTGGGCGTAAAAAAGGTGGGGAAAGTTCAAATCTTTATTGTAAGCATAAGCCTCATCAGTCTTGCTTTGATTTTGATGTTTGGAATTCCAAGGACTTCCGCAGAACTATTGGACCCTTTTATGACCGAAGGAAAATTAGGACTGTTCTCTACTGTTGCATTTGTTTATATTTCCTATGCCGGGGTCACCAAGGTCGCTGCCATAGCCGGAGAGATTAAAAATCCAGGAACAAATCTTCCCCTTGCCATGATTTTATCGTTATTTATTATGACGGTAATCTATGTTTCGGTTGCTTTTGTTTTAGTGGGGAACCTACCCTTGGGTGAACTCAAAACAGATATTAAACCTATTTATAGCATTGCTAAACTCCTAGGGGGAAATTATGTAGGTTACATTGCATCTGTTGTTGGTATTATTACTTTGATTTCGATGGCGAATTCTGGTGTTTTGGCTGCTTCTAGATTTCCTTTTGCAATGGCCATAGATAAATTGCTTCCAGACTTTATGGGCAAAATTCATGCAAAGTACTTAACGCCTGTAGTTACGATTGTGATGACTTGTTTCCTGATGGCGATGGTCATTATTTTTCTTGATGTTGAGAAGATAGCAAAGTTGGCAAGTGCATTTATGGTCATGATGTTTATTTTGGTTAATGCCTGTGTTATTGTGCTACGCGAGACCTCTGCACAATGGTATAAACCTGAATATCGCTCTCCATTATATCCATTAGTACAATTGTTTGGGATTTTCAGTGGGGTTGCCCTATTGGTGTTCTTGGGCTCTGGCCCAATGCTGGCTATCGTTGGTATCTTTCTACTTGGTCTAATTATTTACTACTTTTTTGGAAGAAATGCGACCAGAACGGGAATCCTGAGAAAATACGGGCACCGCCCTGCCCTGTACCTACTGTACAAGAGAAAACGAAACGCCAAAATCAACTATAGAAATAATGGTTCGGGAAGCTTACAAAATCTAGATGGTAGATTGGCTTCGAATGCGGGTGTTGTAGTACCATTATTGGGGAACGAGCGTTCCCCGGAAATGCTGGTTGAAATTGGTGCGGCAATCAACAAGAACGAAAAGATTCAAGTGGTTAATGTAACAGAAGTTCCCAATCAGACCTTTTTGGATGCAATGGTAGAAGAAAACCCAAGAATAGCATCCTTGGAAAGAAGGGTTTCACGTTTGGCAGTATCCCAGGGCATTGATTTGGATTTTGAAGCCGCGGTAACCCATGAAATTTCTGACACTATACATGAATTGAGCAATCAGACCCACTGCGACTGGTTGGTGATGGGGTGGAACGGACGGGCACATAGCGGAATCTTGGTCAGTAATCCCATAGGTTGGTTATTAACACACATCAATTCTGATTTTGCCCTGTTCAAGGATGACGGTGTTCGTTACATAGGAAAGGTTTTATTGGCTTTGAGACCAGGCAGGAAAGACAAGAACTTCATTGCCGTTGCAGACCGAATCTGTAATTATTACAAAGCGTCTCTAACGCTACTACACGTTGTGCCCAGTAAAATGGATGATGAGACCATTGATAAAATGGAAACCAATTCAAAAAAACTATTGACAAAAGTGGACACGCCCAGCATGGTCATTGTCCAAAAAGAGGATGATTCAATTGGAGCGATTTCTAGAGCTTCGGCAAGTTTTGACCTACTCATATTGGGAACCCCACAAAAGGATAATTGGGTGGATATTCTTTTTGGTACCGGAAAGGATAAGTTCACAGAAAAATCTGCATGTTCCGTGTTACGATTGACAATGAGAGATCACTAGATAATTGCTTTGGCATTTGTATTAATTAGTATTTTTACTAAAACTCGAATTGATGCTAGAACTTGCTGGAATTATTATTCTTGGAATAATTGCACAATGGGTTGCTTGGCGCTTTAAATTGCCAGCAATTTTACCCCTTATATTAATTGGCCTTTTGGTGGGACCTATAGCGACGCTATACACAGAAGACGGTGGAAAACTTATTGAACCCATATGGAATGGAGAGAAAGGCCTTTTTCCTGGCGATGGTCTATACTACTTTGTTTCTTTGGCCATTAGTATCATTCTTTTTGAAGGAGGCCTGACTCTTAAACGGGCCGAAATTAAAAATGTTGGTCCTGTGATTACCAAGTTGATAACCATAGGGTCTATTGTTACTTTTTTTGGAGCGGGCGTGGCAGCTCACTATATTTTTGGGTTATCATGGCAAATTTCCTTTTTATTTTCAGCCTTGATCATTGTTACAGGACCAACTGTAATAACACCAATCCTTAGAAATATCCCACTTAAAAAAGATGTTTCGGCGGTTCTAAAATGGGAGGGAATTCTAATAGACCCTATTGGAGCCTTGGTAGCAGTATTGGTTTTTGAGTTTATCAGTGTTGGGGAGGGCAGCGCTTTTACCCAAACAGCCCTAGTCGAATTTGGTAAAATCTTGCTTTTTGGAACCACCTTTGGTTTTACGTTTGCCCACGCATTGGCATTTGCTATTAAAAAGGATTTGATCCCTCATTATTTAATGAATGTGGTGTCCCTTTCCGTTGTGCTTCTTGTATTTGTGGAGTCTGATGTTTTTGCACATGAATCTGGACTGTTGGCCGTTGTAGTTATGGGGATGGTGATGGGCAATATGAACCTGCCCAATCTTAAAGAACTACTTTACTTTAAAGAATCTTTGAGTGTTTTGTTGATATCCATTCTTTTCATCTTACTATCGGCTAATATCAACATTAGCGATATGGAACTTATTTTTAACTGGAATACCGCAGCGCTGTTCGCAATAATTGTTTTTATTATTAGACCTCTAGGTGTTTTTATAAGTGCCCAAGGATCAGGCTTAAAATTTAATGAAAAGCTTTTTATAGGCTGGGTGGGGCCAAGAGGTATAGTTGCAGCAGGTATTGCCTCCCTGTTCGGTTCTAAACTATTGGCCAAAGATGTACCTGGGGCAGAGTACATTACACCTCTGGTTTTTATGATTGTTTTGGGAACGGTGTTGTTGAATGCCACAACAGCAAGGCTCTTTGCAAAATTGATAGGAGTGTTCTTGACAAAATCCGAGGGCATTTTGATTATTGGGGCGTCAAAAGTCTCTAGGTTGATAGGGAATTACCTCAAAAAGAATAACAGACATGTTGTTCTTATCGATAATAATGACGCTAATGTTGAGAAAGCAAAAAGCTTAGGTTTGGAAGCCATGTCCGCCAATATTTTTTCAGATACATTAACGGACAATATTGAATTGAACGATATGGGATACCTTATGGCCCTCACCGGAAATTCAGACATCAACAAATTCGCCATTGATAAGTTTAAGGACCAGTTCGGTGAGAACGGCGCTTTTCGATTGGTAAATTCTGAAGAAATCAACGACCCAGAAAACAATCCGGCAGAAGGACTTTTTTCACATACCGATGACTTTATCAAGCTTATGGATGCAGTTCGTAAATACCCAACCATTCACGAAATAGACATAAAGGACAAATCACATTACGATAGCCTAATTGACATAACCCTAAAAGATAACGATATCATTCCCGTATTTACGAAGTCCCCCAACGGGAGTATAGAAATCATCCCGGCCAACAGTAAGGATTTTTTACCTAACGGGGAAGGCCACAAGCTGGTCTATTTAGGAAAAATGTTCACATAGACTAAAAAATCGCAAAACATTCAATTTTCTGGGAAGAGGTTTAGTACCCATATTCTAATATAGCCCTTTAGGCTCCTCGCTCTTTAATATCTTTATTTCACAACATTTTGTTTTTCAACTATACTACCAGGGTGGTCGTTGCGTTTGTCTAAATGACTAAACCCCCAAGTAAATATGAAAAATAGTAAGAGAAACAATATCTTGTTCTTAGCACTGGTTACAATTGTTCTTTTTGTAGGATGTTCAAAAGATGATAACTCAGGTTCCAGCAGGACTTGCAATGTTTTAGGTCTTATCCCAACTACAATCCAGGATAATGAAGATGGAACCGCAACCATTACGATTGAAGGTGAATCTGATGTTTTTGATTTGGAAGGAGAGGATTTCGATACTTTTGCCGATACGATTTGTAGTGGAGATTTAGATTTGGATTTTGATATTTAGATTACTGAAACAATTAAAAAAGGCTCATTATCATGAGCCTTTTTATTCGTTCAGTTCCAACTTAGGTTATAGACACTTATTGAAAACATAAATTGCTTCTTGAAGCTGAATGAAATTATACCTAAAACTAATATGTTTTTGTGAAAATCTTGTTTTGTTTTGCCAATGGGAACGGTAACCTTACTTTTTTGAAAGTGAAAACCGCCCGCTTAACATTACTGCGCCCAAACTACCTTCTCCAAAGGAAATATTCACATAGTTTAAGGCAATCAGAACCGCTTCCAAAGGTCTCCAAAAAGGCCCAGCACTATACATAAGACCCCCTTCTCCCCCCTCACTTGCAGAAATGGCATACCCCAAACCAGCTTCAACACCAAAAGCATTGCTTAAACGATAATTGGCTCTAGCATTTATAGGAATAAAACTTTCACCATCAGTTTCAAAACCAAAATCGGTTTCTTTTCCTGTATATCTTGCATAACCCGCGGTTGCACCAATTTGAAAATCATCACTAAGACTATGAAAATAACCTATATCACCGCTATAGGAAAAGCCGAAAAAATCAGCCTCCTCTCCTATAGTGGGTCCTGCACCTACGGTAATGGAGAAACCGTCACCTGCCCAATCGTAATCGAATACGTACTTTACGATGTCATCATCGTCATCATTTTCTGCTGAATAGCTTTCTTCTTCTTTTATAGTATAGCAGCACTCTTCACTAATAATATCTATTCTGGGGTTGATGGGGTCCCCAAAAGTTATCTGAGTTCCGGAAAAAAGACCTTCAGAATGGGCTTTATAATTAAAACTCAGACTTGAAACTGCATGTGATGCAGAAAACCCTTCAGGAGTTGTTGGGCAGTTACAATCCACATGAACTTCAATATTTAAATCGTAGGTGACTCTGGGATATTCAAAACCAATAACTTTATAAGAAGGGATTATGTTTAAAGAACAGGAGTCATGACGAAAACTTATTGAACCGATATCAACCCACCACTGATATTGTTTGTTTTCCACAAACATTTCGCGAAAGAACTTAAATGTCTCTTTTAGCTCTTTTTGTTCGGTTTCGTTAAGTTCGGTTTCATTCTTGCCTGTTAGTAAAGACACAAAATCAGAATACTCTGAGGCGCCGTCAAAGATTTGAAGTGCTTTATCAATTGCACTTTTATAGTTTCCTTTTTCAATAAAAGAAAGTTCTGATTTTGATAGCGAAAATAATCCGAGTTTATCGAATTGGTCCTTCTCAAAGAGATTACGGTTGTCCTTTAGCATTTGCCTCGTTTCCGTTATAATTTCCTTAGCTTCCGCTGTACATGTTGAAGAAGGAGCTGTTTTGTTAATTTTTGCATCGGATAAGATTTTATTAAAAATCTTTATCAAGTTCTCAGATATCTGGTTTTTATCCAGGGAAGTATTTGCTGTGTTTTGGGCTAAAGAAAAAAAACTGCTGGAAAGTAAAGTGAAATATATCAGTGTTTTAAGATATTGGTCGATTTTCATAACTTTTGATTTAGTTGTGACCAAAGTGACCAAAACAATGACTATAAAACAATACCTGAACTCAGGTATATTTTGTAGGAATTATGACCAAGACCGAGGTGCCTTTGTCCTGAATAGAATCAAAAAGAAATTGTCCGTTCATTTGAACCACTCTGGATTGGACGCTCTTCAGTCCAATTCCAACATTTTTCTTTTTTTCAAAAACCCCCTGTCCATCATCTTCAAAACTTAGTGTTATTGAATTTTTGTGGCCAAACAATTGTATGTTCACCAAAGAAGCATTCGCGTGTTTGATTACATTCTGAAGCAATTCTTGAACAATCCTAAATAGATGAGTAGCCAGACCTTCATCTAGATTTTCAGGAAATTGAAAGGTGTTGAAATTGATAGTCAGCTGTTCAGTCTTCTCAACTGTTTCCAATAACTCGTCAATGGCGCCAGAGAGCCCAACAAGTGAAATCTCGGCAGGGGTAATGCTATGGGCTACTGTTCTTACATCCTCACAAATGTCATCAAATTCTTTTTGCATTTTTTCGTCGGAATATTTAGCACTGAACAATCGTTTAAGGCTGGCAACTTTACTGCCTATATTGTCATGAAGCTCTCCGCCTACCCGCTTTCGTTCTTCTTCTTGACCTTGGACAAAAGCATTCAAGAATTTTTGTTGTTGCAATACAAGTTTTTCAGAGAGCGTGTTCCGTTCATGATAAATTTGCCCAACAACTATAGTTAAAGCAGCTGTAAGAAAGAATATTTCAATGGCAGAGGCGTAAAAAATTCCTGGTAGCCCATAAAATGAAAGTTTCAAAAGCCCAAAACTATGGTGCAAGACCAAGGCAGCAGATCCAAAGGCCATAAACAGATAGGATACAGCAAAGTAAGATCCAACTCTTTTATTATGCCTTAAATACACAAATATTTCTACGATTACTGCAACGACCAAAAACAAGATGGTTACGTACCAAAGCTTCATAAAAAGTTTAACCTGTCCAGCATAAAGCGAATTGGCCACGAAGTGGAGAAAAATTCGAAAAGCAACTTGAAAAATAATTACGACCTCAACACTTTTTTTAAGCTTGGGCAAATATTTTTTTGCCATAAGGATTTGCTGGGCAAACAAAACAAAAATAGCCGTAGAAAGCTCTATGGAAATTACATATATCGCACGGCCAACATCTAATTTCTGTAAAGGTAATAGCACATTAGTGTAACCAAGGTATGAAACCATAAAAATGGCCAAGACAACAAGATAAAGTCCGTACCATAAAAAAAGTGAACGTTTAGCAAGTATAAAAATGAAGCTGGTAAAAAGAAGAGACAATAAGACAAGACCTAGGTACAAGCCTATTCCCAAATTTTGGAAACCGCTTGTTCGAGAATCGGTATTGCTATCTCTCAAAGTAATATCAGTTGCCAAGGGTTTGCCTTTAGACTTTGTAAAAACAAGAAAGTAGGATGCTATTTCGTTTGGCAATAACCGAATGGTAATTTTCCAGGTACGTTCCACCGCTTGCTTTAAATTTTGAATTCCAATTTCTCCTTCAAGAATCAACTTTCCTTGAACAGCTTTGTAGAGTTTCACATCTTCCAAAAAAGGATACGAAAAAGAGAAAACAATTTCTTTTTCATTTTCGGAATCGTTTTTAATGGTGTATTTGGAATAGGCACTGGCGACATCAAAATCCAAATAAAAAAAAGACCTATCACCTTTAAGGGGAGTAAAATGATTCAAGGTCTCAAATGAAAATATAGAAGCCTTTTTTTCTGATATAAAAACAGTAGAAAAATCTTTTAGATTTTTTGTGATTTGAGCCTTTTGTAAAACTATTGTGTCATTGGCTTTAATTGGAAACAAACCAATGAAGAATAGAAAAAAAACAAACCAGAAAACCTTATAACAATTGATTCTCATGCACAAATGTTACAAGTTTAATGCTGCTGTCCACCCCAAGTTTTCTATAAATATTCTTTTTATGTGTTTCAACTGTCAACGGGCTTATGTGCATAGCTGAGGCAATATTTGGGACCTTATCTCCGTCACATAGATATTTGATGATTTCTTTTTCTCGCGGTGTTAGCTGAATCTGTTTGTAAAACCCATCACCATCTTTTTGGTCTTGGTCTTTTTTTGTTTTGATAACACCTTCTCCATAATAAAATCCACTCTCAGATGAAACATGTTTTAAGGCATCGTACAGGTCTTCTGAAGAACAATTTTTGAGTAAGAATCCATTCGCTCCATTGCTAATAGCTTTATTAACAATTGTTCTTTTGTTGTACATGGTTAAAATCAGAACTTTTATTGTATTGTTTCTCTGACGGAGTTCCTGAAGAATTTCCATGCCATTTTTATGAGGGAGATTGAGGTCCAAGAGGAGAATATCTGGAGAGTGTTTTTCAATGGAAGGATAAAGTTGCTGAAACCCATTTACGGTATCCACAACCTGAAAGTTAGAGAAGTTGAGCAGTATGGAACAAAGACCATCAATAACAATTTGGTGGTCTTCGCAAATAAGAATTTTTTGAGGTTGATCTTTCAATACGAATAACGTCTGACCAGAAAGTTACAAAAGAATAGTCGGTTATAACTTGCTTTTGAAAACAACTTTTTTGTCGATCCATCAATTCATTTAAGGCATCTATTGATTATTCAAGTGTATAGTTTCCATAGTATAGTAGATTGGCCAACAATTAAAAAACCTTTAAAAATTTAAACATGAAAAGAATCTTTTTAGCAATTGGTCTTATTACTACCTTGGGATTTTTAAGTTGCTCAAGTGATGATGATGGAGCAAAGTCTAACTGCCAATCATGCAATACAAGTAGCTCAATTAAAGTTGAAATATGCGACAACGGGGATGACACATTTACATATACCGCTGGAGATTTGACAGATACAGTTACCCAAGAAGAATTGGATGACGCAGAACTTACTCCAAAGGAATTTATTGATTTGGCTTGCCTTGTTGGTCTTTAATCATTCAACTTCGGCACGGTCATGAATGCCTGTTGGGGAATTTCAACATTCCCCACTTGGCGCATGCGTTTTTTCCTTAGAAGTAATTTTAGAGCCAATGGCCTCTAGAATTGGAATACATAACGATGGTCCATAGGGCATTTAGGTCTATTCATCAATTCATAGAAGTGATTCATTGATTTTCATCCTTATTTCTGCCCTTTGAAAAATAATATTGCTCCAATAATTTTCCAAACTTTTAAAGATGAAAAAGATACGTTTACTGTTGTGCTCCGCAATAGGTGTGTTCTTATTGGGATGTTCCAATGATGATGAGGGGTCTAAATGCGAATCATGTACTTCCGATGCAGGAACAAAATTTGAAGTCTGTGACAATGGAGATGGAACATGTTTGACAAAAGCTGGAGATGAAGTTGATTTAATATCTGAGCAGGAACTACAAGAAATATTGGATTATGAAGAACTTACGCTAAGAGAATTGGTGCAAATGGCATGTATAGAAGATGGGGAGTATTAAGAATGAATCTTTTTTAAAAGTACATCCCGTTAGTCATTCAACTTTAGCACGGCCATGAAAGCTTGTTGTGGAATCTCAACATTCCCCACTTGGCGCATGCGCTTTTTCCCTTTTTTCTGCTTTTCCAACAATTTTCGTTTACGGGAAATATCACCACCGTAGCACTTCGCGGTAACGTCTTTTCGTAACGCCTTTATGGTTTCCCTAGAAATAATTTTGGAGCCAATTGCGGCTTGAATAGGGATATCAAACTGTTGTCTTGGAATAAGCTCTTTTAATTTTTCGCACATCTTTTTTCCAATAGTATGTGCATTATCAAAATGAACCAATGCGGATAAAGCGTCAACAGGCTGTGCGTTTAAAAGGATATCAACACGGACCAATTTGGAGGTTCGCATTCCTATTGGGGTATAGTCAAAAGAAGCATAGCCCTTTGAAACGGTTTTCAATCGGTCGTAAAAATCAAAAACGATTTCAGCCAAGGGCATATCAAAAATAAGTTCTACCCGTTCAGTGGTCAAATAAGTTTGATTGGTTATTTGCCCCCGTTTTTCTATGCACAATGACATTACATTGCCCACAAAATCAGACTTTGTAATAATTGTAGCTTTTATATAAGGTTCCTCTACACGATCCACTGTGGAAGGATCTGGCAGGTCTGATGGATTGTTTACGATAAAAGCCGTTTCTCGATCTTTGGTGGTGTACGCATGATAACTAACGTTGGGAACGGTGGTGATGACCGTCATATTAAACTCACGTTCCAGGCGTTCTTGGATGATTTCCATATGCAGCATTCCCAAAAACCCACAACGAAAACCAAACCCCAAGGCGGCACTGCTTTCTGGCGTAAATACCAAAGAAGCATCATTTAGTTGTAGCTTTTCCATTGAAGATCTCAGTTCTTCAAAATCTTCGGTATCAACCGGATAGATTCCAGCGAAAACCATTGGTTTTACGTCTTCAAAACCTTCTATGGCATTTTGCGTTGGGTTGGCAGCATCGGTAATCGTATCACCAACTTTTACTTCTCGAGCATCTTTTATCCCAGTAATCAAATACCCAACATCTCCAGCAGAAATGACAGGTTTCGGTACCTGGTTTAGCTTTAAAGTGCCTATTTCATCAGCAAAATAATCCTTATCGGTTGCAACAAATTTTATCTTTTGTCCTTTTTTAATTTCACCATTTATGATTCTAAAATAGGTTTCAACACCTCTAAAAGGGTTATAAACAGAATCAAAAACCAAAGCTTGAAGGGACTCGTTTGGATTCCCCTTAGGAGAAGGAACACGTTCTATGATTGCAGTCAGAATGTCTTCAATCCCAATTCCTGTTTTGGCGCTCGCTGGGATTACTTCTTCTGGCTTACATCCCAACAAATCCACAATATCATCGGTAACCTCTTCAGGATTGGCGCTAGGGAGATCTACTTTATTGAGGACTGGAATAATTTCCAAGTCGTTTTCCAAAGCAAGGTAAAGATTGGATATGGTCTGTGCCTGTATACTCTGTGCAGCATCAACTACCAAAAGAGCGCCTTCGCAAGCGGCAATTGATCGCGAAACTTCATATGAAAAATCAACATGCCCAGGAGTGTCTATCAAATTAAGAACATAGGTTTCACCCTCGTGCTCATACTCCATTTGAATAGCATGACTTTTTATGGTAATGCCACGTTCCCGTTCCAAATCCATGCTATCAAGAAGCTGGTCCTGTTTTTCACGTTCCGTAACTGAACCTGTAAAGTCTAATAACCGATCGGCCAAGGTACTTTTGCCATGATCAATATGTGCAATGATGCAAAAATTTCTAATCTTCTCCATAATATCCTACACCCAATCAAACAATACGGGCTTTTAAGCAAATGCAAATATAGCTCTTTTCAATACCCTAGTCTTGGTTTTTTGCAAATATGGAAGTTGCAGGTTTTTAGGCGCTCTAAAATATTTTCTTAGATTTGGTCTGTAACCCCAAATAGAAATGAAACACTTTGCGTTTTTTTTATTTCTAATGTTTTTAACCTTCACAAGTGCCACTGGTCAAACCTTCCAGATAAAGGGAAAGGTGGTGGACAGGGGGAATAAAATAATTCCCTACGCCAACATTTTACTTTTACAGGCAGTTGATTCAACATTTGTCCAGGGAACCTCTGCAGATGATAGTGGTCATTTTGTTCTTTCAGAAGTAGACTCAGACCTCTATTTGTTGCAAGCTAGTTTTGTGGGGAAGGGTTCTGAACCGCGTGCTTTGGATATTACCAGTGATGTTTCACTGGGTGCTTTAATTATTCCTTTGGATGAAAATAATCTCGATGAAGTTGTTGTAACTTCCAGAAGGCCAACACTTAAAAAATTATCAGACAGACTGGTCTTTTCGGTTGAAAACACTGTTGTCTCGCAAGGAACTTCATGGGATATTCTTAAAGGTACTCCGGGAGTAATAATAAATCAAGAAGAACTCCTGGTCCGAGGTGAAAGCGCAACGGTATATCTTAATGATAGGAAAATTCAGCTTTCAGGACAAGAGGTAAAAGATCTACTTGACGGACTTTCTGGGACCACTATAAAGTCGGTTGAAGTCATTGCAAATCCACCGGCTAGATACGAAGCTGAAGGAGGTCCAATCTTGAACATTGTTACCAATAAAAATATTGTTCCGGGCTACAAAGGAAGTATCAACGGAACCTACACGCAAGCCGTTTTTCCAAAATACAGTTTTGGGACAAGCCACTATTTTAAGACAAACAAGCTGAATATTTTTGCGAATTACTCCATCAACCCAAAAAAGGAATTACGAAAAACAGATAAGGGAATCAATTTTATTGATGATACTGACGCAGTGTTTTCAAGATGGTCTACAGATTACAATCAGATCAATCGTTCTCTGGCTCAAAACGCTAACCTCATCGTTGATTATGATTTTAATGAAAAGAACAGTCTCAACCTTACTTCAAACATGCTCTTTAATCCAGGACAAGAGCAGGAAACTGTATTGAACAACGAAATTAGAAACGCCCAAAGCGTTTTAGATTCAACCTTTATGACTCAAAATAGTACAGCTTTTGACAACTCTAATTTGGCCTTTGATCTAACTTATGTGCATAAGTTAAAAAAGCCAGGGGCGAGATTGTCCTTCAATGGACACTATACAAATTATGATGGGCAATCCGAACAGAATTTGAGTTCTACCTATTTTGATGGTGGAGGTAATTTTTTAAGAGATTTTGGATTTGATACTGATTCCCAGCAGGACATTCAGATTTTTACAGGACAGGCTGATTTTTCAACCCCAATTGGAAACGCATCCATTGAAACGGGCATGAAAATCTCATCTATTGCATCAGAGAGCGCAATTGATTTTTTAAACTTTGTTGGGACAGATGATGCCGTGGATGCATCTTTGTCTGATAATTATGTGTACGATGAAAATGTGTACGCGGCTTACTTCAGTTTGGTAAAAAACTGGGAAAAATGGTCCATGAAACTTGGATTAAGAGGGGAATTGACTGAAGCCGAAGGAACATCATTGACCCTTAATCAAACAAACACCCAAGATTTTTTTGAACCTTTTCCGTCCGTATATGTGCTTTATTCCCCGTCGGACAAACATAGCTTTGCTTTTGACTACGGAAGAAATGTTGATCGGCCAAAATACAACGACCTTAACCCTTTCAGATATTTTTTTAATGAGAATGATTTCGAAGAGGGCAACCCAACATTATTTCCTAGTTTTTCCAATAACATAAACTTAAATTATACCCTGAACAGTGAGTTTTTCTTCGATATCTATTATCGGGATAATGGAAGAAACATTGCGGATTTGGTATTCCAAAACAATGATAATCAAACACTGGTTGAACTTAAGCAAAACGTTTTGGAGAGTAAATCGTATGGATTGGATTTTACGGTAAGCAAGGGCGTTCTCCCTTTTTGGTTTTTGTATGCCTATACTTCAGTTTTTCATGAAGAAGAAACGTTCTTGGCCGTTGAAAGTGGTAACGAGCAATTTACCAATGAGATCAACGGGGTATACGGTTATTTGGCCAACTACCTTACCCTCTCAAAAGATGGGACATTCACCGGAGAGCTTACAATGACTTATATTTCCCAATTTTTATTTGGATCCTATGTTTCTGATGAGCAACTGAACCTTACATTAGGATTGCGCAAATCCCTGTTCAAGAACAGAGCTACAATTTCAATTGCCGCCGAAGATATTTTGGAGAGATACATCCCAACCTACACCTCAAGGTACTTGAATCAGGATAATTTTTACAGAAGGCGCCCTGAAACCCAATTTATCCGATTGGGCTTTACCTATAATTTTGGAAATTTCAAATTACAGGATAACGAGCGAGGTATTGACAAAAAGGAAAGGGATAGGCTTCAAAATGAATAACAGCTTGTTTTTTGTACTTTTGCTGTCCAAAAAATAAGGGTTTTGGTAAAAATTGCAGACATAGAACTTCCTGATTTTCCGCTACTTCTTGCTCCAATGGAGGATGTTAGTGACCCGCCTTTTCGTGCTTTGTGCAAGGAACAAGGAGCAGATGTCGTTTATACAGAGTTTATTTCCTCCGAAGGACTTATCCGTGATGCCGCCAAAAGTGTTATCAAACTGGATATTTATGAAAAGGAACGCCCTGTAGGCATCCAGATATTTGGAGCGGAACTAGATTCAATGCTTCAAGCTGTGGATATTGTGGAGAAATCCAACCCGGATATCATCGATATTAATTTTGGCTGTCCTGTAAAAAAAGTAGTCTGTAAAAATGCAGGGGCAGGGATTCTTCGTGATATACCTTTGATGGTAAAACTTACTGAGGCAATGGTAAAAAGAACCAAATTGCCTGTTACCGTGAAAACAAGGTTGGGATGGGACACTCCGTCCATTAAAATTGTTGAAGTAGCGGAACGACTGCAAGATGTGGGTATTAAAGCCATCTCCATTCATGGTCGGACGAGGGTACAAATGTACAAGGGAGAAGCTGATTGGAAACCCATAGCCCAAGTGAAGAACAACCCCAGAATGCATATTCCTGTTTTTGGAAATGGAGATGTGGACACGCCAGAGGCAGCAGTAAGAATGCGTGATGATTATGGACTTGATGGAGCCATGATCGGAAGGGCGAGTATTGGCAATCCATGGTTTTTTAAGCAGGTAAAGCACTATTTTAAGACAGGGACACACCTAAGTCTTCCAACTATGGAAGAGCGAGTGGAAGCGGCTCGTAGACATTTGCAAATGGCCATTGATTGGAAAGGGGAGAAACTAGGGGTTTTTGAAACAAGAAGACACTACACGAATTATTTTAAAGGAATTCCCCATTTTAAGGAATACCGAATGAAAATGGTGACCAGTGATGAATCAGCTGATGTTTTTGCAGCCTTTGATGAGGTTTTGGAGAAATTTGGCGATTTTCAGTTTGCTTAAACGGTAACCAATCGTTTTGTTATTCTACTACTTGCAATCTTCGAAGAGATAAAGCCCAAGACCACAATTGTGGCCAAAACCACTAGAACATTCATGATGTTGTATTCTACAGGATACGCAAGAGAAGGTGTGATTTTTAGCCAACTAAAAGCCAATTGCGACCCGATAAGTATGGACCCTATTAGTACTCCAATCAATCCCCCCAAGGAAGTGACCAATAGCCCTTGAATAAAATAGACCCTACGCAACTCTTTAATTGTAGCTCCCAAACTGAACAGCGTTTTTGAGTTTTGTTGTTTGTCCAATATCATCATGATAATGGCGCCTACAACATTAAATAGCGCAATAATCAATACCAAAGTAAATATAAGATAGGTAGCTAAATTTTCAGTATTGAGCATGCGATAAAGAGTGCTGTTCTGTTCTTGTCGGTCAAGAACCAAAACCTTATCTCCTAGAATAGCCTTAATATGGTCTTTCACAAATTCAATTGACGCCTCTTTATCAAGTTTAAAATTAATTCCTGAAACTTGGGTACTGTCTTTTTCAAGCAAAGCCTGTACCAAAGGTAGCTGGGCAAACACATACTTTTTATCCAAATTTTCTTCTACTGCATAAACCCCACTGACAACCAATGGCAGCTCATTGTAAGGTTTTGCATTCAACCCTTGTTGCGAAATAGAGCCTTTACCAGGTTTGGGAACAAGAACTGTCATCGGAGTTTGATAGTTGTCAATGGGTACTCCCAACAAATTGTAAATACCAATGCCCATAACACCATTATACTCCATAATTCCCCAATTACCAAAATATAAAGTGCTATCTACTCCAGTTACAGAACGATAATTATTGTCTATTCCCTTTATATAAGCAATACAACTCTTTTCCCGAAATGTCAGGTACGCCCTTTCCTCTAGTTCTTTAGAATAGTTTGCCAGCCCATCGATTTTTAGAAGTGATTTTTCCTCATCTGGAGTAATGGAAAAATGCTTTCCGGTGATGGGGGACGCTTTTAAGTCTGGGTCAAATGTGTTGGTAAAAGAAAGACTGAATGTTTTTAAGCCTGCAAACGCGGAGAGCACAACAAAAAGTGCCGCGGATCCAATTACAATGACCAAGAATGTGATGAAATTGATAATATTTACTGCATTTTGGCTGCTTTTGGAACGCAGATAGCGCTTAGCGATATAGAAAGGAAAGTTCAAAATCAGGATTTCTTGCGTTTGTCCAGTAAATCTCTATTTTCAATGGGGTTTTCTTCTCCTTTCAGTGATTTTTCAATCTTGTCAATATACTCCAAGGAATCATCCAAGTAAAAATTGAGTTCAGGCACTCGCCGCAATTGGTTTTTTGTGCGTTGGGCCAACTCATGCTTAATAAGGTTTTGGTTCGATTTTATTCCTTCCAACAGTACATTAGCACTTTTATTTGGAAAAATACTTACATATACCTTGGCAATGGAAAGATCCGTAGTAACGGAAACTTTTGAAACAGAAATCAAGGTTCCCTTTAATCCACCATCTGTGGCGGCACGCTGCAAAATATCTACGATATCCTTTTGGATGATTCCCCCTATTTTCTTCTGCCGTTGTGTTTCCATAGCACAAAAATAGTGGAATTAATGACGAACCTCATGATATGATACAAATCCAGTGTTTATTTTTGAAGAAATTGATGTACATTCAGTTGTTCACGTACACTTAAAGTGGAATCAGATGGATAAAATAGAACATATAGGTATTGCGGTAAAGAATTTGAAAGACTCCAACAGCTTGTTTGCAAAACTCTTGGGAGCATCCCACTATAAAATGGAAGAAGTCCCATCCGAAGGGGTGCGCACCTCTTTTTTTAAATCTGGACCCAATAAAATAGAATTGTTGGAAGCTACTACGGTAGATAGTCCAATAGCAAAGTTTTTGGAAAAGAAAGGTGAAGGAGTTCACCATATTGCCTTTGCCGTTGACGATATTGTAATGGAAATTACACGATTGAAAAAGGAAGGTTTTACCGTTTTAAATGAAGTGCCCAAACAAGGGGCGGACAACAAATTGGTCGCATTTTTGCATCCAAAGGGAACCAACGGGGTATTGGTAGAGCTTTGTCAGGAAATAAATGAGGGGTAGTTGTATTAAAATCTTGCGACGAAGGAAAATAAATGGTAATATTGCATCCGCAAAATTGCAGGTCCTATAGCTCAGCTGGTTAGAGCACCTGACTCATAATCAGGGGGTCCATGGTTCGAGCCCATGTGGGACCACAAAGTAAAATCACAACCCTCTTATCTACTTTAAGTTAGTTAGGAGGGTTTATTTTGTGCCAAAACTGACCAATATTTCAGGGGTGTCTCTTTCTAAAAAAGCGATGGTAAAATATAAGCAGTATTTTGACAGGAAGTGAAGGGACCGGAGGGCATGAAGCCTATTTTTATAACAAGACCACTGTTAGGATGGACGACTGGTAACTTATTTTGCCACATAAATCCAAACTGGTTACCGAGCCAGAGAAAACTAAGAAATTATTTCGAAATTAAAAACGGTTCTATTGGAACATATTTTGGAAATTTAAACCAATCAAAGACCTATTGGAGAAGTCAAATAAATCCACTATGCTGAACTTTAAGTTAACACGGTTTACCTCACAAATAAACATAAATAGTATAACAGTACTATTCACTACGCTCGTTTTTACAGGATGTGTAAACGAGCCAAAAAAAGTTAAAGGCGATGAAAACCAAATAGTGACCATAACATCTTTGCTCAAAGAGATGACAGACCGCGATATGGTCGCCAAATTCCCCCAAAACAATTTCCGCTTAAAACAGGAAAGCAGTTATAACAGAGCCTCCAAGACTCCCCAAGATACGGTAGGTTGGTTCACCAATGCGGACTTCAACACCAAAGAAGGGCTCCATAATTTTCTCCGCGTCGAAGAGCATAATGGCGTAAAAGAATGGGTGCTCATGGACCATAAGGGCCCGGGAGCAATTGTACGGACATGGATGCCGTATTCGAACCCAAAAGACCCTAGTACCACAAGTACAATAAAAATTTATCTGGATGGGGCAACCGAACCCGTTCTGGAGGGAAACATGCTAGGGCTTTTGAACGGGACCGGACTTTTCCCTTTTCCGTTAGCACATAAATCTTTAAGGTCTGCTGTTTCCTTTTTTCCTATAACCTATGCAAAAAGTTGTAAGGTCACCGTTACCGAAAGACCCTTTTTTTATCAGTTTACATATAGGGCATATGATGAGGGCACGGCCGTAGAAACCTTCACTATGGAAAACTTCAAAAAGGCGGACGCACTGACCAAAAAAGTTTGTAAAACATTGTTGTCACCAAAAAACAGCTCAGTTGGTAAGGCATTGGAATTGAAGGAAACAGTCGCCTACAAAGAAGAGAAGTCTATTGTACTGCCTAAAGGGACAGGAGCGGTTCGCTCACTTTCCCTAAAGCTTGGGGACTACCAGGATTCAACAGTAACCCGCTCGGTTGTCCTAAAAGTGGAGTTCGATGGACAAGAAACCGTATGGTGCCCAATAGGTGACTTCTTTGGTAGTGGAATTGGGTTAAATCCCTTTCAGGGTTGGTATAGAACTGTGGATAATGACGGGGCCATGTCCAGTCGTTGGGTGATGCCGTACCAAAGATCAGGAAAAATATCAATATTTAACTTAGGCAACGAACCTGTGGATGTCGAGCTCAATGCCACCGTTGGTGATTGGGAATGGGACGAAAACAGTATGTACTTCAACGCTGCATGGCGGGGAGAATACCCCGTATCCACAAGACCGTTCTCCGACTGGAACTATGTGACACTGAAAGGAAGAGGTGTATACGTGGGCGATGCCTTGACCATTTGGAACCCTGTGAAGCGTTGGTGGGGCGAAGGGGATGAGAAAATATGGGTCGATGGAGAAGATTTCCCTTCCATTTTTGGAACGGGTACGGAAGACTATTACGGGTATTCTTGGGGAGGAATGAGCAACGATTTCTATGAACACCCATTTCACGCACAACCTAATTCAAATGTTTACAATAAGAACAACAGAAAAACCGAAGCTGAATTCGGCACAAGAAATACACAGGGCTATAGTACCGAAACACGTTCCCGCGCCTTGGATGTCATGCCTTTTGGAAGTTCTCTCCAACTGGATATGGAAGTCTGGAGCTGGACGGAAGATGTCGACATGGAATATGGTGTCGGTGTCTATTGGTATGGTGATGCGGCTACAACATCCAACCGAAGACCAGATGCCGAAGGATTGGTGAAGCTGACAACCAACAAAAAGGAACCCATTGATTAACTATGGAAAAAAGGGACTAACTAGTCAAGTTCCCGAAAAGCATAGTACGCAAGTTGGTGAAACTGACGCATGGGTTTTTAAAATAAGAGAAAAGTAAAATTACGGCAGGGCTTCTTTATTTAAATAAAATGGCAATTGCCCCAACCGCTGTTACAATCAAAATGAATCTTTTATAATTTTTATCATTAATTAATTTTACAATGGCTACCCCAGCAAAAAGACCCAAAAGAATAGATGGAAACAACTTAAGATTAATCAACAATGACTCTGTGGAAATGGTTTTCCAAACAAAGATGTGAAAGGGTAATTTAAACAAGTTAGTAATTAGAAATAACCACGCGGCAGTACCGACGAACTCATTTTTAGGAAGCCGCATCGCCAAAAAGAAAATATTGGTAAAAGCCCCAGCTAGGTTACCGATCATTGTGCAAATACCCGCAACAATTCCAATGGAGCCAGAAAACAACCAGTGTTTTGGAATGGCTTGGGACTTTCGCTTGTCCCACCAAACGAGAACAGCCAAGCTTATAAAAATAACGACTACCATGCTAAGCTTAAATTCCTTTTCAGGCAAATCCTTTCCAATAAAAACACCGATAAGAATCCCTAGAACCATCCATGGTAGAAATTTTATGATATAGCTCCACTGTGTGTGTCGATTGTAGTAGACCACAGCAAATACGTCTCCCACCAGTAACAATGGAATAATTAAGCCTGTAGACTCCCTAGCACCAAAAGCCAATGCCATGAGGGTTACATTAAAAATGGAAAGTCCTTTCAGACCCGCTTTTGAAATACCCATTAAAAATGCTGCTGTAGCGGCCATGGACCAAACCACTAAGGAAGATTCCAATGTCATAAAGAATGTCAAAACTGTTGTTTAGCGAACAAAGGGTAAAGGTATTTTAAAAAATTATACTTTAGCCAACAACCAAAACCAAACCATGGATTTACAGACACTTGATTACGTACTTATATTTGGCTTTTTCGGAATTGTCCTTTTTATAGGCATTTATGTTTCCAAAAAATCTGGGAAAAGCTCTTCTGAATATTTCCTCTCGGGTAGGACCATGCCCTGGTGGTTATTGGGTCTCTCAATGGTTGCAACCACGTTTTCTACAGACACGCCAAACCTTGTAACGGATTTAGTTAGAACCAATGGGGTTTCTGGGAATTGGGGCTGGTGGTGTTTTTTAATAACAGGAATGCTTACTGTTTTTGTCTATGCCAAATTATGGAGGAAATCCAATGTAAAAACAGACCTGGAATTTTATGAACTACGGTATGGCGGAAAGGCCGCAAGCTTTTTGAGAAAGTTTAGAGCCATTTATCTTGGAGTTCTTTTTAATGTAATTACAATGGCGGCGGTAACATTGGCAGCAATAAAAATTGGAGGGGTTATGCTTGGCCTTGAACCTTGGGAAACCGTGGTTAGCGCTGGTTTGATTACGGTGGTTTTTAGCGCCCTTGGTGGATTTAAAGGAGTGGTCTATAGCGATTTTTTGCTCTTTTTTGTGGCCATGGCCGGAGCCATTGGAGCAGCATATTATTTGGTAAATATTCCTGAGGTCGGCGGACTTGAGGCTATCATGGAAAATGAAAATGTAAAGGACAAGCTAAGTATCCTTCCAGACCTTACGGACAAAAAAGCCGTAATTACCATGCTGATAATTCCCTTGGCGGTACAGTGGTGGAGTTCTTGGTACCCAGGAGGCGAACCCGGGGGAGGGGGATATATTGCACAGCGTATGTTGGCAGCAAAAAATGAGAACCATGCCATAGGAGCCACATTCTTCTTTAATATTATGCACTATGCCTTGCGCCCATGGCCCTGGATTTTAGTTGCTCTAGCGTCTCTAGTTGTTTATCCTGATATTGCCAGCATACATGAGGCATTCCCAAATATAGCAGAAGATAAATTGGGGCATGATTTGGCCTATTCGGCAATGTTGACCAAACTTCCAAGTGGGTTGTTAGGTATTGTTTTGGCTTCACTGGTGGCAGCTTACATGAGTACAATTTCTACACAGTTAAACTGGGGTTCATCTTATATTGTTTATGATTTTTACAAACAACAGATTAATCCAAATGCGACTGAAAAACAGATGGTCAATGTTGGCAGATTATCAACGGTCATTTTAATGTTGCTTAGCGCCCTCTTGGCATTGGCACTGCAAAATGCAATGGGAGTTTTCAATTTGCTGTTGTCGTTTGGCGCTGGAACTGGGCTCATTTTCATATTGAGATGGTTTTGGTGGCGCATTAATGCATGGAGCGAAATTACAGCTATGTTCTCATCAGGTATTTTGGCCATTGTTTTGGAGACAACGCAATTGGGAGACCTTCTTTTTCATGCCGATTATGGTTTGTTTCCAGATTGGGCCGAACTTCCCTTTATTATGATAGTCACCACCATCATTTGGGTCACGGCTACTTTTGTTACCCAACCAGAGACCAAAGATGTTTTACGCAGTTTTTATCAAAAAATTCAACCTGGCGGACCAGGTTGGGCAAAGGTTGTAGCAGATGCAAAAGCAGATAACATTATAATTATGAACAGTAAGGAAAAATGGAGCGTACCGTCTGGAATTACTGCAATGTTATTGGGTGTTATATTAATCTATACAATTATGTTTGCCACAGGATATTGGATTTATGGCGAAACAAGTTTAGCTTTGATACTTACTGGAGTGGCGGCTCTATCTGCTTTTTTACTTATAAAAGCATGGGGTAAAATGAAAGATACTATTTTATAGAGGGATATGAAAAACAGGGTTTTGTCGGTTGATATTTTTAGGGGCATGACCATTGTGTTAATGATTTTGGTGAATACTCCCGGCACATGGTCCAATGTTTATGCGCCTTTATTGCATGCCAAATGGCATGGATATACACCAACAGATTTGGTTTTCCCTTTTTTTCTGTTTATTGTAGGAACGTCTATAGCACTTGCTTATCAAAACAAGACCTCAGGCACCAGTGTTTATAATAAAATTGCCATTCGAAGCCTAAAGTTAATCGGGCTTGGGCTTTTTCTTGGAGCATTTACAATTACTTTTCCGTTTTTCAAGGATTTTGCTGAAATACGCTTTCCAGGAGTTTTGCAACGCATTGGAGTAGTGTTCTTTTTTGCAGCAATACTCTTTATAAATCTAAATTGGAAAAAACTGATTTGGGTTGCTGCAATTTTGTTAATCGGCTATTGGCTGTTAATGGTTTTTGTTCCTGTTGAAGGAGTGGCATCAACTTTGGAGAGAGCACCAAATAACTTGGCCAATTACGTGGATGTCCATATTTTTGGAACCCATAATTACAAACCGGATTATGACCCTGAAGGATTATTGAGCACAATACCGGCAATTGTAAGTTCGATTTTGGGAATTTTCACTGGTTTGATACTTACTTCAAAGCATGATAAAAAAACGACGCTGTTATTTGGCATAGGAGGTTCAATGTTATTGGTTGGACATCTTTGGGATTTCATATTTCCCATTAACAAAGCACTTTGGACAAGCAGTTTTGTTTTGGTCACAGCAGGTTGGGCTAACATTGTTTTGGCATTGATTTATTTTCTTACTGATGTTAAGAAAATAAAGCTCGGAAGTATATTCAAATATGCAGGGGCCAACGCCATTACCGTATATTTTTTATCCAGTTTCATCACCAAATTGTTTTATACCATAAAAGTTGATGAGGACACTTCTTTACATGGCTGGATTTTCAATAAAATCTATGTACATGATTTTATGACAATGGAGCTGTCATCATTACTATACGGACTAAGTGTTGTTTCTTTTTATTGTCTCTTGGCATATGTACTTTATAAAAGAAGGATTTTTATAAAAGTTTAGACCCGGAATTCCATCAACCGCGCCACATATTTCCCAATCACATCAAATTCTAAATTTACAGTAGTTCCCTTTTTATAGGTATTAAATCGAGTGTGTTCATAGGTATAGGGAATTATCGCCACACTAAAGCTGTTGTTTTTAGAATCAATAACCGTCAAACTTACTCCGTCCACTGTAATTGAACCTTTTTCAATAGTTACATTGTTAAGGGCAGAATCATATTCAAAAGTAAAAATCCAACTCCCATCCTTTTCTTCTGTTGAAATGCAAACTGCTGTCTGGTCCACATGACCCTGCACAATATGGCCATCCAATCTTGCGCCCAGAACCATGGCACGTTCAAGATTCATTACATCACCAACCTCCAATTCATCTAAATTGGTCTTATTCAGTGTTTCTTCAATAGCCGTGACGGTATAGCATTCACCATCAACGGAAACAACAGTTAAGCAAACCCCATTATGGGCAACACTCTGATCTATCTTTAATTCTGAGGTGATTTCTGACGCGATGGTGATATGAAAATTATCACCTTCTTTTTCAAGCTTTTCTACCTTCCCCAAAGTCTCAATAATACCTGTAAACATGAATCTTTTTAATTGAGTAGTTTTGTAATGTAAATGTAGCTATATCAGCATTGATTTTATGAAGGAAAAGGGGAAAATAAAACTTGGGATTTCTATAGGCGATTTCAATGGTATAGGATGTGAGGTGGCATTGAAAACGTTTCAGGACCCAAGAATGCTGGATTTTTGTACACCAATAATCTTTGCATCCAATAAATTAATATCTCAGCAAAAGTCCGATTTGGAGCTCAACATCAGCTTTAATGGAATAAACAATGCGTCTCAAGCCGTTGATGGGAAAATCAATGTAGTTAACGTATGGAAGGAAGCACCTCAACTTGAGTATGGTAAAGCAACGGATCAAGGTGGAGAATATGCAATTAAATCTTTAAGGGCTGCTGTAGCCGCCTTGAAAAGTAATGCCCTAGATGTTTTGGTCACAGCTCCAATAAACAAAAACAATATTCAGGCTGAAGATTTTAAATTTCCCGGACATACTGATTTTCTCGCCCAAGAATTGAATGGGGAGAGCCTTATGTTTATGGTGGCGGATACCTTAAGAGTTGGCTTGTTAACTGATCATATTGCAGTTAAAGATGTAGCCCAAGCAATTACACCAAAATTAATCTATGAAAAGGTGGCGACTATGGAAAAATCCTTAAAAATGGATTTTGGAATACGTAGGCCCAAAATAGCCTTATTGGGCATTAATCCGCATAGCGGTGATAACGGTACCATAGGTGAGGAAGACGAAAAGATATTAAAACCTGCCATACAGGAATTGTTTGATCAAGGAACCTTGGTTTATGGACCATATTCCGCAGATAGTTTTTTCGGTTCCAACACACATTCAAGTTTTGATGCCATACTTGCAGCATATCATGACCAAGGACTTATTCCCTTTAAGACCTTGTCCTTTGGTAAAGGAGTAAACTACACCGCAGGATTGGAAAAAATAAGAACATCGCCAGATCATGGAACGGCCTATGAGATTGCGGGAAAAGGAGAGGCAGATGAAAGCTCATTTAAAGAAGCTGTTTTTACTGCCATCAAGGTTTTTAAAAATAGGGAAGAGTACATAAAACTGAATAAAAACCCTCTGCAAAAACAGAAGGTAAAACGGGCAAGTTAGAACTTAGTCCAGACGCATTATATTTATTGGAATAGAATTGTAGTTTTCCAAATAAATAGTATCTTTGCACCCGCCTTTAAGGGCTGGTACACAAACCTTAAGTGTAGAAATGATGAAGCTGAAGGAGTTTTTTATTCCTTTTTCGGGATTGAAGTTAGGGAAACATGAGTTTGGGTATGAGATTGACAATACGTTCTTTGAATCTTTTGAATACCATGAATTTAACAGTGCCTCAATAGTGATTACTGCCATATTGGACAAAATGAACAATATGATGGAACTCACCATTGAAGCAGAAGGAACAGTCAATGTGGATGGGGATTTAACAGGGGAACCTTTTGATCAACCCATTACATCAGATTTGCACCTTGTGGTCAAGTTTGGGGAGGAATATAATGATGAGAATGACGAAATTTTAGTCATACCCCACGGAGAATATCAAATTAATATTTCGCAATACATATATGAAATGTTAGTTTTGGCCGTTCCGCAAAAACGGATACACCCAGGAGTATTAGATGGTACGTTGCAATCAGAAATATTGGATAAGTTGGAAGAATTGCAACCAAAAGAAATCAAAGAAGAATCAGAAAATACAGATCCCAGATGGGATGATTTAAAGAAGTTACTAACGGATAAATAGGTTTTATAATGGCACATCCTAAAAGAAAAATATCAAAAACCAGAAGGGACAAAAGAAGAACCCACTACAAGGCAACAATGCCAACAATTGCAAAGGATTCTGTAACAGGAGAAATGCATTTGTACCACAGAGCACATTGGCATGAAGGTAAACTATATTACCGAGGCCAAGTTTTGATAGATAAAACAGAAGAGGAAACTGCGGCTTAACCGCAAACCTTTCATAATAAACCGACTCCCGTTTTCAAACAACGGGAGTTTTTTTATGGACTATGGGGAATTTTAAAAACAAGTCGTTTTTAATCAAAAAGTCATAGAAAATGACTATTTTTCACCGTTTTTGGGTCAAATTTTAACTTTTTTGACAAAAAAAGACACTCATATGAAAAAACAAACAGCAGCGATTACAGCTGTGGGAGGATATGTTCCCGATTTCGTTTTATCCAACAAGGTTTTGGAAACTATGGTTGAAACCAATGACGAATGGATCACTTCAAGAACTGGAATAAAGGAGCGCAGAATCCTTAAAAAAGAAAACGAGGGAACTTCATATATGGCAATCAAAGCCGCTGAAGATTTAATCAATAAAAGCGGTGTAGACCCCAAGGAAATAGATTTTGTCTTGGTGGCCACGGCAACACCAGATGTTATGGTTGCGGCCACGGCAGCATATGTTGCATCGGAGATAGGTGCGGTCAACGCATTTTCCTATGATCTTCAGGCTGCATGTTCCAGTTTTCTTTTTGGAATGTCTACGGCAGCGAGCTATATTGAATCTGGAAGATATAAAAAGGTGCTATTGATCGGTGCCGATAAAATGTCTTCAATAATTGATTATACTGACAGAACAACCTGTATTATTTTTGGCGATGGGGCCGGTGCAGCACTATTTGAGCCCAATAATGAAGGTTTGGGGTTACAGGATGAATATTTGCGTACAGATGGGATAGGACGTAAATTCTTAAAGATAGATGCCGGGGGCTCTATTTTGCCAGCATCTGAAGAAACTGTAAAGAACAAACAACACTATGTTTATCAAGATGGAAAATCAGTGTTTAAGTTTGCGGTTTCCAATATGGCAGATGTTTCTGCATTGATCATGGAACGTAACAATCTGAGCAAGGAAGACGTACAATGGTTGGTGCCTCATCAAGCAAATAAGCGGATAATAGATGCCACTGCCAATAGGATGGGGGTAGATAAGGAGAAGGTCATGATTAACATTCACAAATACGGAAACACCACATCTGCAACATTGCCTTTGTTGTTGTTTGACTATGAAAAGCAACTAAAAAAAGGAGATAATCTCATTTTTGCCGCTTTTGGCGGAGGTTTTACCTGGGGGTCTATTTATTTAAAATGGGCATATAATTCATAAAACAAAAACTAACTAAATCATATTCCATGGATATTAAGGAAATTCAAAGTTTAATCAAGTTTGTAGCTAAATCGGGCGCTAGCGAGGTGAAGTTGGAAATGGAGGATATTAAGATTACCATTCGTACCGGTGGCGATTCAGTTACTCCTGAAACTACTATCGTACAACAAATTCCTATGGCTCAGGCCCCTGTTGCTCCTGTTGCCTCAACACCGGTTCCAGCCGCCGAAACTGCCCCTGTTTCATCAGAGCAAGCTGCCGCAGAAAACGATGATTCAAAATATATCACCATAAAATCCCCAATAATAGGAACCTTTTATAGAAAACCTTCTCCAGACAAACCTGTTTTTGTTGAAGTTGGAAGTACTATCAATCAAGGAGATGTGCTTTGTGTTATAGAGGCCATGAAGTTATTCAATGATATTGAATCAGAGGTTTCTGGTAAAATAGTTAAGGTATTGGTTGACGATTCTTCACCAGTTGAATTTGATCAGCCTTTATTTCTGGTTGATCCTTCTTAAATCAGATTCCAATAGTTTAAGGACTTAAGGGCATTTATAACTTTAGGGTTTAACATCAAAGACTATGTTTAAAAAAATATTGATTGCAAATAGGGGAGAAATAGCACTCCGTATCATACGCACGTGCAAGGAAATGGGCATCAAAACAGTAGCGGTATACTCCAAGGCAGATGAGGAGAGCCTACATGTTAGATTTGCTGATGAGGCCGTTTGTATTGGGCCCGCACCAAGCCATGAATCCTATTTAAAGATTCCAAATATTATTGCAGCTGCAGAAATCACAAATGCGGATGCCATCCATCCAGGATATGGATTCCTTTCAGAAAATTCCAAATTCTCCAAGATTTGTGCGGAACACGAAATTAAATTTATAGGAGCTTCTGGAGAACAAATTGATAAAATGGGAGACAAGGCCACGGCCAAGGAAACCATGAAAAAAGCTGGAGTACCAACAATTCCAGGTTCTGAAGGATTATTGAAAGATGTTACTGATGCAAAAAAAATAGCCAAAAAGATGGGCTATCCGGTAATGATAAAAGCCACTGCCGGTGGAGGAGGAAAAGGAATGCGTGCTGTCTGGTCTGAGAATGAAATGGAAAGTCATTTTGAGAGCGCTGTACAAGAAGCCACTGCAGCATTTGGCAATGGCGGAATGTACATGGAAAAATTAATTGAGGAGCCCCGTCATATTGAAATTCAAATTGTTGGAGATCAGTATGGAAAAGCTTGTCATCTTTCGGAGCGGGATTGTTCCGTTCAACGCAGGCACCAAAAACTTACGGAAGAAACACCATCGCCATTTATGACGGACTCTCTTCGTGATGATATGGGAAAAGCAGCAGTAAAAGCAGCTGAGTTTATAAAATATGAAGGTGCAGGCACAGTAGAATTTTTGGTTGATAAGCATCGGAATTTCTACTTTATGGAGATGAACACACGTATTCAGGTGGAACATCCTATTACGGAGCAAGTAGTAGATTATGATTTGATTCGGGAACAGATCTTGGTTGCAGGAGGTGTTCCAATTTCAGGAAAAAATTATCTGCCCAAACTACATTCCATTGAATGTAGAATCAATGCCGAGGACCCTTTTAATGATTTTAGGCCTTCCCCAGGTAAAATTACTACCCTCCATACTCCAGGTGGACACGGCGTACGATTAGATACTCATGTATATAGTGGCTATATGATTCCACCAAATTACGACTCCATGATTGCCAAATTGATAACCACGGCACAGACAAGGGAGGAAGCCATTAATAAAATGCGAAGGGCTCTTGACGAATTTGTGATAGAAGGCGTAAAAACTACTATTCCATTTCACAGACAGTTAATGGATCATCCCGATTATTTGGCGGGAAATTATACCACCAAGTTTATGGAAGATTTTGAAATAGACCCAAAATATTTAGATTAACCCTGATTTTATCAGGGTTTTTGCTTTATGGAACTGAGCTATTGGGAATACAAAACCTGGTTGTCCAATATAGATTTTACTATAATTGGCAGTGGTATAGTAGGGCTTAGTTGTGCATATACTCTTAAGGAACGTTTCCCAAAAAGCAAGATTTTAGTTCTGGAAAAAGGTGCTTTGCCACAAGGGGCAAGCACAAAAAACGCTGGGTTTGCATGTTTTGGCAGTATTTCTGAGCTGTTGTCCGATTTAAAGACACACGCGGAAGAGCAAGTATTTGACTTGGTTAAACAGCGTTGGGAGGGCATACAAGTACTTCGTAGTTTATTGGGCGATACTACTATTGATTTCCAACAAGAGGGAGGACACGAGCTTTTTTTGAAAAAGGACATGGCCTTATTTGAGGATTGTAGAGAGAACATAACGCACCTGAATAAATTACTAAAACCCATTTTTGGAGCTGATCCTTTTAGGAAAAGCAAAAATATTTTTGGATTTGAAAACATCAACGAAAATTATATTACCCATAGTTTTGAAGGTCAGTTGGATACTGGAAAAATGATGGGAGCATTACTTCAAAAATGCCTTGAAAAAGGAATATATGTTCTTAATGGTATTGCCGTTGAAGCTATTGAAGATTTGGAAAGCAAAGTGGTTTTAAAAACTTCCAACTTTGAATTTGAAACAAAAAAAGTATGCATTGCAACCAATGGATTTGCTTCACAGTTTTTAAAAACGGAAAACGTAAAACCAGCAAGAGCCCAGGTTTTGATTACCAAGCCAATCAAAGACCTTAAAATAAAAGGCACTTTTCACTTTGATGAAGGGTATTACTATTTCCGAAATATTGACAATCGCATTCTTTTTGGAGGTGGACGAAATCTTGATTTTACAACAGAACAGACCGATAGATTTGGACAGACTGAAATAGTTCAAAATGAACTTGAAAAACTGCTCAAAACAGTTATTTTGCCTAGGCAACAAGTTGAAATTGACCGTCGCTGGAGCGGAATAATGGGGGTTGGGCCACAAAAAACTCCAATTGTAAAGCAACTTTCCAATAACATATATTGTGGAGTTCGCTTAGGAGGAATGGGTATTGCTCTGGGGAGTTTATTAGGAAAAGAGCTAGCAGAATTGACGTATTAACGATAATCCTGAATTCCCTTCTACCGAAGTCTTAGACAGTGAACTGGCAATCAAAGGAAAAAGGAAGTGACTCATTAAAGTTTTCCGCTATCCATCATCTAAATCTCCAGATATTTGGACTTGAATCTTAGTTAAAATACCCATACTTCACCTATCATTGGATTTAAACCATTATAACGATTAATAGCGAATTTCTACTCACTAACCTTTCGGTTTATCATTTAAACCGCTATTACTTATGCATTTTGTTATGCGTAGTTTTAGTTTCACGAACTACCTAAAGCACTTTTAATTTCTTTTTTTTCGTCTTCATCATCGGAATATTCTAGAGCCAATTTATAGTGCTTGATGGACTGGTTTTTATCTTCCATTAAATTGTAGACCTTTCCAAGGTTTTTATGGCCAAACGATACTTTTGGGTACTCTGAGTTATATAGTTCATAGAGCTTTATTGCTGATTTTAGGTCTTTCTTGGCAATAAGCTCGATGCCTATATCTTCATAGTCCCAACCCGAAAAAGGAACATAGTTTTTATCTGATTTGTGTTCTTCAAAAAAATCTATGGCAACATCAACCCCTTTTTCCAAGTAGATTTTCCCAAACTCTTTGGATAGATATAATTTATCCAGTTTATAATCCTCGTTATGTAATTTTTTGAAAGGAAATGAAAATGTATTTCTTGCTGATTCATCGTTATTGGTAAGGCAAACGTAGAACATATCCTTACTGACGTTCCTAAAAAGCATGGTTCTTCCACCGAGGACACCGCCCGAATGATAAACAATCTTACCCGAAATACTGTCTTTGGCAACTCTCCAAGCCAACCCACTAAGGGATGGATAATTCGTTTTTCCATTAATTTCATATGTTTTATCGTTTTTTAATGAAATTGGCGTGTACATTTCTTCCAATGTTTTTTTGGACAAAATTTTCCCATCTTGAAGTGCTTTGTGATATTGAAACAAATCTTTTGTGGTAGAATAAATCCAACCTTCACCATACATATTTATAAAAGTGGAATCTTCGTGACTTACAGGAAAAGGGTCCTTGGATAGGAAGGAACTTTGATGTGGTTTTGCCACGGATTCCAATAGGTCTTCAGGAATATCATTGTAATGTAAAAATGAACGATTCATTTGTGCGGGCTTAAATATGTTATCCTTTAAAAAGGAAGCATAAGACTCATCTGATAGCTTTTCAATAATAAGAGCCAAAAAAATGTAATTGGAATTGCTGTACATATAATTAGTGCCTGAAGGGAAAACCAATTCTGGCTTAATCTCTGAGAAGAGCTCATACACCTTTTGATTGTCATAGCCTTTGTCTTTGATTTCATATAAGAAAGGTGGCCTTTGCTCAACGATAATACCTGATGTATGGGACAATAGCTGCTGAACAGTAACTTCTGGGTATGGAAAATTATCCAATACGTCAATTACGTTATTGTCAAGAGCAAGTTTTCCTTGCTCCACAAGAATCATTATGCCAACAGCTGTAAACGTTTTTGAAATCGAAGCAATGTTGAAAATGGTATTTTCGGTGAGTTTTACACGTTTTTGATAATCTGCAAATCCAAAAGACTTAGAATAGGAAATATTACCTTGTTCGGCAATCAGCATATTTCCATTAAACCCTCTTTCATTGTTCAATTGGGTGAGAACACTATCAACATGTGAAATCCTGGGGTCTGATTTCGCTTGGTTTGATTGTTCCGTATTGTTGTTGCAAGACCATATTAAAAAAGTCAATGCTATGATATTGATATAGTTTTTTGAGTTCATAGTTTTTCTATTGTGCATAACCAAAAAGGCATAAATCATACACAAGGCAGATAGGTGCATCATTTTTAAATCATCCGTCCATCCAAAAGATTGATAATTCGGGAGCCATATTCTGCATTTTTTTCCGAATGTGTCACCTGAATAATAGTAACTCCTTCTTCATTTAATTGCTTGAATAGTTCCATAATTTCCTCTCCTTGTTTGGAATTTAAATTTCCGGTGGGCTCATCGGCTAAAATCAACTTTGGGTTAGAGATTAATGCTCGTGCTATCCCAACCAATTGTTGTTGGCCACCGCTCAATTGGGCAGGAAACAAATCCTTTTTTCCAACAATATTAAATCGATCTAACATATCGGCAACCATGGCTTTACGTTCAGAACCTTTAAATTTTTTGTAGAGAAGTGGCATTTCCAGGTTTTCTTTAACCGTTAAATCGTCTAAAAGATGATAGGATTGAAATACAAACCCAATATATTCTTTATACAAATTGGCTCGATGTTTTTCCTTTAGGGAATGTACGGATTCATCCAAAAAATGGTATTCCCCCTCTTCAAATCCATCTAGCATTCCAATAACATTGAGCAAGGTCGATTTTCCAGAGCCGGAAGGCCCCATTATGGAGATAAACTCTCCCTCTTCAACATTAAGATTGATATCCTTTAAAAGAAAAATTCGTTGGCCACCTGAGTTGACCCATTTAAAAATATTGTTTAATTGTAAAAGCATAATATTTAATTTATTCTGTTCGCAAACTTTTTACTGGGTTAGATTTTGCCGCCTTGATTGCTTGATAACTCACAGTTAGAAATGCAATTGCCATTGCAAGAAGGCCTGCGAGGGCAAAAATCTGCCAAGAAATGGCAATCCTAAAATCAAATTCTTCAAGCCATTGGTTCATTGCATACCATGAAATAGGAATTGCTATCACAATTGAAATTAGAACCAGCTTTAAAAAATCCTTGGAAAGTAATGTAGTAATCCCACTTACTGAGGCCCCTAATACTTTCCGAACACCTATTTCCTTTATTCTATTTTCGGCCATATAGCTGGCCAATCCAAATAATCCAAGACAAGAAATCAAAATGGTCAATAAACTGAATAGACTGGCTAGTTTTTCGGTCCGTTCTTCAGTAACAAATTTTTCTGCATAATCGGCGTCAACAAATTCATAATTAAACGGATATTCAGGGTTGTACTTATTAAAAATGGTTTTGGTAAAAGCCAGATTATCAGACATATTCCTTTCAAGGTTAAATTTAATATGTATAACATTGAACCAAGCCCTAGCCCCTTCAATGACCATTGGTTCTATCTTTTGAAAGGGGGAATTAAATACAAAATCCTTTACTACACCCACAATATGCCAGTCAGTGCCATTGTCTCTAATTGTTTGTCCTATCGGATTTTTTAGTTCCATAAGCGACACTGCAGATTCGTTGAGTATTGCTGCGGTTGAATCTGTGGCATATTTTTTCAAATCAAAATCTCGGCCCTCAACAAGTTGCAACCCCATGGTCTTGACCACGGCCTCATCTGCTACCAATCGATGCACCAATGTTTTGTTCTCTTCATCCTTTCCTTTCCAGCCAACGTTCCACGAATTGCTCCAACTTTCAGTAATGGGAGAATTTGTTTTTGAAATGGAGGAAGCAACACCTAAATCCAGTAACTCTGATTTAATAAGGTCATAGTTTTTTTCAATATCACCTTCCATTTGAATATAGACTAAGTTGTTTTTATTGTAGCCCAACTGACGGTCTTGAACGATGCCGATTTGTTTTTTAACCACTAAAGTGCTTATAATCAATATAATTGCAATTGAAAATTGTGCTATGACCAAGACTTTTCTTGGAGTTATTAATGTATTTTTCTTATTGAAAGTTCCCTTTAAAACTGATGACGGTCTGAATGCGGATAGGTACAGGGCTGGATAACTTCCCGCTAAAATCCCTGTAATAAGTATTATGCTTATTGCTGCAATCCAAAACCATGGATTGGCCCATTCTATAGTAAGCTCTCTGCCTACTACTTGTTCGGAAAAAGAGGGAAGTACTATTAAAACGATTGCCAATGCCAACAAGGCGGACAAAAAAGAAATTAAAATGGATTCCCCTAAAAACTGACTTATAAGAGCCCCTTTTTGTGCGCCTACCGCTTTTCTTACACCTACCTCTTTAGCTCTTTTTTCGCTTCGGGCGGTACTCAAGTTCATAAAGTTGATACATGCTATTACTAACACTATAATTGCTATGATACCAAACAATCGAATTAAATCAATAAGACCACCTATCTCCTCTCCGTTATCAAATTCTGAATACAGGTGTGACCTATTGTATGGATAAAGAAAGGTTATCATATCTGGCGCGCCCTTATCATAAGACTTTCGTAACGGTTTGATTTTGTTGGAAAATACAGTATAATTAACGCCTTCTTTTAACAATACATAGGTGGCAACGGAATTGTTGCTCCAATTTTCATCATCCCAACCCTTTTGCTTAACATACTTCCAAGGCATCAAAAATTCAAAATTGAATTCGCTATTTTGGGGTAGATTTTTTAAAATGCCCGTAACCTTAAAACTATCTGTATTGTCTACCTTAACTATTTTTCCCACGGCAGGCTCATTACCAAACATTTTTTTTGCAAAGTCTTCGGTGATGACCACAGAATTTACATCTTCAAGAACAGTTTCAATGTCTCCCTCCACAAGAGGAAAACTGAACATCTTCAAAAAATCGGGATCCACCATGGTACCCGTAGATTTTATTCGTTTTTCATTTTTGGAAAAGAGAAATGTATTGTCATAAAAAAATCTAGAAACAGCTTCGACCTCTGGATAATCCTTTTTTATTGTTGCCGCCATTATTTTTGGGGTGGAATTCCATGTCCAAATTTCACCATCTATCTCGTACTTATTGTATACTTCATAAATACGGTCTTTCTTTTCGTGAAACTGATTAAACCCAAGTTCAAAATTGATCCACAGTAGAATAAGGGCGGTCACTGCCAAACCAATGGAAAGGCCTAAAATATTAAGTAGTGAAAAACTCTTGTTTCGAGCTAGATTCCGCCAAGCGATTTTTAGATAGTTTCTAAACATAATTTTTGTTTTATTCCGTTCGTAAACTTTCCACGGGGTTGGCTATTGCCGCTTTAAAACTTTGCCAACTTACTGTGAATAGGGCAATGATCAATGCAGAGGCCCCGGCAAGTGCAAAAATCCACCAGCTGAGTGTTGTTCTATACGTAAAGCCTTCCAGCCATTGGTTCATTGCGTACCAAGAGATGGGAACCGCCGCAATAAATGCCAAGCCAACCCATTTCACAAAATCTTTGTTCAATAGGGTCAGTACCTGGGTAATGCTAGCACCATTTACCTTTCGTATTCCTATTTCTTTTTTTCGCTGCACTACAGTGTATGATGTAAGCCCAAAAAGACCCATTGATGCAATAATTATAGCAAGCAAAGTAAAGATTTGAAAGGCTGATTTAAATGCCTTATCCTGTTCATATTGGGCTTCGAACTTTTGGTCTAAAAACGCATAGTTGAAGGTACTCTGTGGGAACACTTTTTTCCATCTAGTTTCAATCTGACTGATTGCTGAACCAAACCCAGCGGTAGAGGTAACGGAAGAATCTAGTTTTACCAAAAGGTTGCTTACTTCTTTTTGATAACGAATAACTATGGGCAACATGGGACTTTTTAATCCAAAATGATAGTAATCTTTAATCACCCCTGAAACCCTCCAATCATTGTTCCCCCAGAAGCTAATAGTTTTATTCATAATTTCTTCAGGAGATGAAATACCCATAGTCTTTAAGAAAGTTTCATTGACCACAACTTGATTGCCTTCCCAATCTGATGATGGAAGAAAGGTACCTCCAGCCAAGAATTCAAATCCTATCAAGTCAAAATAATTTGGCTGCGCGTGATAGCTATAAAATATTTTATCATCTACTCTTCGTCCATCTGCCAATTTAATTCCTCTTGTTGATGAAAGATTATCAAAACTATCACCAGGATAGGTTTGTGCAATTGCTGTCTTGTTTACAAAAGGTAAAGTCTTAAGTTCTTCCTTTAAAACCTTAAAATCATTTACAACCAAAGAATCTGCTTCACTTGTAACTACTTCGCCGCGTAATGCAATAGTTTGATTAATATCAGCTCCTATTGGCTGGCTTTCTAAAAAGTTGATTTGCTTAGTGACTACCAAGGTGCCAACCAATAAAACTATAGTAGCTAAAAATTGTGTGACAATAAGTCCTTTTCTAATAGTAAGTCCTTGGGTTGAGGTTCTGATTTTTCCTTTTAGTGCCTTGGCAGGCGAGTAGCTACTCAATAAAAGTGCAGGGTAAAGGCCTGCTACTATAATGCCTAAAAGAATGAAAGCGAAATAGGGCAAGAAACCGAAAAGACTTTTTAAAGTAAGGCTAAGGTCTGTACCCGTAATATTATTATAAATGGGCAACAAAATTAAAACTATAGTCAGGGCTATTGCCATGGCAATAAAATTGAGCAAAACCGACTCTACTAAAGATTGGATAATTAATTGCGATTTTTTTGCTCCAGCAACTTTTCGTATTCCTGCCTCCTTTGCCCTCTCCATAGATTTTGTTGTAGAAAGGTTTACATAATTTAACCAAGAAAGAATAAGAATAATAAATGCTATAGCCGACAAAAACTTTATGCGTGTAACGCTACCATTTGCTGATACTTCGTAAGGCTTGTTAGAATATAAATGAATACTTTCAATAGCCTCAATATTGTGACGTTCTTCTGTGTCTTCTTCAATATCACTATCAATTATTTTTTGACGCAGAAGTGCAGCATTAGTATTTGGAGCTACCTTAATATAGGTATAATAATTATTCATATTCCAGTTGAGCTCATGAGCACTTGGACCCCAATCTGTCCATGTTTTCTCCGTCTCGTAAGAAATTAAAAAAGAATTTCTATAATGAGCCGTTTTGGGAACGTCTTCCATTACGCCAGTGACGGTTAATACCGCTTCACGACCATCTCGAAAGGCAGAAATCGTTTTTTGCAAAGGATCTTCATTACCAAAAAGCTTTTTCGCAAATGATTTTGAAAGGACAATAGAATAAGGTTCTGCAAGAACTACCTCTTTATTCCCTTTCAATAGGGGATAATTGAAAATATCAAAATAGGATGCGTCAGATAATGACCCCAAGGGTTGTTCCAATATTCTGTCACCAACTTTAAAAGTTAGCTTTTCAAAATAATAGAACCGAACGTAATCCAGCACCTCTGGAAACTTCTCTTTTAAGGTTGGTCCCGAAAGGTTATAGGTCATGGCATCACCAGGGGCAAATGTGTCTCCCTCCAAATAATCCATGTAAGGTCTATAAACATTTTCTGAGCCCTCAAACTTATCATAGCTACGTTCATAATTTACATACAGCATAATCAATACAAAAGATGCCACGCCAATGGCCAAACCAAAAATATTGATAAAGGAATATAGTTTGTTCTTCAATAGAAATCTGGTGGCAATCTTAAAAAAAAGCTTATACATGATGTTGATTTTTACTCTGTTCTCAGACTCTTTATTGGGTTTTGCTTTGCCGCCCTAATAGTTCTGCTGCCAACCGTAAATAAAGCAATAATGCCGGCCAGCAAGCCCGCCGTGACAAAAAACAAGGGACTAAGGTCAATTTTAAACGGATAATTCTTTAACCATTCTTTCATAAACCACCATGCTATTGGCGAAGCAATCAAAAATGATATTCCAACTAATTTCAAGAAATCCTTGGTCAATAAAAAAGTAATGTTCGATACGCTTGCGCCTATTACTTTTCTAACCCCTATCTCCTTGGTGCGCTGATTTACAATTAGTAACGAAATAGCAAACAGACCAATACAACTCAACGCAATTGCCAGAACGGCACCACTGGTAATCATAGTGGTCATTCGCTTTTCTTTTCTAAAGGTCCGGTCAATATTCTCATCTAAAAATGAACCTAGGAATTTTGAGTTGGGCGAGACCCGTGCCCACGCATTTTTAATAGCTTCATAGGATTTTGCCAGATTAGCCGGTGCTACTTTCACATAGGCATAATAAAGATCATCATCACGGCTCATCATCATGGTAATAGGTGCTATGGTCTTATCCAAGTTTTCGAAGTGGTAATCTTTGACCACCCCTATTACCGGAAAACGCAATGAATCACTAAAGCTAATATATGCCGTTAATGGGTCTTTTTCCCCAAACTCTTTTGCCATGGCTTCGTTGATCACTGCTCCTGACCTATCACTTTCAAATTCCCTACTAAAGTTCCTGCCTGCTACGAGTTTCAAATCCAAGGTTTCCACATAATCATAATCAACCGTGAGATAGTTGGTATTGATTACCCTGTTCTTGTATTCAAAACCGAACATACTACTGGAAACACTACCATCTTTCCCGTAGCCCAAATTATTATCGGCTCCAGATATTTCCAAAATATCCGGATTGCCCGCCAATTCGTTGCGCATTAGTTCCAAAGCGTCATAGCTATTCTTTTTTCCATCCAATGGAAAAGAGAGTACTTGCTCTTTATTAAAACCAAGATCTTTGTTGCGCATAAAATCTAACTGACTATGCAGTACCAATGTTCCCGTTATCATTAAAATGGCTATCCCAAACTGTAAAACCATTAAGGCATCCCGAACCCTATTTTTACCGGAGACATCTAGTTTTCCTTTTAAAGATTGAATAGTGCCCAGTTTACTCAAAAGCAATGCAGGATACCCTCCTACAATTAAGGTTATCATGAGTATGCTCAACAGAAAAAGTAAGATTATAACCGGTGATAAAATCAATCCAAAGGAGACATCAGTCCTAAAAATGGTTTTAAAATCATCAATCAACAACATGCTTATGAGCAGGCCGATACTTATGGAGAAAAAGAAAACAAGTAAACTTTCTGTCCAAAACTGAAAAAATAGTTGTTTGCGTTTTGCCCCAAGTGTTTTTCGCATACCTATCTCTTTTAGGCGTTCTCCACTTCTGGCAATGCTCATATTAACAAAGTTGACACAGGCTATAAAAAGAATCAAAAAAGCAACGCCCAACACCAAATAGGTATTGCTACGGCTGACTTCTACATATCCATTTCGGAAAGTCGTAAAATTTTCATCCAAGAATGGCAAAAGTTCAAACTTATAGAAAAGGCCGTCCGCATCAGGCTGGGCGCCATCTCGCTTAGCATTATCGATTCGTTCTTTAAAATTGTGATTCACCAGTGAACGTGTTGCCACATCAAATTGGCTTGGAGCAACGTCTTTAACCAATTGCACATATATATCGTGATACCTCGCGCCCCATTCATCTTTATTTTCTAAATAATGTGCTTCTTTTTCAAACCGTACAGCAACTTCAAAATCCAGTGTACTCTGTGATGGATTGTTCTCGACCACAGTTCCTACAGTAAAAGGATGGTCTTTTCCATTGATTAGAATTTGCACTGTTTTGCCTATGGCCTCTTCATCTCCGAACAACATTTTTGCCGTTTTTTCCGTAATGACGATGTCCGACTGCTTTTCCAAGGGATTATCCATTTTTCCCTTAATAGCGGGAAAGGTGAACATCGTAAAGAAATCGGCATCCACCCAAATGGCATCCATATTAATTTCTTTTTCCCCATACGTAAGTACGGCTTCTTGCTGTAAATGGCGGGTGGCTTTTTTTATCCCCGGTACTTCACCCATGATAGTGGGCATTAACGGTACAGAATGGCTTACGCTTACTTGGGAGCCTTTGGGATTCTGCCACATGGAGTACACCTTATAAATATCTTTGGAGTTGGTATGGAACTTATCATACGATAGGTCAAAAAAACCGGCCATGGATAGCAGAATGGCAATAGCAAAAGCAACTGACAGCCCAATAATGTTTAAACCGGCAAATATTTTATTCTTTAGGAGGCTTCTCCAGGCTGTTCTAAAATGATTCTTTACCATGATGATGATTCTTTAATTAGATAATAATTGACTATTCCGTTTTAAGACTTTTCACTGGATTTACAATGGCCGCCTTTATGCTCTGATAACTTACAGTAAGTAGTGAAATTAAAATAGCCAAGACTGCTGCTGATACCAGAACCCACCATTTTATCTCTACTCTATAGGAGAAATCTTCGAGCCATTTGTTCATAGCGAACCAACCCACCGGCAATGCAATAGTAATGGCGATAAATACCAGTTTTAAAAAGTCAAACGATAATCTATAGGTTATTTGACCGATTGTGGCCCCCAACACTTTTCTAACCCCTATTTCCTTAATTCGTTTCTGGGCATTAAATGCAGCCAATCCAAAGAGTCCTAGACAGGCAATAAAAATAGAAAGCGACGTAAATATGATGAAAATATCTCCCAATCGTCTTTCGTTTTCATAGACCTCGTTGAAAGACTCGTCCATAAATTGATAGTCAAATGGCAAGCTTGGTGACCTAGTGTCCCACAATTGTTGTATTTGTGAAATGGTATTTGTGAAATTGCCCGATTTAAGTTTTACAATCAGGTTCCCCGTGCTTCTTCCTATTTGCAATGAAAGTGGGCGAACCTCGTGACGCATGGTTTCAAAATGAAAATTCTTAACTACCCCGATCACCGTGAACTCAGAAATATCATCTTCTCCTATACCATTGAAAATACGTTTTCCCAATACAGCCTTTTGATCAAGTCCGGTCACTTTTAAAGCAGATTCATTAATAATCACAGCCGTGGAGTCTGTAGTGATATTTGAATCAAAAGTCCTCCCCGACAAAAGAGTCAGGTCTAAAGTTTCCATATAATCAAAATCGACCTGCCACCCTTGCATGTTGATTGCTGATTCTTGTTCCAATTTATCTTCCAAGAAATAGGAGGAATCACTTCTATATGAAGGCGTGGGAACATAAGCGCTAAGGGAGGCGCTTGAAACTTGTGCCAATTGCATAACCTCCTCTTTAAAAGAGTCCACTTGGTCATTCAATCTATTCATATTGTTTACCAGCAACACTTGATCTTTACTATAGCCAAGATCTTTGTTTTGCATAAACTGCAATTGATTGGATACTACCAAAGTCCCAACAATCAAAAAGACCGAGACGGCAAATTGAAAAATAACCAGTGCTTTTCTAAGTTTTGAGCCACCAGTGCTGTTCTCACCCCCGCCCTTCAACACTTTAACAGGTTTAAACTTTGACATAAAAAAGGCAGGATAACTACCTGATAAAAGAGCCAACAAGGCAGCTGACAAAATCAAGACCATCCAAAAAAAAGGATTGGAAAGTGGGACACTGATTGATTTATCGCCCAACTGATTGAAGAAGGGCAAAGCAATTATGGCCAATACTATTGCGATGAGCATGGCCCCAAAAGTGATCAAGCCCGATTCGGTCAAAAACTGTTTTACCAACGAATTTTTGTTCGACCCCAATGTCTTTCGAATGCCTACCTCTTTAGCCCTTTTTAATGAATATGCTGTAGACAGGTTCATGTAGTTGATACTGGCCAGTAGAATCAGGAAAAGTGCGATGCACCCCAGGATATAAATATTGTTGATATCTCCGTTTACCCCCATATCCTGCTCTCTGTGGGAATACAAATGCATATCCGTCAATGGAATCGTGGAATAGTTGACATAATTGCCGGAAGCTTCAAACTGCTCCTTGGTAATTCCAGGAAAAAACTGTTGGGCATAGGGCATTAAATAACGTTCCATCATGCCTGCCAAAGGTTCGGCAATATCGCTAGCCGTTGTGTTTTGCTTTAATTTTATGAAGGTATTGTAATTATGGCTTCCCCAGTTAATATAGTTGTCTACATGGCTCGCCATTGACATAAACACTGAATAATCTGCCAAAAAAGAGTTGTTGGGCAGATCTTCAATGATTCCAGTTATGGTGTAGGTGTTTCCTTCATTCAGAATCAATTTTTGCCCAATGGCATTTATTATAGGAAAGTGTTTCTCGGCAGCCGTTTTGGTAAGAATCAATGTATTTGGTTCCGTAAGTGCTTTGTTTGGATTTCCATAGATCATATTCAAACCAAACACGGTTATCAGTGTGCTATCCGCAAAGGCTGTTCTGTCTTCCAAAACCAAATTTGTTTCGGTTGTTTTGTTTAAAGAGGATGTTCCCCAGGGCCTAAACCTTACGGCACTTTCAACTTGGGGAATATCATTCAACACCGCTTCCGCCATGGGTCCCGAAACTTGAGATACTTGTCTGTCCGGCCCCCCAAACTTCATATCCACATTGATTCTATGAATTCTTTCAGCATCGGCAAACATCTTATCATAGCTTAACTCATCATAAATATAGAGGCAGATCAAAAGTGTCCCTGCTATACCAATAGCCAAACCAAACGTATTAAGGGCATTTAAAAAAGGCTGTTTTTTAATGCTTCTCCAAGCAATTTTCAATTGATTTTTAAACATAGTTCCTTGTTTTTGATTGATGATTTATTCCATCCGTAGACTTTTTATGGGGTTGGCATTCGCAGCAGCTATTGTTCGTATACTAATAATAGCCAAGGCAATAAGAAGCATGGCTGTAACGCTCAAAACAAAAACCCACCAATTGAGCTGGGTCTTGTATGCGAAGCCTTGTAGCCAATTACTAACACCCCACCAAGCAATGGGTGCAGCAATTACAAATGCAATGGCTACCAAAATCAAGAATTCTTTGCAGAGCAATAGGTTTAATTGCCCTAAGGAAGCTCCTAAAACTTTTCGTACCCCAATTTCCTTTGTGCGCCGTTCTGTGGTATGAATAACCAATCCCAGAAGTCCTAAGCAGCTTATAAGTATGGCCAGGCCTGTGGCCCAATTTAAAAGAACTGTGGTTTTACGCTCCTGTTCATAAAAACGTTTTATGGTATCGTCCATAAAATGAAGGTCAAAATTAGCTTGTGGATAAAGAGACTTCCAGGTTTCTTCTATATCGGCAATAACATTGGACCATTTCTCGGAGGCAGTATCCTGTAAGGAAAAATGAATAATATTGAATTGTGAATATTCTTTTCTATCCCTATCACCTACCAAGGCCATGGGCTTAATGGCACTACGCAGGGAACGCTGGTTAAAATCCTCCATGACGCCAACGATGGGATTGCTTTTGTCATTGACTTTTAGCATATGGCCAATAGCATCATTAGGATTTTCAAAACCCAGTAATCTGGCATAGGTTTGGTTGATTACATACTCGCCAATAGTGTCATTGAGCCGTGCTCTTCCCGCCAGTAAATTGATATCGTATAGCTTTCGATAATTGAGGTCTCCAAAGAGCAGTTCCACATCTGTGTGGATTTTACTCTCATCTTTGATAAAGGTAAAGGTTGAAGCAAACATATTGGAAGATGCCGGCGGTGGTCCACCCATACTTACTTCCGATATTTGGGGAAAAGAACGTAATTTCTCCGCGAAGACATTTCGTTTACCAAAATCATCAACTTGCAAGCCTCTAATATAAACGTTTGCCTCAGTCTTAAAACCCATATCCCGTTTCATCACATAATTAAGCTGTTTCCCTACAAACAAAGTCGCTACAATAAAAATCTGGGCGATAATAAATTGAAAAATGGTCAGGTATTTTCGCAATGGCCATTTAGACTCTCCTGAAACCAAACGGTTCTTGAGTACCGATATGGGTTGAAAACGGGATTGAAAAAGGGCGGGGTAAAAACCCGATAAAAGGCTTACCAACACCAATAATCCGGCTATAGATAATAGAACCTGAGGTTGATAGAAAAGGGTATAATCAACACCTTTGGGAATAAAGTCGACAAACATGTGCAACAACCAAGGTGATAGTGCCAAGGAGACTAGTGCAGCGGCCGATGTCAACAAAAAAGTCTCGCCCATAAACTGCAACACTAGTTGTTTTCTGGAGCTTCCCAAAGTCTTACGTATCCCTATTTCCATGGAACGTTTGGTGGCCTGTGCGGTATTTAAGTTGATAAAATTGATGCAGGCCAAAAGCAATAAAAACAGTGCTGCTAGGGAAAGACCTATCAATATGTTCTTGTTTCCCAGATGCCCTACATTGTTAAATATCCCATAGTTAGGGTTAAAATGAAGATCACTCAACGGTTGTAGGTTAAAGCTCCGCTCTTGTCCAGTGTTCCTTATCTGTTCATCTTCATTTGCTTTGGCTATCGCGTCTAACCGATTTTGGATAATGCCCAAACTTTGATGGTCTTCTAATTTTATAAATATTTGGGTGCCAGAATTAGTGCTGTTCCATTTTTTATTAAAGACTTTTTCCTTTTCACCTGCACTGATTGCCGTTTTAAAGGATAAGAATTCCTTAAAGACAAAATCGGTCCGTTTTTGAAAATCTGAAACAACGCCAACCACTTCTACGGGAATGGAATCGTTATAGGTTAAAACACTTCCCAATACTTTTTTCAAAGGTGTATTAGGAAAATATTGTGCAGCCCTGGTCTCAGTCAATACCACTTCATTTGGACTGGAAAGTACTCCGTTAGGAGTGCCAACCAACCAATCATAATGAATCAAATCAAAATAGTTCCCCTGAGCGTATATCATATCATCTGGACTTTTGAAGATACGACCGGTAGCTTTATTTTCAACTTTTTGAAATCGGGTATTAAAAAATGAGGTCACCAATTCTATTCCCGGCACATCTTGGTCAAGGGCCTCTGCCAAGGGTACCGCTACACCTCTGTTATGGAAGTTGCCCACTGGGGTAGTAAAATCCGTAGTGACGCGGTAAATACGGTCAGCATCAGGATGGAAGGTGTCAAATGTCATATCGTAATAAATTATAACTCCGATGACAAAGGCGGCACTTAAACCAATGGAAAGACCAATGATATGTATAGCTGAAAAAAATTTGTTTTTCCAGATGTTCCTAAATGCTATTTTAAGGTGGTTTTTTAACATAACATGTTCTTATTCCATCCGTAGACTTTTTACAGGGTTTTGTCTTGCAGCACGTATGGCCTGATAGCTCACTGTTGTTAATGCAATAATGAGTGATGCCAACCCTGCCCCTGCAAATACCCACCATGGTATAGAAATTCTATAGGCAAAATCTTGCAGCCAGTTGTTCATAAAGTAAACGGCAAAAGGTGAGGCAATCAACAAGGCAATCACAATTAATTTTACAAAGTCAATCGCTAACAATTGCAGAATTTCCAAAATATTTGCCCCTAAGACTTTTCGAATGCCTATTTCTTTTGCTTTTTGCTGGGCCATGAACGCGATAAGCCCAAGCAAGCCAATACAGGCAATGAAAATCGCCAAAAAAGCAAATACCCCAAATAAGGTTGCCTGTCGCTCTTCAGAAATATATGCCGTGTTTAAATCTTCGTCTAAAAAAGAATATTCAAACGGGACATTGGGTTGGTAGCTGTTCCATTTGTTTTGAAGGGTTTCCAAAATTTTTCTAGGATTTCCCGCTTGTATTTTAAGAGTTATGAAAGACATGCCATTATCGTAACTTTTTGACCGATCTGAAAAGAGTGCAAAAGGTCTAATGGCCGTGTGCAAAGACTGTAAATTAAAATCTTTGATTACTCCAATTACACTATAGGTTTCATTTCTTCCGCTAGTGTATCGGATATGTTTTCCAATGGGGTTTTGCCAACCCATCTGTTTAACCATAGCCTCATTGATTACCACTGAGAGGGAATCGTTGAAATTTTTGGCAAACCCCCTACCAGCCGCCAATTCAAAATTTAAGGTGGATATGAACTGGTCATCCACCATATAGGATTCTAAAATGATGTCTTTAGCAATGTCTTCATTTTCACTGGAGATTTGGGGAACATAAAAATCAGCAAAAGTACCTTTCGTTAGAATACTTGATGAAATACTTGCACTTTTGATTTCCGAAAGAGCGGCCAACTCATCACGAAACGTTTCTTCCTGCTCCCCTAATTTTTCTGTGTTTTGAAGTACAATTATATTTTCCTTTTCGTACCCCAGGTCTTTGTTTTGGGCGTACCTTAATTGAAGGTATATAATGGCCGTTGCAATAATCATGGTAATGGCAACTGTAAACTGAAAAACAACCAATCCGTTTCTAACAAAACTATTTTTAGGGTTTGCCGTATTCTGAGCCCCCTTTAGCACTTGTACCGGTTTAAAAGCGGTAAGGTAGAAAGCAGGGTAGGCACCTGCCAACAGGGCGGAGAGCAGGCTCAATCCCACTAAAAACAACCAAATACCCTTATCAAAAATATAAGCCAATGAAATGGTCTTTCCAGACACCTCGTTGAAAATAGGGAGGGCGGCCCATACCAAAACCAACGAAAGCAGGGTTGCTACAATTGTATATAAAAAGGCCTCGGTCAAAAACTGCCGAATCAACTGTATTCTAAAAGAACCCAACACCTTTCTGATGCCTATTTCCTTACTTCTTTTTACAGATTGCGCCGTTGCCAGATTAATGAAATTAACACAGGCCAAAACGATTATTAACAGCGCAATAAGCCCAAAGATGTATAAGTTTTTAATACTGTTCTGTTCTGTAATCACAGATTCTATTCCTTCGGAATGTAAATGAATATTGGGTAATGACTGTAGATGTAAATCCCATCTATTTCCCTTTTGCAAAAAGGCTTCAAAAGGCTGCCCAATACGCTCAAAAGCTCCAGCTGCATGAGTTTTCACCAAATTGGGAAATTGTGCTTCTAAGTTTACTACAGTGTTGGGATCTGTTACCGCTTTTTCTGTTAGCTTCACATAAGTGGCCATGTTCAACCACACCCAGCTCCAATCAAAATAGGTGACATTCCCAAAATTTTCAACGGGTATCAGCATATCAAACTTTACAGAGGCTGACAAATTTTTCATATCGGCCAATATGCCCGTTACTTGTAGTGGTTTTCTATCAGAACCGTAATAAAGGGTCTTGCCTATAGGATCTGTATTGCCGAAATACTTTTTCGCAATAACCCGAGTAATAACAATACTGTTGGGGTTGGTCAAACAAGTCTTTGGGTTCCCTTTTTCCAAAGGATAGGTAAGTACTTCTAAAAAATTAGGATCAACTCCAAAAACTTCACTTTCATTAAAGACATTTTTTGTACCTCCTTCTGAATACTCAACAACATCAGTGCTTGGTCTGTACAGTCTTGTGTACGCTTCAATCTCGGGGTAATTTTCAACCAAGGTCCTACCAGCCGGCGGCGGGGTATACCCAGCAAAAAACTCATCTGCCCCCATTTTAGCATCAATATTGACCCGGTAAATGCGATCGGTGTCCTTTATAAATTCATCGTAGTGTAGTTCATCAGTAATGTACAATGTAATCAAAAGTACAGAGGCCAGACCCAAACTTAAACCAGCAATATTGATAAGGCTGTTTCTTTTATATCGAAAAGCATTTCTAACAGCAATTTTCAATTGATTTTTAAACATAGTTCCTTGTTTTTGATTGATGACTTATTCCATTCGTAAGCTTTTTACAGGGTTTTGTCTTGCAGCACGTATGGCCTGAAAACTTACGGTAAGGACCGTGAGTCCAAATGCACCAACAATGGCCAGACCAAAAATCCACCATTTTAGAATGATTCGATAGGGATAGGCCTGAAGCCACCCATTCATAATATAATAAGCAACTGGAATGGCAATAAAACAAGAAATGACCACCAACTTTAAAAAATCCTTGGAAAGCATGTTCCACACATTGAAGACCGTTGCTCCCAATACTTTTCTTACGCCAATTTCCTTGGTGCGCTGTTCTGCAACAAAGGAGGTGAGTCCAAATAATCCCAAACAACTAATTAGAATGGCCAAGGCCGTAAAAATGCCAGTTAAACTTCCAATGCGCTCTTCAGACGCAAATTTTTCACCATAATTTTCATCCACAAAATCATATTCAAATGGAATATCTGGAAAGTGTTCCTTAAAAACACGTTCCACAACGGCAATGCTTTGGCCTGCACTCTGTTTTGGGTTTAAACGCAAGGTATAGTAACTGAAGTTGTCTTCCCGGTCATATACATAAAGCCCCTGTTTCACTGGCTCATAGGGAGACTGGGCGATGATATCTTGCACAACACCTATAATTTTCATAGGTGGGTCTGGATCCTCATCATCATCATCTATAATAAATTTCCCTACTGGGTTTTCCATCCCTAGATACCGCTTGGCAGTCTCGTTGATCAAAACACCCAACGAATCGCTAGCAAATTCCCTTGAAAAGTCCCTTCCTTCCACAATTCTTAAATTCAGGGTCTTGGCATATTCCGGAGATACCTCTGTCCAGGCCAAATCTTCTTGAAATCCATCGGGTTTGCCTTCCCAGGTAAAACCACTTCTATTAGACCATATTTGCGTGGTAGGACTACTGGATGTTGCCATTTCCACAACCGCACCTGAATTAATAAACTCAGTGCGCATTAAATCGGTCTTCCCAACAAAATCTTGTGCAAAAGTGGGTATTTGTATCAGCCCCTCTTTGTCATACCCTACAGGTCTGTTCTTGGCATGGTTGATCTGCTGCATTACGATTACCGTTCCTATTATGAAAGCAACGGATACGGTAAACTGGACAACCACCAAGATTTTTCTCGGCAAACCTGAATATTTACCAGTTTGATGTGTGCCTTTCAATACATCCACAGGACGGAATGATGAAAGATACAAGGCAGGGTAGCTTCCCGCCAGAAGCGCTGTCACTACTACAAAAAGAAGAGAAAAGGTCCAAAATAAAGGATTATCCCATGGAAAATTGATTTCCTTTCTGGAAAGTTCGTTAAACCCATTTAGGAATAACAACACTATGCCTAAAGCAACCAAAAACGCAAATAGAACCACCAAAAAAGACTCACTTAAAAACTGGTTGATCAAGTGTCCTCGCTGAGAACCAATAGATTTACGGATACCAACTTCCTTTGACCTCTTTTCTGAGCGTGCCGTGCTCAGGTTCATAAAGTTGATACATGCCAACAACAACACAAAAATTCCGATAATGGAAAAAAGCCATACATAAGTAATTCTGCCCCCTTTTTGAATACCATCTTCAAATCTGCTGCGCAAATACCAATCCTCCATAGACAACAAGAAAATTTTTGGATCATACTGTGCAATTTCCTCATCAGC